>VFJV01000160.1 GCA_009885895.1 Gammaproteobacteria bacterium
ATCGTGTTTACTTCAACCAGCAGCTTGCATGGCGGCCAAGAAACCACTCTTCTATCGATGATGTTACCCCTATTGCATCATGGCATGGTCATTGCGGGTATACCCTACAGCGAAGCGGCCTTGACTGAAACCAAAACCGGTGGCACGCCTTATGGCGTTAGTCATTATGCCGGCGCTAAGAGTGAAAATCCGATCAGCGAACAGGAAAAAATATTGTGCAGATCCAGTGGCAAACGTTTGGCAGAGCTGGCGTTGAAATTAAGATCTTAATTCGGCAAGGCCTTATAGCATTTATCTTTCTCAGAATACCTGAAGATTTGCCCGCTTTCTATATCAAAAAACCATAAATGCAGTGCCAATTCTTGCGTTTCAATCTTCTGTTTTATCCACGGAAACGTTAAGCAATTACGATAAGATTGCTGTAGCGCTTCTTTGGCACAGTCATCGGCACTGCAGGCTTTGACACCTTCAGGTTGTATTAAATTGACCCAATTTGAAATAAAATCGTTTTGCCTTTCGCTATGACTATCCAATAAAGCTTTTATGCCACCACATTGGCTGTGTCCCAATAAAATGAGGTGCTCTACTTTTAAAAAGCAGACTGCAAACTCTAAGGCTGCACTGGTACCATGATGTGCCTCATCACGTTCATAGGGTGGTACAATATTAGCCACATTGCGTACTACAAACAAATCACCGGGATCGCATTGTAAAATCAAGGCGGGATCTACCCTAGAATCGCAACAAGCCACGACCATGATTTGCGGATTTTGCCCATAACGCGATAAATAGCGCATGACCGACAAATCGCCTTCGGCATATTTCTCTCTAAAACGATGGTATCCATTGAGGATCTTTTCTAAGCTATTTTCCATGATGATGACGTCTCGCAGCAATTATGATATGGTATAGATTAAAACAAAATTATAGTCCATGGTCAACAAGGTAATACTAGAGATGCCCAACGCCCTTAACATACCGCTGCCCTTATTCGATTCCATAGAGCGCATTAGTCATCAAAACCTATCCTGCGGACTTCCCGAGGGCTATTGTTTAGAAGATATTCAAAAAGCAATGGCTTTTCTGACTTCCTATAAGGGCAGCTTAGGAACGTTTAATTCCTATCGTCGCGAAATCGAGCGTTTACTGCATTGGGCAGCACTGTACTGTAAAAAAACCATCAAAGCCTTGCGCCGCGAAGATATGCTGGAATACCTTGCTTTTTGCCAAAAACCGCCGCAACATTGGGTAGGTTACAACAAGCCCGCCCGTTTTATAGAGCAAGAAGGCGCGCGTATCCCCAATCCGGAATGGAGGCCCTTTGTCGTTACTATTTCTAAAGCCGCGAGGCGTAAAGGTGTTGAACTGGACATCAAGCAATTTAAATTGGCTACAGGCTCCTTGCGTGAGTTATTGGCTATTTTAAGCAGTTTTTTTAGTTATTTGGTTCAAGAAAACTATGCCGATATCAATCCCATTGCCCTCATACGACAAAAAAATCAATTGATACGCTCCTTTCAAAGTCAAGCTAAAATTCGCCGTTTATCGGAGCTGCAATGGCAGTATGTGATCGAAACCGCGCGCAAATTAGCCGATACGAATGGGGTCTTGCATGAACGTACTTTATTCATTATGTCCGCGTTGTATTCTATGTATTTGCGTATCTCGGAGCTTACTGCCAGTAAACGTTGGATGCCGAAAATGAACGACTTTGCCCGCGACGGCGATGGCAATTGGTGGTTTACAACCGTAGGCAAAGGCAATAAGGAACGGCAAATTGCTGTGAGTGAAACCCTGTTAGAGGCCTTAAAGCGTTGGCGCAAACACTTGGGTCTATCTTCATTACCTTCGGCGGCCGATTACACGCCTTTATTAGCACGCACTAAGGGGCAGGGTCCTATTACCAGCACCAATTACATACGCAAAATCGTCCAATTTTCTTTTGACAGTGCCATCATGCAATTACAACAAGATGGTTTTGAAGAAGAAGCTGAATTATTAAACGAAGCCACCGTGCATTGGTTGCGCCATACAGGTATTTCCGATGATGTCAAAATACGGCCGCGCGAACACGTGCGTGACGATGCGGGGCATAGCTCGGGGGCTATTACCGATCGCTATATCGATGTAGAATTGCGGGAACGGCATTTGTCGGCTCGAAAAAAAGTTATTTTTGAAGAGAGTTAATATCGTAGGGGCAGGCCCCCGTGCCTGCCAAAAAGGGGTAAACACCATGACATTGAGCATAGGACTGATGAGCGGCACCTCCATGGATGGCATTGATGCAGCCTTATTAGAAACCGATGGTCTACATCATATTGTAGCAAAAGGTCATTTGCATTGTCCTTATAAAGCTGATTTCCAAATCGCACTTAAAGCCGCTGAATACAGTGTGCGTAAACACAAAGGAGACTTGCAACAGGCAGCGCTTCATTTTAAGGCGGATGTTGCCGAATACTTAAGTGCATTGCAACATCCTATGAATAATTATTATACTGCTTTATCTCTAGGATCCGTTATTGATGAATCGACGCGCACACATATCAACGCCGTACAAGAATTATTGCAGCAGCAGCAGCTTAAGGCTAGCAATATTAACGTCATAGGCTATCATGGGCAAACCTTATACCATCAACCACAACGACAGTGTTCTATCATTATAGGCGATGGTCCTGTGATGGCGAATACGTTAGATATCCCCGTCGTCTATCAATTTCGTGCCAACGATATCGCGAAGGGCGGGCAAGGCGCGCCCTTCGCACCTATTTATCACTGGGCCTTAGCCAAACGCGATGGCTTAATCCCTTGCCTGGTCTTAAACTGCGGTGGTATTGCCAATGCAACGCTTATTAGCAACGATGACCCCGTGCAATTAATTGCATTGGATACCGGACCCGGCAATGGCTTAATTGATGCGTTGGTGCGCCAAAAAACCAATGGAAAGGAAAATAGAGATCAAGATGGTCATTATGGTTTAGCCGGTACGGTCAATACTGCACTATTACAAAGATTGTATACGCACGGTATACAGGCCAGTTTTTTTACTAAAGCCGGACCTAAATCCTTGGACAGTGGCGATTTTAAATGGCCTGTTGAACTAGAATATTTATCGCTGGAAGATGCCTGCCGCACCTTAGAAGCGTTTACCGCAGACAGTATCATTCAAAGTCTGCTGCACTTAAAACGCCCTTTACCTAATCTATGGATAGTCGCTGGTGGCGGTTGGCATAATCCCGTCCTACTACAAGAATTCAAAATACGTTTAGCAGAACATTGCCCAGAAGCGGTGCTGAAAACCGCAGACGATATAGGCTGGAACGCCGATGCCCTAGAAGCACAAATCTTCGCTTATCTAGCCGTACGCCATTTGCAACAACTGCCCTTTAGTTTTCCGGGTACGACCGGTGTGGCAAAGCCCTTGAGCGGTGGGGTGTATTGTGCTCCTTGTCCTTAGGCAGACAATCCTTACCTTGCACCTTCTTACCCCCTACTGCATTGACATTCTGATCAAAAAAACCTGGATATCCCCTTGGTTCCTTTCCTTCTATAATACACGCTTCTTTTTTTATGGTTGCAAACTCTCTTTCATTGGGCAACGCCATGCCTTTTATGGTTTCCTGTAAAATGGAAAATGGTGCTCTTAGTCCTTTTAGCTTCAAACTATGCCGCACACAAACCAGAAAATCTTCTGCGCTCAAGGAGGAGGGCTCTATTCTATTACAAGCTTGCGCCTCTAAATTAAAGCGCACTAAAAAATCCCCTTTGTCGTAGTCTAATTCTATTTCCATCGGATAATATAAATTCGCCAATTGCCTCAAGGGTTTAAAGAATGCGGCGTAAAATTGTTTGACAGTACGCGTGCTGCTCTTAAATATTAAGACCACTGGGTCCCCTAAAATTACATCATCCGCGTTAAGTTTTATAGCATCTTCTTCTGCGCCCAAGCTGTCTTTACAGTATTTTATGGCCAACTCTCTTGCGGCGACTTTAGATAAACAAAAAATCTTTCCATCCCCTTGCGTGTTAAAATAATACTTTTCCTCATTTAACTCTAAGCGGATTTGTTTTTTCATAAATTCACTCCAGCGCAAAGGGCTTGGGTTTTGGATAATGAGATCTAAAAACAGTTCGTTAAGCTTAGATAAAATAACATTTAAGTTTTCTTGCTTAGGCGGTTTTGCAACTTGTGGAAGACTAATTTTAGGCGCGCATTGTATTGTCGACGGCTTACTGCATCGAGATATTTTAACAGTATTGATTGGGGGGGGTATGGGATTTTTAGGGTTGCTTGGTTTAGGCATGGACTCTGTGCGATTAAAAACCCGCATGAAAATTTTCAGCAATCCCATCATCGCGGTAACTACCCCCAAAATCAACCCATAATAGGAATTTGTTTTTACAGACGTAGGTTGTGGCGATGACGCAATACTGGGTTCGATCTCTAAAAGCGCGCGCAACCCTATGCTCTGCTTATTCACGGCGGATTTATCTTCTGCCATTCGTCTATACAAGGACAATATATCGGACATTCTGGTAATTTCATACGTTGTGATACTGGCAGGTAATTCATCGGGAAGAATAGCCATAACAGCCTGCCCCAATATTCTAATTAATCGATGCGCGTTCTGCACCCTAGCACTTTGTATATTTAGGTACAATATGTGGGTCAATTTCGCGATAATTTTATAGCGCAATGGTTTGTTTTGTGCATAGGTTAAAATGTAATACAAGGGTTCCATCAGCGTACCATCGTTTGATAATTTATAGATCCATGCTTTTTCTTCCGATGGATTGAACTCGTCTTTAGAAAATCGGGTTAAATTATAGGCCAAGCAGTCTAGATGGTCGTGCGTTTTTTCCAAGCTAAAATCGGCTTGAATGGGCAATGCATCGTAATTAAGGCCCAGCTTGCCCAGTTGCAATTTTGTATTTTGCAGCGCAAGATTGCCTAATGCATAGTCTATTTTCAAGATATTCCTGCACTTCAAATCGGCCGTTTCTGATGAGGAACTTCTGCTTTGTTTAGCAGCCAAAGCCACACCTGGCATAGAAGCTATCATTAGAATAAGCAGTGTAGCGGGGATGGCTTCCAAAGCTATGAATAAAGCATAACTAGACCAGGGCTCCGGTTTTAAATGTTGTATAAAACACTGTTTTAATTCGTGGTACTCTAAGCGCTGAACCTCGCGCTGAACACCGCCATTTAAGTAGCTTAAGGTTTGCATGCGCAAGACTTTGGGCAAAGCGTGTATTTTGTCTAAAAACGTATGTATTAAATCTTGGAATTGACTTTCAGGTAATTGCAATTTGTGCCTTTTTAGTTCGAAGTCTATAGATTTTAAAATAGACCCTACTGCCAACTCTAACTGCAAAATCCCTGAATCCTGCGTGCAAATAGTCCAAGAATCAATAAATTGCTCAATTTTTTTCAAGATGAACCTCCTACAACAAGCATTATTTATGCATAATAACATAAATAATAAATTTATAGCAAGGGTTTTCCTTGACTTAAAGGGGTGCTAATAACGCTATATTACGGTATTTTTTGAGTGTTATCATTCCTTAATGTGCATTCTATCCAATCAGTTCTATAACCCACCCCTGGCCTAGCCCGGTCAGGGATGCATTTATAACGTGTTTGACACAACGGCAACGATGCCTTTGGGGCATACCCGTTTGCATCTAGAGGTATAATCGTTATATAACACCACCCTATTCCCCTATGTTTAAGAGCAATGATGAATAAGGCCCCAACTGATGTACAAAACACCCTCAAAGAATTGTCCGATCGACTCGTTTTTCTGCAAAAACCTATACGCATTCTGAATGCCATAAAATGGGTTGATCAAATCAAAGAAGATTTTTTAGCCCATAAGGGTAAAAAAGCCCCTCTAGTCACCAAGGAGTATTACAACAGCCTTCCTTTAAATTTCGATGCCCACCCATTAAGCGAGGAACTGCTATCCTTAGAGCGGCAAATCCATAAAAAATTAGGCCAATTTAATCCCATAGGCATGATTATGCAGCGCATGTGCCAGGAATATCGCAGCACCATTGAAATGCTGGTGCACCGTGGTCAACGTCAATTTACAACCTTAAGCCAAGAATTATACGGTAGCGTTAGCGATGTTTTTTATGCCAATGGCCCCACGCTCAAAGATCTGGCTGATAACCTTTCATCAACGCTCAAGCAATTGGGGCAAAGCTGGGCGGGCGAAAAAGATGAAAAACGTTATACCAGCAAAGAAGGCGTGAAAATATTATCCGACCGACTGGGAAAATATTTTAGCGATCCGCTCGAAAAAATTACAGTCAAAAGCGATGACGGCATTGTTGCCGATGCCTCGGCCGGTGCTGAAGTGTTAAAATTACGTAAAAATGCGATGTTTAGCGAACGCGACTTAAACATTTTAGAAGTGCACGAAGGCTGGGTGCATGTAGGCACTACCTTAAACGGGAAAAACCAACCTTATTGCACTTTTTTGAGTAAGGGCACCCCCTCTACCACCCTATTTCAAGAAGGTTTAGCCATTCTGATAGAAATGTTTAGTTTTGTTTCTAGCCCACAACGGATGCAGCGCTTAGTCGATCGCATACACGCCGTGCATATGGCAGAAAATGGGGCCGACTTTATGGACGTTTATCGATTCTATCTGGAAAAAAGCCCCGATATGGAAAGTGCGTATCAACAAAGCGTGCGCATCTTTCGCGGAAGCCTACCGAATCTAGGACCTTTTACCAAAGATACCGTTTACTGCAAAGGCTTTGTGCTCATTTTTAATTATATCCGTTTGGCTATCGCTGAGGGAAAATTAGAGCATATTCCATTACTATTTTTAGGCAAAGTACATTTGGAAGATCTACGAATTTACGCGAATTTAATTGAAGAAGGCACTATTGTCGCCCCTAAGTATCTACCCTCTTATTTCAAAGATCTCGCAGCATTAAGTTCATGGATGGCCTACTCTTTATTCCTCAGCACCCTATCACTAGAGCCTTTATTTCACGACTATAAAAGTATTTTGTAGATAATCCTTTTTTTGCTTTTTATATGTCCATTTACGCTTGACAGCTACCCTAATTCTTGACAGCATAGCTCAATTAAAGCCCATGCTGCACCTAAATAGGGAAATGAAGTAATGACTGTTCCAAAAATAAGCAACCGCACCATTAAAGTGGCCCTGGCTATAGTCATAGCCCTAATCATCATCACGATAGTCAAAAAAATGATGGTCCCTACGGCGGCCCCCAATAGCATCCCTGCCGCTATCGTTAATGCGGTTACCGCCCAAGAAGAATCTTGGCATGTACAAATCCAATCTACCGGCACTATCAACACCTTCAAAGGGGCCATGTTAAAAGCGCAAGTATCGGGGCCTGTAACCGCCATTTATTTTGATTCCGGCACCGAGGTAAAAGCCGGTAGCAAATTAATTCAAATCTACCCCGATATCGTCGTCGCAGAATTGCAAAAAAATAAAGCACAATTGCAGCTGGATGCCGTTACCTACCAACGTTATTCCGAACTATACAAAAAGAATGTGGTTTCGCAGCAATCTTTGGATCAAGCTTATGCCAATTGGCAACAAAGTCTGGCCAATGTTCAAAACTCTGAAGCAACCCTACGCCAATACAATGTAACGGCACCCTTCGCTGGCATGGTGGGTTTGCGCCAAGTCAGTGTAGGGGAATATTTAAATGTAGGTAACAATATTGTAGATTTAGAACAAATCGATCCTATACGCGTTGATTTTACCATTCCCGACATTTACGTAGACGACATTGCCGTAGGCCAAAAAGTCTCTATAGTGTCTAGCGCAGATCAAAGCAAGTCTTATGATGGGCAAGTCACCGCCATCAACTCCGCTGTAGATTCAACTACCCGCAGCATTGCCTTATGGGGTTCAGTGCCGAACACTGCCCATACCCTGTTACCGGGTAGTTACGCCGTAATTACTTTATACAGCTTAAAAACACATCCTGTAGTCGTTATCCCACAAACAGCCCTAAGTTATAGCAATTCCGGCGGCACAGTTTATAAGATCGTCAATGGCGCTGCTCGAAAAACCGATGTCACCATAGGCATGCGCCAAGGAAATGACGTTGCCATTAGTGCAGGCTTAGCGGCCTCAGACGTAGTGGTTTCAGACGGTATCATCAAGCTATTCGACGGTATGCCCGTAAAAATCGCCGCTTTAGATGGAAAAGCCGTTGTAGCGCCTTCTGCAGAAAAAAATAGCCAATAGAGACCCAAATTATGACTAGCTTTACCGACGTTTTCATCCGCCGCCCTGTATTCGCCATGTCGGTAAGCCTATTGTTGTTAGCCATAGGCTTAGCAGCCTTTTTCAAATTAACCGTGCGCCAGTTCCCGGTAATGGCTGCTTCGGTTATTACAGTCAATACCAATTACCCTGGTGCCGATGCAAACTTAATGACAGACTTTATTACAACCCCCTTGGAAAATGCCTTAACCGGGGTGGAAGGGATAGATTACGTCACATCCAGCAGCGCGCAAAGCTCCAGCAGCATTACGGTTTATTTTAAGTTAAATTACCCTATAGACCAAGCCTTAACCGACGTTTCTAATGCAGTGGCTTCACAAAGCAATATTCTACCTAAAAATGCTTTCGCCCCCGTCATTGGGAAAACCGACCCCAGCGCAAAAGCGGTGATCTATTTGGGTTTTACCAGCGATACCATGACACCAGGGGCCGTTAATGATTATCTATTGCGTGTTATACAACCCCAACTAGGTACCCTAAATGGGGTAGGTCTAATACAGATTTATGGGGGTCGTCAATATGCAATGCGCATCAACATAGACACGGACAAACTAACCGCTTACAACTTAACCGCTGCCGATGTGTATGGTGCATTGCAAGAACACAATTTACAATCTACCGCAGGCACTATTTATAGCCATTATCAAGAGTTTAACGTGTCGGCCAATACGGACATGCATTACCCAGAGCAATTTAACGATATGCCCCTTAAAACATCGAACGGCACCGTAGTACGCCTAAAAGATGTGGGCTATGCTATTTTGGGTGCTTTAAATTATAACAGCTCTGCCTTCTTAGATGGCAAATCCATGATCACCATGGCCATTCTACCTACCTCCGATGCTAACCCTCTAGCGGTCTCAAAAGCAATCAAAGCCGTATTACCACAACTACAATCTAAAATGCCTGCTGGCTTAAATGTAGGAATTGTTTATGACTCCTCTATTTTCATTCAAGAATCCATTACGGAAGTGAATAAAACCATCGTCGAAGCGGTTATCTTCGTTATTTTTGTGATCTTTTTGTTTTTGGGCAGTTTTCGCGCCGTATTAATCCCCATCATCACCATACCCTTGTCGTTAATGGGTGTTTGCGTCATCATGATGGCCCTAGGCTATAGCTTGAATACCTTGACTTTATTGGCCTGGGTGTTGGCCATCGGTCTGGTGGTAGATGATGCCATCGTCGTTTTGGAAAACATCCATAGGCATATGGAAAACGGCATGAAGCCTATTCCCGCGGCTATAGTAGGCGCGCGTGAAATTGGTTTTGCCATTGTTGCTATGACCATTACCTTAGCGGCTGTGTACGCGCCCATCGGTTTTTCGGGTGGTATTACGGGTATTTTGTTTTCTGAGTTCGCGTTTACGCTTGCAGCAGCCGTTATCGTATCGGGCTTTATCGCCTTAACCTTATCGCCCATGATGTGTTCACGACTCATTAAAGTAGATCACGACTCAAACCACAAAACATTTGCGCATAAAATAGATGCTGTTTTTACGAAAATCATGGCTCGCTATCGCGCCCGCCTACAAAAAATTCTGAATAAAAAAATGTACGTCATTATTTTCACCCTGTTGTTATGGACTGCATGTTATTTTCTGTACGTCACGACCAAAGAGAACTTGGCCCCGGTAGAAGATCAGGGGGTTGTAGTTACTTCATTCAATGCACCGGCTGGCAGCAATGTGAAATACACCCAAAAATTTAGCGCGGCACTCACTTCCATCTACGAAAAACAGCCCGAAACTCAACACGTAGGCGTTATCAATGGGACTAGCAGCGATAATGTAGGGATTTCTTTTGCACCCTTGGTCGATTGGAGCGATCGTAAACGTTCGCAATTTGACATTATGGCCGCCGTAACGCCCGCATTAAATGCCATTCCGGGACTACAAGCGTATGCCATTCCTTACCCTTCCATTCCCTTACCTGGAAACCAAGCCCCCATCTATTTTTCTATTTCCAGCCCAGAGGGTATTGATGCCCTATTGCCGGCTATTAATGGCATGTTACGCGCAGTTAGCGGCAATCCTGGTTTTAGACCCGGCCCACAAATCGACTTAAAGATAGATCTGCCACAAATTAATGTGAGCATAGACCGCCTGAAAGCCAGCGATTTAGGGATTACAGAAAGCGCCATAGGCGACACCTTGGCCGCTATGTTCGCTTCTCCACAAAGTTTACAGTTTTCCTATAATAATCGCAGTTATTATGTGGTTCCTGAATTTATTAAAAACTTCAATTATGAAGCATCCCCCGATGATCTGCAAAATATGTATGTGAGAAGTGATAGCACACAACAGTTGATTCCTTTGTCTAACATTTCAACCATAGAAAATACGGTGCAGCCAGAAAGCATCAATCATTTCCAACAAATTCCTTCAGCAACGATATACGCTTATTTGCTAGGAAACTACAGTACCAGTGAAGCTATCACCTTTTTAACGGATTACATGACGAAGAACTACCCTAATATTAACTACAACTATGGTGGCCAAACGCGTTATTACATTGACTCACAAGGTGAAATGACACAGGTTATGCTATTTGCCATTATTATCATTTTCTTAGTGTTAGCCGCACAATTTGAAAGCTTTAAAGATCCCTTGATTATCCTTATCGTAGTGCCATTGACCATCGCTGCTGCTATTGCTGCCTTGCGTCTGTTTAATGGTTCCCTGAATATTTACAGTAAAATAGGCTTAACCACGCTGATAGGATTAATTGCCAAACACGGCATTCTAATTGTAGAATTTGCCAATCAACTGCAAGAAAAAGGCCTGTCTAAATTAGATGCGGTTGTTGAATCTGCAACCTTACGCTTAAGGCCTATATTAATGACTACCGGTGCTATGGTATTAGGTGCCCTACCCTTGGCTTTAGCCAGCGGTGCAGGCGCACATTCACGTATGCAAATTGGTATCATCATTGTTGTAGGGATGTCCTTTGGTACCTTATGTTCCTTATTCGTGGTCCCAGCATGGTATTTACTGCTGGCAGATACCAAAAAAACAAACCCAGAAATGGATCGTGAGATTGACGAGGCTATCGAGAAGATGCAATTTCTGGAAGATAATCAGAAGAAGTAAGATTATTCCTGCTTCAAATTAAACGCACGGCAATGCTCCCGAGATAAAAATCGTGTGGACAGTGTTCTTGTACTCTAGGCAGTTTATTTTTAAATAACGACTGACGTATAATCAAGACCCACTGGTCACCGTTTCATCGCTAGGGATAGACACCGTACGTAAATCATTGTCTACGACTTGCAATTGCACAGTACCGCCCCGCACCAAGGTACCAAACAACATTTCATCGGCCAAAGGTTTTTTAATTTTTTCTTGAATAAGGCGGGCCATCGGACGTGCGCCCATTTTTTCATCATAGCCATGAATAGCCAACCAATGCCTAGCCTCGCTCTCTACTTTTAATTTAATTTTATGCGCTTCCAGTTGAACCTCTAATTCCATTAAAAATTTATTAACGACACTTTCAATGGTCACCATATCCAAGGCTTTAAATTGAACAATAGCATCAAGGCGATTTCTAAATTCAGGGCTGAAAATGCGTTTAATGGCCAACAAAGCATCGCTATGTTGTTCTTGCTCGGAAAAGCCCATCGTGTTTTTGGATAAATCTTCGGCACCTGCGTTGGTGGTCATGATTAATATCACATTACGAAAGTTAGCCTTGCGTCCATTAGTATCCGTTAGGGTACCGTGGTCCATCACTTGCAATAGCAAATTGTAGACATCTGGATGTGCTTTTTCAATTTCATCTAATAAGACCACTGAATAGGGATGCTGGGTTACCGCTTCGGTTAATAGTCCTCCTTCGTCGTAACCTACATAGCCTGGAGGCGCACCAATTAAACGAGACACCGTATGTTTTTCCATATACTCTGACATATCGAAACGAATGAGTTCCACCCCCATTAATTGAGCCAAGCGACGCGTCACTTCGGTTTTCCCTACACCCGTAGGGCCCGCTAATAAAAAGCATCCCACGGGTTTATCAATTTCCCTAAGGCCTGCGCGTGATAATTTAATGGCTGAGCCCAAGGCTTCGATGGCTTCGTCTTGTCCGAAAATCAACATTTTTAAATCGCGCACTAAACTGCGCAGCACTTCTTTATCGGAAGTGGACACCGTTTTAGTCGGAACATGCGCCATGTGCGCGACCACTTCTTCTATTTCAGCGGAATTAATAATGCGTTTTTTATGCCCTTCTGTTTGCAGAGCTTGATGGGCACCGGCTTCATCTACGATATCAATCGCTTTATCGGGTAGAAATCTGTCTGTGATAAAACGAGAGGATAACTCAGCAGCGGAACGCAAAGCCTTTAAAGAATAGCGAATGCCATGATGGAATTCAAATTTTTGGCGCAACCCTTTTAATATTTGATACGTTTGCTCTACGGTGGGTTCACTGATATCCACGCGCTGAAAACGTCTAGCCAAAGCATGATCTTTTTCAAAAATACCCCGATATTCCTGATACGTGGTAGCCCCTATGCATTTTAAGTTGCCTGACGTTAACAGAGGTTTAATTAAATTGGAGGCGTCCATAACCCCACCGGATGCCGCTCCCGCACCTACAATGGTGTGAATTTCATCTATAAACAAAATCGCGCCGGGTTGCTCATTTAATTCTTGCACCAATTGCTTAAAACGTTTTTCAAAATCACCCCGATATTTAGTGCCCGCTAATAAATTCCCCAAGTCTAAGGCATAGACGGTGCAATGGCTGATAATTTTAGGCACCTTATTTTCAACAATACGTTTGGCCAAACCTTCAGCAATGGCTGTTTTACCAACACCCGCTTCACCGACCAATAAAGGATTATTTTTACGCCTGCGGCATAAGGCTTGTACCGTTAAGGCAATTTCTTCTTCGCGACCAATGAGGGGATCAATTTTCCCTGTCATTGCCAAAACATTCAAGTTACTGGTATAGGCTTCTAATGCAGTTTGCCCACCCGAACCGCCTTCATCTTCAGCCAATGGCAAACGGGCACCGTCTATTTTAAACGGCGATGGAAATTCTTGTGATTTAGTGCGGGATTGATTGATATAGTTAACAATGTCTGAACGATTTATATTTGAATCTTTCAAAATTTGAACCGCCTCACTATCTGGCTCGCTAAAAATAGCCGCCAAAACAGTAGCACCATCCACTTCAGCACGCCCAGTAGATTGTCCTAGATGAAAAACAGCCCGTTGCAATACCCGTTTAAACCCTAGTGTAGTCTGTATTTCTTGTCTATCTTCTTTTGCAAGCTGACTGGGCATTTTTTCTAGCGCTTCAGATAATTGCGAATAGAGTTGATCTAGATCAGCGCCACAGGCTAATAAGGCATCTAATGCAGAGACATTTTTGAGTAGGGTAAATAATAGATGCTCAATGGTGATATATTCGTGCGAGCGATCCCTAGCCTCTTTAAAGGCATCATTCAATGTAATTTCCAGTTCACGCGATAACATGCTCACTTCTCCAATTAGCTAAGGGCCCCCCTGCCCAACCTGGTAACGTCACCAAAACGCCTATTCTCATACTTCCCTTGCTATAACCTTAGCCTAAAAGAGAGATAATACCTAATTTTAAGCATTAAAAACCTAAAATTATATTATCTGCACATAAATTTCACATATTCTCATTCATGATCTTTCCAAACTCAGAACAAGACACTAAGCGTGCATCTTCTAATAAACGTGCAAAATCATAGGTAACTTGTTTGCTCGCAATAGCCCCTTGCATACCCTTAATAATGAGATCAGCAGCCTTATCCCAACCCAAATAACGCAGCATCATTTCAGCAGATAAGATTAAAGAGCCTGGATTCACCTTGTCTTGCCCTGCATATTTAGGAGCTGTTCCGTGTGTAGCCTCAAATATAGCCGTTTGGGTTCCTATATTAGCGCCAGGAGCAATGCCTATCCCTCCCACTTGGGCGGCTAGCGCATCTGAAATATAATCCCCATTGAGATTTAAGGTTGCAATAACGCTGTATTCTTCTGGCCTTAATAAAATTTGTTGCAAAAAGGCATCGGCAATCACATCTTTAATGACAATGGTCTTCCCGGTTTTAGGATTTTTCATGGATTGCCAAGGGCCAGAATCTATAGGCGTAGCCTTAAATTCAGACTGTGCTAAAGAATACCCCCAGTCACGAAAACCGCCTTCCGTATATTTCATGATATTACCTTTGTGCACTAAAGTTACAGAAGGTTTGTCGTGGTCTATAGCATATTGTATGGCGAGTCTTACTAAACGCTCTGTACCCTCTTTAGAAACCGGTTTAATACCTATGCCGCACATCTTAGGAAAGCGAATTTTTTTGACCTGCATTTCATTTTGCAAAAAGGCAATGACTTTATCAGCCTCGACAGAGCCACCTTGCCATTCAATACCCGCATAGATATCTTCGGAATTTTCCCTGAATATAGCCATATCCACTTTCCACGGTTCCTTGACAGGGCTAGGCGTGCCTGTAAAATAACGTACTGGTCTTAAACATAGGTATAAATCGAGCTCTTGCCTTAAAGCCACATTCAACGAGCGTATCCCCCCACCCACAGGCGTACTCAAGGGCCCCTTAATGGCAACCTTAAAGTCGCGTATTGCATCTAGGCTCTCTTGTGGCAAATATTCATTCGCACCATAGACTGTGACGGCTTTATCCCCCGCATAAATTTCCATCCAAGCAATGGCTTTATCGCCACCGTAGGCTTTTTTAACCGCATAATCGACTACAGCACGCATCACCGGCGTAATGTCTATGCCTATGCCATCACCTTCAATAAAAGGGATAATAGGGTTATTGGGCACTACACAATGGCCCTTGGCATCGTGGGTAATCTTTTGGCCATTGGCTGGCACGGTGATGGAATTATAAGACATAAGAAACCCCTTATTGTTTAAATACTGATAACGATATGGGACATATTGTACTCTTTTAGGGGGGGGGCTACAACTGCGGTGAGCGAATAACCATCATCTTTTCATAGGTCATGTCTTCCATGGAATACCGAATCCCCCCGGTGCCAAAGCCCGATTGCTTGCGCCCAGAAAAGGGCATCCAATCTACCCTAAACGCGGTATGATCGTTCACCAGCACTGTTTTGGCTTCTAGTTGCTGTATCATTTCTAAAGCCACGTCTATGTTTTTCGTAAACACCGCTGCCTGAAAGGAAAAAGGCAAGGCATTGGCCTGCTGAATCGCTTCTTTACGGTCTTGATATGAATTAATACACACCACAGGGCCAAAAATTTCTTCTGTACACACTTTTGCATTTAAAGGCGGATTATAAAGAATAGTCGGTGCATAGCAACTATCCGACAAGGCTTTACCCCCACACAATAAGGTAGCTCCCGCTGCCACCGCTTCATCCACCCACGCGGCCACCCGTTTTAATTGCGCAGGTGTAATCAACGGCCCTACTTCGGTTTTCGCGTCTAGAGGGTCACCTACGCGCAACTTTTCAGCCGCAGTCGTCATTTGCGTAGCGAATGTTTTTGCTATTTTTTCATCGACAAAAATGCGTTGCACCGAAATACACACTTGCCCGGCATGGTAAAAACCACCTTTCACGAGCAAAGGCACCGCATCGAGCAAATCAGCATCGGCTTCCACTATAACCGGTGCCGCGCCCCCATGTTCCAAAGTACAGCCTACACCCGGAGGCAACAAAGCCCGCAAATGCCAACCCACACGGCTAGACCCTATAAACGATAAAAAGCTAATGCGTGGGTCTGAGACTAATTTTTCGGCAATCTGATTCGAACAAATAATCGCTTGCGCAAATTCTTGTGGCAAGCCCGCTTCGTATAATAATTCCATAAAGGCAAAACAAGACAAGGGTGTGCTGCTAGCGGGTTTAATCAACACGGGACAACCCACCGCAATGGCAGGGATAACTTGATGTATCACTAGGTTAAGCGGATGATTAAAGGCACTAATGGCCAAAACCACACCCACGGGCTGTCTAAAAGTATAGGCCATGCGATGCAGCGAAGAGGGGGTTAAACCCATAGCAATTTCTTGCCCTGTCATATGCGACATGCTTTCTATCGCGATTTTAATACCTTGAGCCGCACGGTCCGTTTCTACCAAAGAATCTGCTAGAGGTTTACCCCCCTCTAGTGCCGCACGTTTGGCAAACTCTACACGGCGCGCGACTAATAATTGACCTGCTTTTTCTAAAATGGCGATTCGCTCCGGCACCGTCAACCCTTTTTTACGTTGATTAAACAGCGCATAGGCTCCGGCCAGCACTTTTTCTACCCTAGCCTCATCCCACAAGTCTACTTCGGCGATCGGATATTGATCAAAAGGAGACGTAACTTTAAGTTTAGACATATTTTCTCCTATAATAAACACGTTTTAGCCAACAATTCATGCGTTAACACTCTGGCATTTTCAGAATAATCTATGGGAACTTCAATAAGGTGTACACCCTTACTATTCAGACATTTTTCTAAGGTAGGCGCAAAATCTTCTGTGGCAGTAATTAAATGCCCTTCTGCGCCATACGCCTTGGCATACAAGACAAAGTCTGGGTTGTGGTAATCCAAACCAAAATCATGAAAGCCCAACGCTTCTTGTTTCCATTTTATCATTCCAAAGGCGTTGTCGTTGACGATCAAAACCACTAAATCTAATTTTAATCTGACCGCAGTTTCTACTTCTTGAGAGTTCATCATAAAACCACCATCGCCACAAATAGCCAATACTTTACGATCTGGATGCACTATCTTAGCCGCAATGGCCGACGGTAATCCCGCACCCATACTGGCCAGTGCATTATCCAGCAACAAGGTCTTAGTATTAAATGCCGAAAAATTACGCGCAAACCAAATTTTATACATGCCATTGTCCAAGGCAGCAATACCGTCTTTGGGTAAAACACGGCGCACATCGCGCACCAAACGTTGCGGTAAAATGGGGAAATTGGGGGCATCCGATTTTTCACTGATATGGGCATCGATTTCTTTTTTGATGGTTTCAAAATACGAAAAATCCCAATGTGCTTGTTTTTCTATCATTTCAGTCATACGATACACCATGTGGCTGATATCGCCTATGACTTCTAAATGGGGAAAATACACTTCATCAATATTGGCTTGGAAAAAATTAACATGAATGACTTTTCGGTGTTCATTAGGATGCATAAAAAAAGGCGGTTTTTCAATGGTGTCGTGGCCTATATTGACGATTAAGTCTGCTCGATTAATGGCACAGTGGATATAATCATGATCCGACAACGCTGCGGTGCCTAAAAAGCGCTTATCGTGCTCATCCAATACACCCTTGCCCATTTGCGTGTTAAAAAAGGGGATATCGGTTTTATCTACAAAATAGCGCAATGCTGAGGAAATAGCGCGTCGGTTACCACCTGCACCAATTAAAATTAAAGGATGCTTTGCCTTTTGAATTAAATCTACCGCTTGCATAATGGCCAGGGGATCTGCCTGGGGTAAGGCGGGCTCCGTGACTTCATACAAAAGCGCGGTACATTCTTCTTCAGCAATGTCTTCTGGCAATTCCAGGTGTACCGCTCCAGGTCGTTCGGCTTGGCTAATGCGAAAAGCCTCGCGTACTAAGGAGGGAATTAAATTACCATTTAAGATTTGGCAGGTAAATTTGGTTAAGGGCCGCATCATTTCAACCGTATTAATGATTTGAAAGCGCGCCTGTTTGCTTTTTAAGATGGGCTTTTGCCCTGTTATCATCAACATAGGCATGCCGCCTAAATTAGCGTAGGCTGCCGCGGTCACAAAATTGGTTGCGCCCGGCCCTAAAGTCGACAGACACACTCCGGTTTTGCCCGTTAACCGACCATAGGTTGCGGCCATAAAGCCTGCTGCTTGTTCGTGACGAGTAATAATGAGTTTAATTTTAGAATGGCGTAGGGCCTCTAATAGATCTAAATTCTCTTCTCCGGGAATACCAAAAATATACTCTACCCCCTCGTTTTCCAGGGCCTTGATAAATTGCTCGGCAGCTTTCATTGTTTACTCCATCCATTGAATCTAGCATACGGTATATCCGCTAAAAAAACAAGACAAACCCAAACGCATTAGGAGTATATTCTGATTTTTAATCCTATCGTTCAAGTTGCCTCTTTGAAGGATTTTCTAAGGAACCATCATCTTTAAGAAAAACAGAACAGCTAAGAAACGCAGCTCACTTGAAAAAAAAAACGCAAGCCTGGTCATAACAAAAATATTGCGCAGAATACTGCCGCTACAACAGCTCTGAACACATCTTCTGCAATAGGTGCAGTATGCACTGCATCTGGATTGATAACTTGCCTTCGAAACGCAGTTTCCGCCACCACTTGGGAAGGTTGGCGTATGATAAATGGAATGTCGTGTAATCAAGCCCAGTTTGATGGCATTGTTGCGGCTACACCGGTGGGTGTTTCGGTGCCGCTATATGAAGGCGCTATCGCTAAGGGCTGCCAAAGCTTTTAGCAAAATGTACAAACCGGTGCTATTAGAATTTCCGGATATTTTGAGGACATACAAATTCCATCTAACCCACTTTTAAATAGGAGTCATGTTGAGATTGCCGCTGGAGGATTTGAAAATGATTTAGCTGCCCTCTGGGATAACGCCTTATTTATTGGGGGTTATATTGGTGGCTCTATTACGGCTTGAATACAAAACACTAATTTTTTCGGATTAGGTCGCTTTAACAATCTCATTCAGTTGGCAATACAATCGAATCCTACGAGCTCTATCTGGGCTGATTGCACTTTCACTCAAGCGGTGTCCATATAAACCCTTACTATTTCTTGCTCAAAATCAATATTTTTAGCAAAAAAATTTAAAAAATACTGGATTCTATGAATGGGAAATTAAGCTACTTGGCTGCGCAGCCCTGGAAAACTGCACAAAACTATGGCATTATACCCCTAATAGGGCATAAATTAGGTCAAATATGAGTCAAATTCCTGTGGTTATAGGTTTATCCGGCGGTGTAGATTCTTCCGTTTCGGCTTATTTGCTAAAAGAGCAAGGCTATGCCGTGGAAGCGGTCTTTATGAAAAACTGGGAAGAGGACGATACCGATGAACACTGCTCCGCCAGCACCGATGTGGCCGACGCAAAAGCCGTCTGTGATACCTTAAACATTCCCTTACACACCGTTAATTTTGCCGCTGAATACTGGGATAAGGTCTTCGATATTTTTTTACGCGAATACCAGCGCGGCTACACCCCTAATCCCGATATTTTGTGCAATAAAGAAATTAAATTCAAGCTCTTTTTAGATTATTGTTTAACAACGCGTGGTGCGCATTACTTGGCTACAGGACATTATGCGCGCATTGTAAAACACGAGGAAAACTATCAATTATTACGGGGCTTAGACAGCAATAAAGATCAGAGTTACTTTATTTATACCTTGGGTCAATCCGCCTTAAGTCGGTCTTTGTTCCCTGTGGGGCATTTAACCAAGCATGAAGTACGTGCCTTGGCTAAAAAAATGGGCTTAAGCACACACGATAAGAAGGACAGCACCGGCATTTGCTTTATAGGCGAGCGTAAATTTAAAGATTTTCTAGCCCGTTATTTGCCCGCGCAACCTGGGCCTATCGAAAGCATCGATGGCAAAGTGATAGGCGAACACGATGGTTTAATGTATTACACCATAGGTCAGCGCAAAGGCTTAAAATTAGGGGGCAAAAAAGAAGCACTAGAAGCGCCATGGTATGTAGTGGCAAAAGAAGTCCCGAGAAACATATTGATTGTGGCACAAACACACGACCATCCGCTTTTATATAAAAGCATCTTGCTGTGTAACGAGCTATCTTGGTGTAGCGACATAGAACCCCAATATCCTTTTCGGTGTACGGCTAAAACGCGTTATAGACAAAAAGATGCCGACTGCACAGTTTTCAAAGATGTTGATAATACATTGCAGGTACGTTTTGATACACCACAATGGGCCATTACGCCAGGGCAGGCTGTTGTTTTTTACCAAGACACGGTATGCTTGGGCGGAGGAACCATATTATGAGCACATTCAACCCGGAACAAGAACGCGTATTGGCCTTAGCAGGCATCATCCAAGCATCTACATTGCTTTATGAGATGGTTATGGAAAATAAATGTGACGAAACTGCCTTTGCATCATCTATGGCGAGTATTTATAATCAACAACCTGATCACATAATGGACATTTATGGCAGCCTTTCTGGCTTGCAAAAAGGCCTATCGCTCTTAAGCCGTATTTTTAATGAGCGGAAAACCTTAGAGTACCGAGAAATTAGCCGATACACTATTAGCGCAATACATCTAGCCCGTAAATTGGGAAAAAATAAAGCCTTAATGGACAAATTAGCCAGCAAAATTCGTTTTTCTTCTACACAGGCGCAATATTTTTCCCCCACCCACACTAATGTGGTTGCCAGCATCGCAGGCGCCTATTTAGATACCTTGGGAGTATTGCCATTTCGCATACGGATTATTGGCCGACCTGAAATTATGAAACGGCCTGAAACCCTAGACAAAGCACGCGCCCTACTCATGGCCGCTGTGCGCTCAGCGGTTTTATGGCAGCAGTTAGGCTCCTCTCAATGGCAATTATTATTTAAACGCAAGATGCTAACGGCCACAGCACAGCAATTGTTGGCTGAAATTCGAGCTTAAAAGGAGCATAATAGCCAAAAAACCAAAAGCAGCGCGCTTTTTTTTGGGGCTAAAATAGTGTATGATCTCCGGAATATGTATTTTTTTAGGATAATATGCCTTGACTGAAGTTATCGTTGTTACCTCTGGTAAAGGGGGAGTGGGGAAAACCACGAGTAGTGCTGCAATAGGAACGGGTTTAGCCTTAAAAGGCTATCGTACGGTTGTGGTCGACTTTGACGTAGGTTTGCGCAATTTAGACTTAATTATGGGCTGTGAACGCAGAGTTGTTTACGACTTAGTCAACGTCGTTAAAAAAGAAGCCAATTTAAACCAAGCTTTAATTAAAGATAAACGCTTAGAAGAATTATACATCTTACCGGCTTCGCAAACCCGCGATAAAGATGCTTTAGACATAGAAGGCGTGGCGCGCGTTATAGAAGAATTGAAAGCGGCGAACTTCGATTACATCATCTGCGACTCCCCTGCAGGCATCGAAAAAGGGGCCTTAATGGCACTTTACTTTGCAGATCGCGCAATTGTCGTAACAAACCCAGAAGTGTCCTCCGTCCGCGATTCCGATCGCATCTTAGGTATTTTAGCCAGTAAATCCAAACGCGCGGAAGACAAACTAGAACCCATAC
This sequence comes from Gammaproteobacteria bacterium, assembly GCA_009885895.1. GTDB lineage: Bacteria > Pseudomonadota > Gammaproteobacteria > UBA1113 > UBA1113 > VFKP01. The sequence goes on from VFJV01000160.1 coordinate 21,569, forward strand.
GCGAACACTTGCTGGTTACCCGCTATTCAGCCAGCCGTGTTGAAAATGGCGACATGTTGGCCTTAAGCGATATCGAAGAATTACTAGCCATTCCGTTATTGGGGGTTATTCCTGAATCGCTTGCCGTATTACGAGCTTCCAACTCGGGCATTCCCGTTACCTTCGATCAAGAAAGCGATGCGGGCCAAGCCTATTTAGACGCAGTTGATCGCTTCTTAGGAAATAAAGTCCCACTACGTTTTGTCAACACTAAAAAACGCTCATTCATTCAACGCCTATTTAATACTAAAGAGGGGGCTTCTGCATGAGTTGGATTGATCTCTTTCGTAAAACCAAATCCAATACAGCGGTTACTGCCAAAGAGCGTTTGCAAATTGTCATCTCGCATGAACGCACACGTAACTCGCAGCCTGATTTAATCAGTGCCATGCAAACTGAAATCTTAACTATCGTTGCTAAATATTTAGGCATTCCTGCTGATAAAATACAAGAACAAGTCCGAGTGGATGTGGAGCGTCGTGGCGAACATTCTGTATTAGAACTCAATATCACTCTACCCGATGCACTGTCTGTAAAAAATTAATTGGCTATTGTCCGTTAACAAATGCTCGCAATGACGAGATCGGCGTGCGAAAGTGGTTGCTGCGGAAGTTTAGTAAAACGCTCGGCTCTTAAAGACGTAACGGAATCCTTTCGTAGGGGCAGGCCCCCGTGCCTGCCCTAGATGGGCAACCACAGGGGGTTGCCCCTACGGCAGATCCTGCCGTTATTTCTTTCCTAATGTTTATCATCACCGATGATTAGAGCGCTCACAGTATAAAAACAAGCACATTTTTTTTTGAAAAGAGCGCGAGTAGTTACCTTTCCGTTTAACATTTTTCAATACTCCTCCTTAATATCCTATTTTTTATTAACACCACCAAAATCGCCCTTTGTCTAGAGGGCGTTAGAACGGCACAAATCTAGGATCCAGAAAAATGACGGATTGTCTAATGCTTGGAAACGCTCTGCACAAAAGAATCGATTAATTTCCTTGACACGCTGATCGCTGAGCTTGGCAATCCAGGGAAATTATCTACGTTATACCAACCCGCAGCTTCTAGCTCGCCATCGCGCAATTCTATTTCACCACCCGCATAATCGGCTGTAAATGCTATCATTAAAGAATCTGGAAAAGGCCAGGGTTGGGAATCGAAATAGCGTATGTTTTTCACCTGTAAACCCACTTCTTCGTAAACTTCTCTATGCACAGCGTCTTCTAAGCGCTCTCCTGCTTCAACAAAGCCCGCAATTAAAGCATATACATTGGGTAAGAAGTTGGCGTTGCGTGCCAACAAGATTTGATCGCCTTTACGGATCAATACAATGATAGAAGGGGATATACGCGGGTAAAACGACAAATGGCAAGAGGGACAGTGTTTTTCAAAACCGCCCCCATTCAGCTGCGTAGGTATGCCGCAACGACCACAAAAACGGTGATTCTTATCCCAGCTTAACACTTGGTGCGCACGCGCCAATAAATTAAAGGCATGCGGGTACAAAGTCTCTAAGGCTGGCCGTAAAGGCAACCAGACATAAGGATCTGGTAATGTTTCTGGTCCGTTGACTTCGACTACCTCCATTGGAATATCGTTATACGTTCCTAAAGGGTGCGTCATTTGATATTCATCTAGCCAAGAGGGAGATTCAAAAAAATCCGGTAATTGATAGGTTTCGTCTTTTTTTTCTAACAAAACGCTATCGTTGCAAAAATAACATTTTTTAGGGGTGTTTGGCATAAAAATTATCCTGTTTTTTAGATAAGGGCAATGTCTCTAGACACGCAGCCTGTTTCAATAATCGCAAACTTGGCTATGATTGCCGCAATAGCATAACTGATGGGAATAAGGAGCAAGGCATGCTGGTAGTCTAATATGGAGTATTGCGCTACACCAGACGCCATGCTTTGATCCCAACCATAGCGCAAGAACATACCCACTAAAGGTTGCGCAATAGCACCGCTTGCAACGACCAATAAATTATTAAGCCCCATGGTTGTGCCTAAAAATCGCTGCGGCGTAATATCGTTGATGACATTAAAACTCAAAGATTGCCCCGATGTAGCCGCGCCAAATAAAAATAACACAAAATAGAGTAAAGGCAAAGGTAGGTGCACAAAGATAGCCAATACAGTGCTGAATACGCCTATTATCGCGCCGCTCCATAAAGGCACCTTGCGGCAAGCCATACGTTCCGAAATCCACCCCGCAATCGGGCTGCCAATGCCCATGCCAATCCAAATCATTGAACAAGCCGATGCCGCCATAACCGTATTCATGTGATAAAATTTTTCTAAAAATGGCACTCCCCATAAAGCGGCAAAACAAACTATAGGTAAGAAGATGAAAAAAGCATAGCTGCCTATAATCCAAATTTGGGGCTTAGAAAAAATAAATTGTATGCGCACGCGAGCGGAAATTTTTTCGCTCATGCTGAGTTTAGAGTGGCTAGAAGCATAATCTTTTACAAAAAAATAAGCACAAACCGCGAGTATGTAACCCACAATGGATAGGCCCATCAAAGTGCCTCGCCAACCCAAGGCTCGAACCAATACTGCCGCGGGACCCTGCCCCAATACGGCTCCGGCACAGCCTAAAAATTCGGTTGCACCCACTACAATAAAAAAATATTTAGCCGAAAACCATTGTCTGCCCAAAAACAATAAACCTACAAAAGCACAGGCCGAACCTAAGCCGGTTAAAAAACGTCCTATGCTCAATAACCACACGCTGTGGGCTAAGGCCATTAAAGTGGTTCCTAGAGCGCAGACCAATATTGCAGCGGTGATGGTTGTTTTTGAGCCGAAATGATCGAAACAATAGCCCCCCACCAGTTGCATGGAAGAGTATGAATAATAGTAAACCGATAAGGCCGTGCCTATCACCAAGGCATCGACACCAAATTCTTTCATAAAAGAGTGCGTCATAACGCTAGGCGATACCTGCAAGGTAAATTCAAACACTAAAAATAAACCTGCAATGGTGCAAACCCAAAGACCGTATTTTTGATTCATATGTGTATAATCCCTCTATACCCTAAAGCCTGAAATTATCAATGAGCCGTATGCCGTGGCATTCCACCGCCACAAACAAACGGCCAAAATGTTTTTCTATGTATTCTACGATGAGTCCAGCCGCTTCTAAACGGCGTTGAATGCTGGCGAGATCGTCGTAGGAACCGCTGCGCAACAACTTAGCAAAGCGATGCGCAAGTTCCAGCCCCTCTTTATTAAAACGTTGATTGCGAGAACTTAAGGGTAAACCAGAGGCTTCGCGCAAAGTCTCACAACCTATCACCTCTAAGTCTAAGAAATACTGTTTCACCAATTCGCAAATCAGATAATATTGCTGAAAATCTTTTTCGCCAAAGTAAACGCGCGCAGGGTTTACCCAATGTAACCATTTCATTACCACGGTTAATACACCACTAAAATGCCCGGGGCGTACTTTTCCTTCCATGATTTGGCTAAGGGGATGCTGTGTGAGGATAGGCATGTCGTTGCCAGAAGGGTACATATCGTCTTTTCCAGGAATAAGCAGTGCATCCACACCACATTCGGCAGCAATACGGCGGTCTAACTCTAAGGTGCGCGGATAGTCTTGATAATCGTTTGGGTCGTTAAACTGCGTAGGATTCACGAAAATGCTCAACACTAAAAAATCGTTTTCGCGGCGCGCTTTTTCTAATACACTAATATGTCCTTGATGCAATGCGCCCATAGTGGGTACAAAGCCAATGCGGACCTCTTTAGGCAGCGTATTTCTAACGTTAAACCAATCTCTATAGTGCACATAGCTATTCATAAGAAAAGGCCTCGTTCGGGTAGATATTTTGTATTACCTCAGAAGTATAACGGTTTACCGCATCTAGACACAAGGATTTACCTTCCATAAATTCTTTTACAAATTTTGCGTTGAAAGTGCTTAAGCCTAAGAGATCGTGTAATACTAAAATTTGACCATCGGTATGCTGCCCTGCGCCTATGCCTATAGTCGGGATAGTGAGTGTTTTGCTGATAGTCTGCGCTAAAGAAGCTGGGATGCATTCTAAGACGATAGAAAAGGCACCGAGTGCTTCTAGGCTTTTGGCATCGGCTAATAATTGTTTTTGTAAGATTTTTTCTCGCCCCTGGATTTTAAAACCGCCCAAAGCATGAATGTGCTGCGGGGTTAAGCCCAAATGTCCCATGACGGGAACGCCGGATCCAACGATATGTTGTATGAGGTCTTCATTGCCGCGAACGCCTTCTAATTTAATGGCGTGTGCACCGGCTTGGATCAACGCTTCTACGGCATTTAAACTGTGGTCCAATGATTTTCTATAACTCAAAAAAGGCATGTCGGCGATTAAGAATTTTTTTTGATTTAAACCCTTGGCTACGGCACGCGTGTGCATGACCATCATGTCCAGCGTTGCGTGCGTGGTGTACTCATAACCGTGCACAACCGTGGCCGCGGAATCGCCCACTAAAACGGCGTCAATGGCGCTGTCGGCAAGAATGCGCGCAAAGCTGTAGTCGTAGCAGGTGAGTAGGGTGATCTTACGCGAGTCTAGTTTAGCTGATTGAAAATGATGGATATTTTGCATCAGGATAGTAGCCTATAATAAGTTGATAAAGTATAAAAACACGTGAGGTGCTTAAAACTGGTGTTCTGTTGGGACGTAGTGTAGCATGACCGGGCGCTAAAAAACACAGGATCTTTAGCTTTTATCTGAAAGACCCTCTCTTGAAGAAAAAAAGAGGCTCATGTTTGTATTATGTCTATGCTGGGTGCACAGAAGTCGTGATTGCGAGCACCCTAATCATCAGTGAGGATAAACATTAGGAAAGAAATAGCGACAGGATCTGCCGTAGGGGCAACCCCTGTGGTTGCCCATCTAGGGCAGGCACGGGGGCCTGCCCCTACGAAAGGATTCCGTTACGTCTTTAAGAGCCGGCTGTTTTACTAAACTTCCGCAGCAACCACTTTCGCACGCCGATCTCGTCATTGCGAGCAGTGGTTGCCCTGGTTGGGCAGGCACGGGGGCCTGCCCCTACGGGTCCGTGTATTCAAACAATAGACAAATACG
>VFJV01000033.1 GCA_009885895.1 Gammaproteobacteria bacterium
CAGAAGCTTAGCCCTACGATTACAGATTCAATTGCAAACACCCTATCCCAGCCATACCCTGGCATTAGCAAATAACCGTTGCCACGGCGTGTATTCGGTCCATTCGGGTGCGCGCCAGGAACATTGCCAAGCACGATAGCAGCGCTCTGGGTGCGGCATCAGGATCAACACGCGGCCATCAGCAGAGCTAAAGGCCGTAGCGCCCTCGGCGCTGCCATTCGGATTAAAAGGATAGTGTGTCGTTGCATTGCCTAGATGATCTAAATAGCGCAAAGCGGTTAAGGCTTTTTCTTTTAATGCGGCATTAGACCATTCAGCCAAGCCCTCACCATGCGACACCACAATCGGTAAACGCGAACCGACCATATCTTTTAATAGAATAGCCGGGCTATTGGTAATCTCTACCATCACCACACGCGCTTCAAATTGTAACGATTGATTGGCAACAAAGCACGGAAATCCTGCTGCTCCAGGAATAATGTCTTTTAATTGAGACAACATCTGGCAACCATTGCACACACCCAAAGTCAGCGTATCCGCACGATTGAAAAATCGACTGAACACCTCTTTTAGCTCCTCATTCATGAGAATGCCTTCACTCCAACCCCGCCCAGCACCCAATACATCGCCAAAGGAAAATCCGCCGCAAACGGCCAATACTTTAAAATCATCCAAACGAATGCGTTGGTTGACGATGTCTGACATATGCACATCAACTGCAATAAAACCGGCTTGCATAAAGGCCGCCGCCATTTCTGTCTGCCCATTGACACCCACTTCGCGCAAAATAGCCACTTTGGGTTTAACACCAAAGTCTAAGTAAGGCGCCAAAATATTATCTTTGAATTCAAAACTAGGCGAACTGTATAAGCCCGGATCGTTTAACACCGCTATGCGTGAAAATTCTTCTTTGGCACACACTGGATTATCACGCAAGCTTTGCATGCGAAAGCTCACCTCACTCCACGCACTCTGCCAAGCAACCCTATGTTCTTCTAGTATAGTTTTACCTTTATGACAAAATGAAATAACTTCGTTAATAGCAAGCTCACCGATGATATGGCTACAATCTCCTAAGCCACGCTCTGCCAATTGTTTCAATACCGCCGACAAATGCATTTTTTCAACCTGAATAACGGCGCCCAATTCTTCGGAAAAGAGGCTAGCAATGGGATCGGCACCCAAAACATCTAACTGAATGGTTAAGCCTGTGTGTGCCGCAAAAGCCATTTCCACTAAGGTAACAAACAATCCACCGTCAGAGCGATCGTGATACGCCAATATTTGGCTATCCTGATTCAGCTTTTGTATGGCCTCAAAAAATTGTTTTAATAGTATAGGCGAATCCACATCGGGAGCATCCCCTTTGCCCGCTTCATTATACACCTCACTTAAAATAGAACCGCCTAGACGATTTTTACCTAGCCCTAAGTCAATCAATATTAAGACGGAATCATCATAGGTAATTTGCAATTGCGGCGTTAAACTTAAACGCACATCGTGAACTGGCGCAAAAGCTGAAATAACCAAGGTCAAAGGCGAAACCACTTGCTGCATTACGCCCTCGTGTTGCCATTGCGTTTGCATGGACAATGAATCTTTTCCAACGGGAATGGTTAAATCCAAACTCACGCAAAGCTCTGTAGCCACCGCCTTAACGGTATCCCATAAGGCAATCTCTTCACTTTGAATTCCACAAGCAGCCATCCAATTGGCGGATAATTTAATATCGCTTAATTTATCTATGGCGGCAGCTGCAATGTTGGTGATCGCCTCTCCCACCGCCAAACGCCCTGAAGCCACCGGATTGATAATCGCCACTGGACTGCGCTCGCCTATGGCCATGGCCTCACCATTGTGTTGATAAAACCCGGAAACACTGACCGCCACATCGGCTACAGGAACTTGCCAAGGCCCCACCATTTGGTCGCGATAGGTTAAGCCGCCTACACTGCGATCGCCTATGGTAATCAAAAAGCCTTTATTGGCAACGGCAGGGTGTTTTAACACACGCAAACACGCTTCTTCCAATTGGATAGCATCGTATTTGAAGGGTTTCGTTTTTCTACTAGAACAACTGACATGGCGTGTGAATGGCATAGGCGTATCTAATAAAAATTTAAGATCCATATCTATCACATTATTTTTATGCTCTTTATCGTAAACAATTAACTGAGGCTCTTTCGTCACCCTACCCACCACGGAAAATAAGCATTGCTCTCGTGCCGCTATGTTTGAAAATTCAGCCAACCTATTTTCAGTTAACACTAAAACATAGCGTTCTTGTGCTTCATTACACCATAATTCTAGCGGCGATAGGCTTACATCCGCGCTGGGTATATCGCGTAATTCAATTTTAGCGCCACGCTTATGATCGTAAACCAATTCTGGAATAGCATTGGATAATCCGCCTGCACCCACATCGTGTATGCTGAGTATAGGATTCTCGCGCCCCATTGCCCAACAGCTATTAATGACTTCTTGTGCGCGACGCTGCATTTCGGCATTCGCACGTTGCACAGACGCATATTCTAAAGCAGTACTGTCGTCCGCCAAAACTTGAGAAGATAATGCACCCCCGCCTAAACCGATGCGCAATGCAGGTCCGCCTAAAACGATAATCAATGCATCTACAGGCAAAGGCTCTTTAATGAATTGTGATTCGCGTATACTGCCCAATCCACCGGCTAACATCACCGGTTTGTGATAGCCCCACTGCGTACCTGCAACCATTTGCTCGAAACTACGGAAGTAACCGCAGGTATTGGGTCTACCAAATTCATTGTTAAAACTCGCAGCGCCTATTGGGCCTTGTAGCATAATATTAAGTGCCGAGGCTTTATTGTCAGGATTATTCTGTTTGCCTTCCCACTCCTGACTAAAGCCTGGAATATTTAAATTAGACACGCTAAATCCCGTTAAGCCTGCTTTAGGTTTAGCACCACGTCCGGTTGCGCCTTCATCGCGAATTTCACCACCCGAACCGGTGGCCGCACCCTGAAAAGGTGCTATTGCCGTAGGATGATTGTGGGTTTCCACCTTAATGACCATCGCCATCTCTTCATGATGCCGCGCATAATGGTGTGTACCCAGTCGTGGCCAAATGGTTTCTACACTGCGCTTACCTATAATGGCGCCGTTATCGCAATACGCTGAATACACATCATCTGAATGGTGATGATACGTTTCTTGTATTTTTGAAAATAAAGATCCTTGTTGTGCTTCCCCATTAATAACCCATTTACTTTTAAAAATATGGTGACGGCAATGTTCAGAATTAACAGAGGCATACATCATTAACTCAGCATCGGTAGGGTCACGTTCTAAGCGTGTATATTCAGCGCTAATGGCCGCTATAGTCATTTCATTCAATGCATAGCCTTTTTCTAGGCTTAAGGCAAAACGCTGCTCGGGAGATAGGCTTATCCAACGCACCGTGGTTAACGCTGCGACATTAGGCGTGTTGAACCATTGGCTCAGATCTTTTGCGTCGTGTACACATTCTTCTGTGAGTCTGTCGTAAAATAAATTGGCAATAAGCACCCATTTTTCCGCAGCAATCGTTCGCGGTGCTTGCTGCTGTATTTGATAACATAGACCTTGCTCTAGACGCGTTATTTCATTTAAGCCTATGCGCGCAATAATGTCTTTGGCCTTACTGCTCCACGGCGATAAAGTGCCGCGTCTAGGAAAAACCCAGAATCGATTTAAACCGGCTTCTATAGGCACAACCTGTGCTTGCAACAGGTGGCTAAGTGCTTCCTTCATCTTTTCGGATAAGTCAGCGCTCGTTTCTAGCAAATAGCACAAATGTGATTCTAGCGCACCTGTGTCCGGCAGGCGATTGATTAATTCATTTTGTAATTCTTGCGCTTTAAACCCGGGTAATGCGGCTCGGCCTAAAAGATAGTATTGCATGGGGTTACTCGTTTTTTAGATAGATGACACCATTTTAGCGCAAATGAACGCTAAACGCACGAGCCATTTTTGTGTTATTTATGCGCAGATAATAAGGTTCGTAACAATTCTGCCTTATTGCGCACGTTCAGCTTTTCTTTTATATTGCGGGTATGCGCCTCTACGGTACGTCTGGACAAAAAAAACTTTTCCGCTATTTGCGCTGCCGTATAACCTTCTAGTAAACAATTGGCTATTTGTTGTTCACGCAGGCTAAGTACATTTTTTTGCTCAACTATTTTTAGCTCGTTTTTTATATCGGCGACATTGTCACGATTCAGCATTTTTAAATCGTGTTGCTGCGCTATGTTTAAGGTTTCGTTGCACGGTAAATATAAGCGGCGTTGATTTGCTTTTTTGATCAGAAAATCCGCTCTTTCTTTGAAATAACGATTAAAGTTGAGTAAAAGATCCATGTCGTTTAAATATAAATTAACAATGCCAGGATTGGTAGAGTCAGCGCCAAAAAATATCTTCTCACAATAATCATGTTCTTTATTTAGAACGGTCAGCCCATGATCGATGTTAAAATCGTTTTTAGCAGAATCAAGAATACGGCTATGGCTCAATAAGGTAGACCATAGCACTGCCCCGGGTTGGTAATATTGCGGTGTTTTTTCAAAGAGGCTTTCTTTATACAAGCCCTGAGAGTAATAATGCTCCAGCCAATCACTGCGATTACCTAAGCGGAATTCGCTGTCATCGGCATAGGTTCTAACATAAACATAACTGCTAATGCCTAACTTAAATAAGGGCTGGCACAGAGTAATAATGTCTTCATGGTGCGTAAAACAGGGTAAAGATTTAAGCTGTTGTCGGTTAATGAATTGCGCCATTTTTTAAATTCAGAAGTGTAGCGTGATGGGCTATACTACACTACCTAATTTTTTTTAGTCACTACTCGCTCCCTCTGAGACGATTTCAAGAGAGCAAAAATAGCCGCACCCTCATTGCGAGCACCCTAATCATCGGTGATGATAAACATTAAGAAAGAAATAACGGCAGGATCTGTCGTAGGGGCAGTCTCCTGTGGTTGCCCTGGTTGGGCAGGCACGGGGGCCTGCCCCTACGAAAAGATTCCGTTACGTCTTTAAG
>VFJV01000007.1 GCA_009885895.1 Gammaproteobacteria bacterium
CGCGTGGATATGACCCATCCTAGTAGTGATATCAATGCTATTTTAGAACGCTGGCACGTTATAGCACCCCCAACACTGATTTTTCTTAATGCCAAAGGTCAGCCTAGCGTCGAAGCTATCGTGGGCGCCGTGAATAGCTCCGTGTTACAAGAGAAATTACAAACGGCCTTGGCAGCGCAGGAATAAACTCCAGGTTAGGAACATTCCATCGTTAAAACAGACAGCATCAAACACTTGGTTTCTCTGTTAATAAAGGCCGCTCCCTGGGCTGGTTTGAGTGGAAAATAATTCACAGCGACTGTCCTATTGTGCATCTCAGAGATGATGTGTCAACCCTTTATACATAAGTCTCTGTGAGCCGTCATTGCGAGAATACCGTTTTACAGATCTGCTGCGAAAACACGGGACAAGTAACGGTATTCGAAGCAATCCAGGAGATCTTCTGCAATAGAAAGGTCATCTGGGTACAGAAGAATTCAAAAAATGGGCTTCTCTATACGAGGTACCTTTTTAATCTCGCCCGTATAAAGATACGCTTCTTTTCCATTTCCGTAATAAGATAGCATCCTTCTTATTTTTTAAGATTTCCTGGATTGCTTCGTCAACCGTTACTAGTCTTGCTTATTCGCCCAAGAATCATGGAACGGTCTCCTCGCAATGACGGCGTTCGAGATAGTTGCGTCGTAATGTCCACAGAGACTACAAGGGCGTATTTACGGCCTGTTTAACACAATGGCACTGGGGACTTTGAGACAGCGTCCTCAGGATTCAATAAGAAATAGACACTGGATCTCGCATCTTGAAGTGTAATAGGTATAGAAGCCTAATAATTATATACGGCTTGCTTAAAATTAAAAGACTCCCTTATGCGCTGGTATAATCTTAATGTTCCTGCATCGATGTTACTTAATAGGACAATGGTGTAATGGTTATCAGGAGACATCATTAATAAGGCAGAAGCACCCAGTCCTCCCCCTGTATGACCTACCAACTTGGGGCTATCCCACACCGCAACTCCTAGCGCATTCCAAACCCCAGCAAAACCATAAGGACTAAGCGCTTCTAAAACAGTGCTATCGCCTATCTTGATTTTTTTAATCTTTGTGCCCTTATTCAATGGCAGAACCGTGGAAGATAAGATCTGTAAGGTTAAAGATTGATTCAACAACTTCCGCCGATATAAGGCTTGTGAAAATTTAAATAAATCTCCCGCGGTTGAATACGCACCTCCTGCTGAATTACCCATAAAAGCCACTTCATAGTTATTGTTTTTCCACAAGCAGGGATTTTTTTTGCAACTATAATAATATCCCGTTGCCCTATTTTCTACAACCTCATCCAACGGATGCAGTCCTGTATGCGCCATATTCGCCTTAGAAAAAATATTTTGAGCGATATAGTGAGAATAAGATTTCCCCGATACTGTTTCAATTATTTTTCCTAAAACCACATAAGCACTATTGCTATAGGCTTGGCTCGCCCCAGATTTAAAGCGTAACGTTTCGGCTTGAATTAAGGGTTCATACTTATCTGTATCATTAAACAAGCCGGAGTCTGCACCCAGCTGCCAACGCTTGTCGTCCATGAAATTACCCAAGCCAGAACGATGCGTTAACAATTGCTCAATGCTAATGTCATTTCCTCCCGACATAGGCAACCAAGTGGGCAGCACTGTTGCCGCCACCGTGTTCAATGACAATTTTTCCTCTTCTATCAGTTGCCCTATAGCCACGATGGTAAACAACTTTGAAACCGAACCTAAATTAAATTGAGTCTGTATTGTGTTTGGCGCGTGAAATTCTCTACTTGCCAATCCACAGGCTTTTTCAAATTGAATTTTTCCATCAATAGCAATCAATGCCACGCCAGAAAATTGATTGGCTTGACATAATTGTGAAAAAGCAGCACTTACTTTTTGAATAGCCTTCTTATCGCTCTCGTCTGCAGCAAAAGCGTTTGTAACTATCCACAAAGAGATCAGCATCGAACATAACTTTAACTGTACTTTCATAAATGGCCTCTTTACACTATGCCTTAATATACTCTTGAATAAAACCAGGAATGCGTTCTAACAACCAAGATTTTCCCTTAAAGGGAATAGCGCCACTGATAAACCCTATATGACCACCTGTGGCTGATAGCTCTAAAGTCACCGTAGAGGATAACGCATTGGCATCAGGAATCATGCTGCTATCGGTGAAAGGATCGTCTTTTGCGTGTAAAATTAACGTAGGTATAGCAATCGATTTTAAATATTGCCTAGAACTGGCCTGTTGATAATAGTCTTCTGCACTCTTAAACCCGTGCAAAGGCGCTGTAATTTTATCATCAAAAGACCAAAAATCATGAATGTTTGTTGTGTTTACATCAATCGGTAATTCCATTTTTCGTTGTTTTTCCCGAAATTTACGTTTTAATTGTTGGATTAAATACCATTGATACAAGCGCGAAAAGCCCTGTTGCATTCTATCGGCCGATTTGTTTAGCAGCATAGGCACGGAAATAGCCACGGCACAATGCAACGGATTGTTCGCTCCCGTTTCACCCAGCCATTTTAACAATACATTGCCGCCTAATGAATACCCCATTGCCCCTAAGGGGGTTTCAGGATACTGTTGTAATAAGGTGTTGACAACAAATTGCAGATCGGCCGTATCCCCAGAATGGTAATAGCGCGCCGCGCGATTTAAGTGACCACTGCAGCCACGAAAATGCATCAACACAGCACGATAATTTAATTGTTGCAACGTGTATAACATATCGCGGGCATAATGCGATTGACTAGATCCTTCCAATCCATGCAAAATAAGAATAATGGGCGTTGTTAAATTGGGGTTGACCCAATCTAAATCGACAAAATCACCCTCTGGCAATTCTAAACGCTGTCGTGTTGTTATAGGTTTTTTCTGGGTAAAGGATAATACCGCCCACAGCGTTTGTGCGTGTGGCCCCGGCAACCACCAGGCGGGTTTAAAGGCACTTGTTTTGATTCTGTCGCAAATAAATATTGGGTCTGAGCTAATCATAAGCCAGACTTTCTCTTTCTTAACATAGGATGTAACTCTATCCCGGCCAGCCTGCCTTTAGCCGCCGCAAAAGACTTAAATCCTTTCATAGGCTGGATGATTTTCTTGATAGTGCTGTGATCTTGTTCGATCAAGTTGTTCAGATATTTTATCGGTCTTACCCATATGGGCATCAAAATCCCTGTCATCCTAAACAAAAGCGCCCACTGTAAATTTAGGCTGTCTACGGCCGCTTTGTTCGACCTACTTTTATCGATGACCCTCTTTTCTGGCTGCATATTATCCCCTATGGGTTTTCTGAAATAAAAAAATCTACTGTATTTCCTTCCTTGTCTACAGCGCGGTATAAATAAGCCCATAGTCCTTTTATTTTCACGTAGGTTTCATCTGCTCGCCAACTACAACCTACTTGGGATTGATGCTTTTTTCGGAATTCATTTTCTAGTTGAAGCGCACACTCTATCACCCAGCGATTCACCGTAGAATGGTCTACCTGCACTCGGCGTTCTTCCATCAGCTCTTCTATATCCCCATAGCGTATTGCATAGGCTAAGTACCAGCACGCCGCCATCAGAATGATCGACTGTTTGAAATGTTTCCATTTGAAGCTTAGCATCCTCATACACTATGAAGCCATTTTACAGGATTGGGCCTAAATTTGCGACAAAGCTGAAAATCTGGCCGATGATTTGCGACAGAACCTTTTCACGCCTACTGTTCACTAAAACACGGGGTTTTTGAACCCTGTCCGAATAATGGTGATACGTGCTTTAATCACTACGGTTTTTTAAAATGGGCATCACGCGTTTCATAAAATCTCCAAAAAGTGGAACTGTGAAGGCAATGTCACCGTATGTTGGGCTATAGATCATTCCTTTTTTAATAAGCCTAGCTCGAGCAGGACCTACTTGATGGATTGTAAGCCATAGTATTGCTGCAATATCACTTGTTTGCTTAGAATTTGTGGTTATTTCTGCCATTGCTCGGAGGAAACTTTGCTCGCTAGGAGTTAATCTATCAAATCGAACGCGAAAGAAACTTTGATCTAAGCGATGAATCACATCAGGCGTTGATTCTTGTACATGTTGCAATGTAATAGGGGAATGGGTTGCCGCATTCCAGGATTTATACCCCCATTCTTGAACAAAATAAGGATAACCTTCTGTTAAAAGAAAAATTTCCTCAAGTGCTTCTTTCGTGAATTTTACATCATATTTTTTTACGGGTTCTTGTAATGCTTTACAAACGTCTTCTTTAGATAATGCGCCAATATCAGAAAATTGAAAAAGTCGTTCAGCATATGTTTTGGCTTCACCCGTAAGTGCTGGCAAAATAGGTAACCCCGCACCTATTAGCACTAAAGGCCGTTGACGTTGCTGCATACGGTGCATAGCTATGATCAATGCACTTAGTTCTTTATTACTAAGATATTGAATTTCATCAATCAAAATCGCTATGGCGGTGTTTTTTTCTTCTGCGGCTTCTGCTACAGCGATAAATAAGGTTGTTAAATCCGCTTCAAAATTGCCGCTATCAGCAGATCCTTTTTCGGGTTCAATATCCAAGCCAATTTCAATTTCGCCAACTTTCACCTTAATTACATTAATAAAACTGCGCAATACCGCGAATCCTCGACGTACCTTATGTCCAGTACCGGCAAGTTTATCTAGCTTATACAGTAACTGGCGTAAGGGAGGTACTAGTACTTCCCCCAGAGTCTTATCTACGGTTGCTTCAATCATTATAGTTTTGTAATCACAAAACTCAGCTAACCTTTCTAACTCATTAAGCAAAACAGTTTTGCCGACACCGCGTAATCCTGTTAGAAGTAAATTTTTTTCGGCACGATGTTGTTTAACGCGTGCATAGAGGATAGTGCCTTGATTTAAAATATCACTTCGGCCCACGAGCGCAGGTGGTGGAGAGCCTGCCCCTGGAGCAAAAGGATTTTGAATGGGATCCATCAATATTCCTTATCTTAACTATAATAGAGATTCTAATAGCTTATAATAAGTTATAACTAATTTCAAGTATAACCCGGTATAAGTTTATATAACTTAATGTGACTCACTCTGAATTAGATGATCCATGAGGGAGCCCCAGCGCATTAGTAATTAATTTGTGGGATCTTTATCTGTAATCCATTGATTTTAAAGGGGAAACCACGGGTCAAGAATTTTAAACCGAAAATCTAACCCATTGTTATATATATGTTTTTTTCTAAAAAGTCCAGCAAAGGCCTAAGGGCCAATTTGCGCCTTTATTGATCGGAATCATGTTTTTCGATTCTGTCGCAACTAAATACTGAGTCTCATCTAAAGCTGCCGCAAAAGACTGATGTGGCTACGCCCATCTCGCCCCGGTCATGTATATTTTACCCTTGGGGAGCTAGATCTAGTCTTCTACCCTAAAAACAGAGCCCCAAGATCCTTGAAAACTGGAAGTCCAATTTCCAATTTATAGGGTATTGTGACAAAAAGCTACGATTGACAACTTGCTCCTCCCAGGTTAGTATCCCTTCCTAGGCCGAGGTGGTGAAATTGGTAGACACGCAAGTTTCAGGTACTTGTGGGGGAAACCCTGTGGAGGTTCGAGTCCTCTCCTCGGCACCAATTTGCGTAAAAAATAGTCTATTGTATGCGCCTAGCAGTTGGTTTTTAGGGTAGGCGCCCAGCCCTCGAGCAACAGGGATGTAGTACCCTACATGACTGTTGCAAGATGGGCGTAGGCAACACCCCCCTAAAAATTAAATGCGAAGAATATACCGCTAGCCATTAATCTACCTTTCTGTTAAACTTGCGCCATCTTTTCATCACTGTAGAGATCCCTATGCAACATCCCCTACCCTCAAAAAAAGACTCTTTTTTGGCCTGGCTAGTCGTCCTGTCTGCCGCTTTATTCTTTTGCTACGAATTCATACAAATGAATATGTTCGATGCCATCAATGGGGAATTAATGCGCGCTTTTAATTTGAATGCCACACAAATCAGTAATTTATCCTCCTCCTTTTTTTGGGCGGATATGTTGTTTGTGTTTCCAGCAGGCTTGTTGCTAGATCGCTATTCCACACGCCTCGTTTTGCTCATCATGATGGGTTCTTGTGTGGTTGGTACCTTCTTGTTTTCCGCCTCCCAAAGCTATGAATTTGCCTTAGCCACTCATTTTTTCGTGGGCATAGGCGATGCTTTTGGCTTCTTGTGCGCCTTAATCTTAGCCTCGCGCTGGTTTCACACCGACCGCCAAGCACTGGTCACCGGCCTTATCGTTACGTTCGCCATGCTAGGCGGCGTGCTTGCGCACACCCCCGTGGCCTATTTGGTCACACAACTGGGCTGGCGTCATGCCATGGTCGTTAATGGCTTTTTAGGCATTGCATTGTGGATCCTCATGTGGCTCTTGGTGCAAGATAAGCCTAAACATGCTGTGTTAACCCATGATGAGATGATTAAAAACCATCCTTTTTTACCCGGTTTATGGCGCGCTTTAGGCAACTTTCAAAACTGGATCGCAGGCCTTTATACCGGTTTAACGAATCTGCCCTTAATGGTTATAGGCGGCCTATGGGGAAATACTTTTTTGCGTGAAGTCCATCATTTTAATTCCGCTAATGCAACCACGATTTCATCCATGCTCTTTATGGGCACTATCTTCGGTTCCCCTTTTTTTGGAACGTTATCCGACAAAATTCAAAACCGCCGTACTCCCATGTTCATAGGCGCCGCCATTTCGTTAGTCCTGTCTATTGTCATGATCTATGCACACTACGATAACCTTTGGCTAGCCGCCACCTTGTTTTTTGCCTTGGGTTTTAGCACCAGTTGTCAAATATTGGGTTACCCTATTATTACCGCCAACAACCCTTCCCATCTCACCGGTACCGCCTTAGGATTATCGGCCAGCATTATTATGGCCAGTGCGGCTTTATGCCAGCAGTTTTTTGGCGCTTGGTTGGATAAACTATCACACGGACAAATGGTAGACGGATTAGCGTTTTACTCCGACACAATGTTCCAAACCACCATGTTGGTATTTCCCGTTACCTTAGCATTGAGTGTGCTATTGGTCGTGTGGATCAAAGAGCCGAAACATCAGAAAATAATAACACATCCCTGACCCTATTGGAGAAACCTACGCTATGACAACTCAAAACAAACAACCCCATGAATTACGCTCTTGGCTAGTGTGCATGACGGCCGCTTCTTTTTTTCTATATGAATTTATACAAATGCTGTGTTTAAATTCTATGAGCAGCGATATCATCAGCGCGTTTCACATCAACGCCACGCAGTTGGGTTGGTTGTCTTCCGTCTATTTTATCTCGAATGTCTTGTTTTTATTCCCCGCAGGGCAATTAATCGATCGCTTTTCCGTAAAACGCTTAATCTTATTCTCTCTAGCCTTGTGCATTACCGGTACCGCTTTATTTTCGCAAACCGAGCAATTTTCGATGGCCTTGTTTTTTAGATTTATCACCGGCATAGGCAGCGCGTTTTGCTTTTTATGCAGCATGCGCTTGGCTTCGCGCTGGTTTTTACCGCACCGCATGGCATTGGTTAGCGGCAGCATAGTCACCATGGCCATGTTAGGCGGCTGGATAGCACAGGCCCCTTTTGCCAGTTTGGTTTCTTTAGTCGGCTGGCGAAACGCTATGTTATTTGATGCGGCCTTTGGCATACTATTATGGCTAGGCATAGCCTTGATAGTCCGCGAATATCCGCCCGAAGCGCTGCGTACGTATGAAAACGATCACACCCAATTACACCGCTTAGGCTGGGTCAGCAGCATGAAAAAAGCCTATGGACGCAAACAAAATTGGCTCTGCGGTATTTATACCGACTTCATGAATTTACCTATTTTTTTATTAGGCGGTTTATGGGGTGGTTTGTATTTAATGCAAATTCAACATTTGCCTAAAATCTTGGCCACACACGTTTCAGGTATGTTATTTTTAGGCACTATCATTGGCGCGCCTTTAGTCGGTTTTATTTCTGATAAATTATCCTGTAGAAAATTGCCTATGTGGATAGGTGCTATCCTTTCTTTTTTGTTGATTTTAATGCTCATTTATTTACAATTGAATGCAACGACGTTAAGCGTTATTTTCTTTTTATTGGGTTTAAGCACCAGCACGCAAGTATTAAGTTATCCTACAGTAACCGAAAGCAATCCGCATGCCTTAACGGCGATGTCGGTCAGTGTGGTGTCTTTTTGCGTGATCAGCGGCGGCGCCATGTTCGAGCCTTTGTTCGGCTGGTTAATGGATTTAAAATGGGACCAAACCGTACACAACGGCTTGAATGTGTATAGCAATGCCGATCTACACCGCGGCCTATTGATTATGCCCGTTGCGTTTTTAGTGGCCGGTTTAATGCTAATGGGGATCCGCGAAACTTTTTGTAAATTGTTTGTGGAAGAAACGCCTTAATTATTTTTCGGCCCACTTTGGCTTTTATTAGCAGCATCGGCCTCTTTGCTCGGCCCAGGTTTGCCATCGGTGCCCTTCCCCTTCGGTTGTATCATCTCTTTATTTTCTGCGTCCTTTTGTCTAGGCAAAACGGCATCAAGCACTTTCATAGCCAATTCTGCTAAAGTCGTTACGGCCCTACCTATACTCTTTCCAGCCACCTGCATATCTTCCTTTAATTTTGGACGCGTATCCTCATTTTTAAGCACGGAAATAATATAAGTGCTCAACTCTTTCTTGCTGGTATCCTCTTCTTTTGCAAACCACTTTGTAGACTCGTAATGACCCTTCCCCTCTAGAGTAGGGGTTATCCCTTTGTCCAAGGCCTCTTTAAAGGCCAGCTTTTTAGTGTCAGCATTCAATATTTTGATGCGAATATCCTTACACTCGGCTTTTTCTAGCACGCCTAAGACATCTTTCACGCCTTGTTGATAGCCTTCGTCGGTAGTCGCTCTAATGTTGATCTTAAAGCCACCGCCATTATCCGGAAGGATCGCTGCGCTGTAAGGCGGTGTTTCGCCGTCGTCTACAATCGGTGTTAGGGTGCCGCCGTCTGTCTCATTGGCTTTATACTTCAGATTTAATTTTTCTAGCCCACCCTCATCCCTCAGCACGCCCCGAAGATCTTGCATGCCCTGAGTCGCCCTGAGTTGATCTCCATGTATCGCGCGGTTGAGCGATCTTTTGGCATACAAGAGTGCACTGTTTAAATTTTTAAGTGCGCCTTTATCTTTAGGATTGTTTAGGCCATTTTGTATGTTGGTTATCAGCTTTTCTTTTTTTTCTGCTGAAATTCCTGTGCTATTTTGAATCTCCCTTGTGGCAATCTCGGCAGCCTTTTGAATTTCGTCGGTCTTAAGGAGCGTTCCTGAATCCTTAATAGAACCTCGAATACGCTCCATTGCAGCTTTCAAAGTATTCACTTCTACATCTGAGCTTAACTTAACAATAGCCTTTTCTGAAAGTTCAGACGATTCCGATACCGAAAGTTCTTCAGCAGCAGGGGCAACTGCCAGCTCGGGCTCAACTTCTAGCTCGAGCTCAACTTCCGGCTCGGGCTCAACTTCCGGCTCGGGCCCAACTGCCAGCTCAGGCTCAACTATCACTGCCTCTGATGCTTTTTGCACCAAGCCTTCAGAAGAAAGCGCCTCCAACTCTGCTTGCGTACCCAGCCCCGCTGCCGCCATTTCATTCATCAACTGCGGACGTAATTTGTCATCTTTAACCAACACCTCTAAATATTTTTGAGTCTCTTCTTTGGCTTTTTCCGCATTTTCCTTCCTGCTTTCTGCTGCAAATAACGCTATCGATCCATACACTCCTTTTTCGCCTAAAATAGGTGTCATGCCCTCGGCTAACGCAATTTTAAGGGCTTTATACGTGCTTTCATCCTTTGCACCACCACCGATGCCTACCCTCGTAATGCCTGCTGCTTTAAATGTATTGAAGACCTCTTTTAAACCCTCTTCGTAATCCGCGCCTTGAATAATCGCTTTATAACCCGCTTTGCCATCAGACTTAAATTGCGCTCTATACAAAGGTAGGCTCTCTTTTTCGGTAGCAGGTTTCGTTAAAATAATGCTGCCATCTTCCTTTTGAGTGTATTCCAAACCTTTTTCTTTTAAGGCCGCTTCCCCTGTACTAAAAAATTCCTGAAGCTTTTTCCCTTCTTCTGTAGTGACCACAATCCCTTCGCCCCCTAAGTCCATAAGCCCTTCATCTACAGCAGCTTTTACTTCTAAGTCCATAAGCCCTTCATCTACCGGAGGTTTTTCTTCTACAGCCGGCGCCAATAATTGTGTGGCGTTTTCTAAGAGCGATGTTAGCGTTACTGTAGGCTCTGCAACAGCCGCCTCGTTAGGGGCACTATTTTTTGCATTGAGCTCTTCTTTGCACCAGGTTAAATACTTATTAAGAAATTCTCTGTTTTTTTCATTTCTAAGGTTACTTTGAGCCAATCCCGCAGCTTTTGTTACATTTTCCCGCTGAGCGGCGTCTAATGGGGCCTCGTTTGTGATCTCCTGAATGACTTCCATAAAAGCGTTTAATTCCTCTGCCTCAATCTCTTCATTGGCCTTCAGGGCACTTACCGCTTGATTAATGAGTCTTAGTTTAGTTTGATTCGCATTCGTGGCCATGGTGTATCCTAATAAAAGTCTATGGGCGTATTATACACTAAATAAAGACAGGCACTATTATGGTTTTCTTAAGACTGTCTAGAAAATGGCGGTCAAATGTTGTGCGGTCTGTTTTTTCGAGCGTCCTACAAGGCATCCATTTCGCACTTACATTGCTCTAATTGAAATGCATATAAAGTAGAGCGCGATTGAACCCGCTGAGCATAATTGACTAACCAGGTTTGTTTTTTATACGAACCCCTGGCATAACCACCCCAGCCTTCGTGATACGCTAAATATTGCCCATAAGCATCGTCATACGCAATACCCAATTTTCGGTGCGACTGATACCCAAACCACCCCACAAAATCTGAAGCATCACCAAAATTATTGCGCTTGGCACGCCAATTGCCGCTACTTTTCTTATAATCATTCCAGGTTTGATCCAAAGCTTGTGAATAACTATAGGCAGTGGTAGGACGTGACCCCGGAAAAACCCCTAAAACATACTGGCGAGGTGGCTTAGCTTCTTTCTTAAAAGCCGATTCATGGTACATAATGGCCATTTGCACCCCTATAGGCATACCCCATTTATTTTCAGTGGCTTCGGTTGCTCTGTACCAACTTGGAAATTCACGAAATATCGTGCACATATCATCGGGATGAGTAGGCACTCTAGCCGTACACGCTGCCAGCAATACTATTACAATCAGTGTCGCCGCGCGTTTGAATAGATTTCTCATATTACTCCACGGTAACCGATTTGGCTAAATTACGCGGTTGATCCACATCCGTTCCTTTGATCACCGCAACATGATAAGCCAACAATTGCATGGGAATGCTGTAAATAATAGGGGCAATAAGAGGATGCACTTTAGGTAAATGAAATACCGTAATGCCTTCTCCCGTATTCAGATGATTATGCTCTTCAGCAAACACAGTCAGCTGACCACCCCGTGCGCGTACTTCTTGCAAATTAGAAGACAATTTTTCAAACAGTTGATCCCCTGGTGCCACGGCAAACACAGGCATGTTTTTATCCACCAAAGCCAAGGGCCCATGTTTTAATTCGCCTGCCGCATAGGATTCCGCATGAATATAAGAAATTTCTTTTAATTTTAAAGCCCCTTCCATCGCAATAGGATAGGACGCACCTCGCCCTAAAAACAAAGCATGCTCTTTATCGGCAAGTTTGGGCGCAAATTGTTGAATAGCCAAGTCTATTTTCAGTGTCTCTAAAACCAATTGGGGTAATTGTAAAATTGCTTTGATTAAGCTTTGCTCTACATCATCTGCTAAACCGCGTTTTTTTGCCAACACCATCGTTAGTAGCAATAAACCCACCAATTGCGTGGTAAACGCTTTGGTAGATGCCACGCCAACTTCTATACCCGCACGTGTCATAAACACCAAATCGGCCATGCGTACCATGGTGCTTTCTGCCACATTACAAATAACCAGTGTCGCTACATACCCTAAGCCCTTCGCTTGCGTTAAGGCCGCTAGCGTGTCGGCAGTTTCACCTGATTGTGACAATACAATAAATAACGTGTTCGGTGCAATGACCTTTTTGCGGTAACGAAACTCGCTGGCAATTTCAACCTGGCAAGCTATACCCGCCCATTCTTCCAACCAATAGCGGGCCACTAGCCCTGCATGATAACTCGTACCGCACGCCACTATTTGAATGTGTTCTACCGTGTCAAACAATGCATTGGCTTTTTCACCAAAGGCTTCGGCATAAACATGTTTCCCAGAAAGGCGGCCTTCTAGAGTAGCGCTGATCGCCTGAGGCTGTTCGTAAATTTCTTTTAACATAAAGTGCCGATAATGACCGCGGGAAATAGCCTCTTCGGCAAGTTGAATTGTTTTAATAGGCCGTTCTACTTTGTTGCCACTCGCATCATAAATAGTCGCGCCTTCTGCGCTAACATCCGCCATATCGCCTTCTTCTAGAAAAATAAACTGCTTGACAACGCCATTTAAAGCCATGGCATCAGAAGCTAAAAAGGTTTCACCCTCGCCCAAACCTACCACCAGAGGGCAACCGCAACGCACGCCAATCACCCGGTTTGGCTCGCGCGCGCTCATAATTACCAAAGCATAAGCACCGGTTAGCTGCGCCACAACGTCTTTTACAGCAACGTGCAAATCTTTCCCTAAAGACAATTCTTGATGCACTAAATGCACTGCCGTCTCAGAATCTGTTTCCGATTGCGGGGTATAACCTAAGGCGATGATTTTGTCGCGCAATAGCGCGTAATTTTCAATGATACCATTGTGCACCAAAGCAACGTCCTCTCCAGACATATGCGGGTGCGCATTGATCTCACTAGGCTTGCCATGCGTTGCCCAGCGCGTATGCGCAATGCCCGTTTGTCCCAGCACGGGATGTTGTAACAATAAAGAGGATAATTGAGAGACTTTTCCTATTGTACGTACACGGTGAATACCCTTGTTCTCAATAACGGCAACCCCTGCTGAATCATAACCACGATATTCTAAACGCCTTAATCCTTCTAATAAGATTGGCGTTATGTTTCTGTTTGAAACCCCTGCAACGATACCACACATTTAATTTTCTTCCTCTTTTTGCGGTCGCTCCCAATTTTCAACAACGACCTGTTGTTTTCTACACAATGTTAATTGATTTTCAGGCACGTCTTTCGTAATGGTTGAACCCGCACCTACAGTCGCGCCCGCACCTACGGTTACCGGTGCCACCAATTGGGTATCAGAACCAATAAAAACGCGATCGCCAATAATAGTTTGATGTTTATTCACGCCATCATAATTACAGGTAATGGTCCCTGCGCCTATATTCACATCCGTGCCTAGTGTTGCATCCCCTATATAGCTTAAATGATTGACCTTTGATCCTACACCCACGGTTGATTTTTTCACTTCCACAAAATTGCCTATTCCCGCCCGTTCTTTTAGTACCGTTCCTGGACGTAATCTAGCAAAAGGACCTACCGTGCAATTTCTATCAATGTGACTGTCTTCAACGATGCAATTTTCTTTAATGATAACGTCATCGCCTATAATAGAATTTCGTATCACCGTATTCGCACCAATCTGCACTCTATCGCCCAAGCGCACTTTGCCTTCTAATATAACATTAATATCGATAACCACATCCACACCAAACTGAATTACACCACGCAAATCAAAACGATTTGGATCGCGTAAAGTTAAGCCTTGCAATAATAAGGCTTCGGCTTGAGATCTTTGAAAATAACGCTCTTGTTGTGCCAATTGTTTTTTATCGTTAATACCCTGCGCTTCTTGTGGATGCTGTAAACGAACGGTAGTCACCGCGCAACCATCCGCCAAAGCCAATGAAGGGAGTTCTGTTAAATAATATTCGCCTTGGGCATTATGGTTGCCCAAACGCTGCAACCATTGTTCCATTTGCGTTGTAGGCGCGCACACTATGCCCGTGAAAATTTCCTTAAGACGCAATTCTTCTGGGCTTGCATCTTTTTCTTCGACGATACGTAAAAATAGGCCGTTATTATCGCGCAATACTCGCCCCAAACCACAGGGATCCTTAAAATCGGCAACCAACAACGCGGTACCATTTTTAGGGGTACTTTGTATAACCGCCTGCAAACTATCGCTGGAAATTAAGGGGCCATCGCCAAATAAAATAAGCGTCTTACTGTCGCTTTGCACATGCGGCATCGCTTGCAAAGCGGCGTGTCCCGTACCCAATTGCTTTTCTTGCACCACCCATTCTACCGGCAAATGCGCTAAAGTAGATTGTATGGTCTCACGCTCATGGCCGCAAACAACAATAATTTTTTGAGGGTTTAAACTTAAAGCCGTATTCACGACGCGTTCAAGCAGACTCACATTGGCAATCGTGTGCAAAACCTTAGGAATAGCCGAGCGCATGCGTTTGCCCTGACCTGCGGCGAGAATAACGATGTTCAAATGTGCATTTGTCATAGTGTGACCTCATAAATATGCGTAGAGGCAACCCCCTGTGGTTGCCCCTCTAGGACAGGCACGGGGGTCTGCCCCTACGTATACGTGAAGCTAGTTCTGACGTTTTAACCGCCGTATCACTTCCAAACGTGCCGTCGCTTCGGCCAATTCCGCCAATACTTCAGCGTAACTCATATCCGCCTTCTTGTCTTTCAATAATTGTTCCGCATGTTGTTTCGCCGCTAAAGCCAAATTTTCATCTAAATCGACCGCTCTTTCCACGGCATCGGCTAATACGGTTACTTTGAAAGGTTGAATTTCGGCAAAACCACCTGAAACGTAATAAATTTCTTGTACATCGCCATTGACTACGCGCACTGGTCCCGGCTTTAATGCTGTCAACAATTGCGCATGGCCAAAGGTAATGCCCAATTCACCCATCATTCCTGGCACAGCAATAAGCTCGCCTTTACCCGAGAATAATTTAGCTTCTTGGCTAACGATATCGACTTCTATGGTAAATGCCATGGCTCATGCACCTTAAATTAAATTGTTTTTGCCTTAGCAATGGCTTCATCCAAGGTTCCTACCATGTAGAAAGCTTGCTCTGGTAAATGGTCTACATCACCGTTGATAATGGCTTTAAAACCACGAATGGTTTCTTTTAACGACACATACACCCCAGGAGAACCGGTAAATACTTCGGCAACGAAGAAGGGTTGTGATAAGAAACGCTGTATTTTACGCGCACGCATCACCACCAATTTATCTTCTTCAGATAATTCATCCATTCCCAAAATAGCGATAATGTCTTTTAATTCTTTAAACCGCTGCAATACACTTTGAACCGAACGCGCCACATCGTAATGTTCTTGCCCTACAATCATAGGATCCAATTGACGGCTGGTGGAATCGAGGGGGTCGATGGCCGGATAAATACCCATTTCCGCAATTTGTCGCGACAACACTACCGTTGCATCCAAATGCGCAAAGGTCGTTGCAGGAGAAGGATCGGTTAAATCGTCTGCAGGGACATAGACCGCTTGTATCGAGGTAATAGATCCTGTTTTAGTGGAGGTAATACGTTCTTGCAACACACCCATTTCTTCCGCCAAAGTAGGCTGGTAACCTACCGCTGAAGGCATACGACCCAACAAGGCCGAAACTTCCGTTCCCGCTAAAGTATAACGATAAATATTGTCTATGAACAACAATACATCGCTGCCTTCATCGCGAAATTGTTCCGCCACAGTTAACCCGGTTAAGGCAACGCGCAAACGATTTCCCGGAGGCTCATTCATTTGCCCATACACTAAAGCCACTTTATCCAACACTTGCGATTCTTTCATTTCCAAATAGAAATCGTTGCCTTCACGGGTACGTTCACCCACACCGGCAAACACAGAATAGCCACTGTGTTCGGTCGCAATATTGCGTATAAGCTCCATCATGTTGACGGTTTTACCCACACCGGCACCACCAAATAAACCGACTTTACCGCCTTTAGCAAAAGGACAAATCAGATCAATAACCTTAATACCCGTTTCCAATAATTCTTCATTCACCGCTTGTTCCGCAAAGGTAGGCGGTTTACGGTGTATAGGCATGCGGCGTTTTTCACCTATCTCGCCTTTACCATCTATGGGTTTCCCCAACACATCCATAATGCGGCCCAAGGTTTCAGTGCCCACAGGCACGCGTATGCAATCGCCGCTGTTTTCTACGTCTAAGCCACGGCACAAACCGTCGGAAGGGCCCATGGCAATCGCACGCACCGTGCCATCACCCAATTGTTGTTGCACTTCTAGGGTTAATCCCGTTTTAGGAATGTACAATGCATCATACGTTTTAGGCACATGATTTTCTGGAAACTCCACATCGATCACAGCCCCGATGACCTGCACTATTTTTCCAGTTATTTGCGTTGTTGCCGTCATTTCACACCTCTTTAAAAGAACTATTTAGGGCAGGCACGGGGGCCTGCCCCTACGATATTACACTGCTGCTGCACCCGAAACTATTTCGGAAATTTCTTGAGTAATCGCCGCTTGTCTGGCTTTGTTGTACACTAATTTTAGATCGTCGATAAGACCGCCCGCATTATCGGTAGCACTTTTCATGGCAACCATTCTAGACGCTTGTTCACAAGCCAAATTTTCAATGACCGCTTCATATACCTGCGATTCAATATAACGTTGTAATAATGAATCGATAAGTTCACGTGGATCTGGTTCGTAAATATAATCCCAATGACTCACTTTGCTTTTATCGTCGCTGTGTACCAAAGGCAATAATTGTTGCGCCTCAGGTTTTTGCGTCATAGTGTTGATAAATTCATTGCGAAAAACAACCAATCTATCTAAACCGCCGTCCCGATAAGCCGTTAGCATCACATCCATCACGCCTATAAGTTGTTGCACTTGCGGCGCATCGCCTAAATGGCTAGCACTGGCCACCACATGGGCATTCACACGGCGGAAAAAACTGCTGGCTTTACTGCCGATTAAACACAAATCTACTTCTATGCCATCAGCATGCGCTTTTCGCATTTCTTGCACAACAAGTTTTAATACATTATTATTCAAACCTCCGCACAAGCCTCTATCGCTACTGACAACGATAAAACCGACGCGCTTTACTTCCCGCTCTTTAAAATAAACATGGCGATATTCCGGATGCGCATTGGCCAAATGACCTATAACCTCTAATATTTTAGACGCATAGGGCTTAGACAAGTTCATGCGTTCTTGCGCCTTGCGCATTTTACTCGCCGCCACCAATTCCATAGCCTTGGTAATCTTCTGCGTTTTTTTAACGCTGTCTATTTTAACGCGCGTTTCTTTCAAACTAGCCATGTTGCTACTACCATGTTTGGGTATCTTTGAATTTAGCCACTATATCTTGAAAAGTGGCCGCTACTTTGTCGTCAAAAGAAGGGTTTGCACTTAAAGCTTTCATAAAATCGGCATGATAATTACGCACATAATCTACCAATTCCATGGCAAAAGACATCACTTGAGTCACCGCTATATCATCCAAATAACCCTTATCGACAGAAAACAAACACAAGGCCATTTCGGCTACAGACAAAGGCGCATATTGTTTTTGCTTTAACATTTCGCTGACACGCTGACCACGTTCCAATTGCTTGCGCGTGCTTTCATCTAGATCGGAGGCAAACTGCGCAAACGCTTCTAGATCCCGATACTGTGCTTGTGCCAGACGAATACCACCGGCAATTTTTCGAATGAGCTTGGTTTGCGCTGCACCACCCACACGTGAGACCGACAAACCGGAGTTCATGGCAGGACGTATACCGGCATTAAACAAACTGGTTTCTAAGTAAATCTGACCATCGGTAATGGAAATAACGTTCGTAGGCACAAAGGCCGATACGTCACCCGCTTGGGTTTCAATAATGGGCAACGCCGTTAAGGAGCCTGTTTTGCCTTTAACCACACCCTTCGTCATTTCTTCTACATACACGCTATTCACGCGTGACGCACGTTCTAGCAACCGCGAATGTAAATAGAATACGTCGCCAGGATAAGCTTCGCGTCCAGGAGGTCTGCGCAGCAATAAAGACATTTGTCTGTACGCCCAAGCGTGTTTGGTGAGATCGTCATACACGATCAACGCATCTTCGCCCTTATCGCGAAAATATTCGCCCATGGCACAACCCGAATACGGTGCTATAAATTGCAATGCCGCGGCCTCTGCGGCAGAAGCGGCAACAACAATCGTATTTTTCATCGCGCCATGCTCTTCTAACTTGCGCACAATACTGGCTACAGACGATGCTTTTTGACCTATGGCCACATAAATACATTTAACGCCGCTATCGCGTTGATTGATGATGGTGTCGATAGCAATGGCGGTTTTCCCCGTTTGTCTGTCGCCAATGATTAATTCGCGCTGACCACGGCCAACGGGTACCAATGCATCGATAGATTTTAATCCCGTCTGCAACGGTTGTGATACGGGCTCTCTATAAATAACGCCTGGAGCAACTTTTTCCACCGTAGACATTTCAGTGCTTTCTATAGTACCTTTGCCATCTATAGGTTGACCCAAGGCATTCACCACACGACCCAATAAAGCAGAGCCTACAGGAATTTCCAGAATACGGCCGGTACATTTTACCGTTAAGCCTTCTCTAAGATGCGTGTAGTCGCCGAGCACCACGGCACCTACGGAATCGCGCTCTAGATTCAATACCAAACCATAGGCATTGCCTGGTAATTCTAATACTTCTTGGAATTGTGCATCTTCCAAACCATGGATACGCAAAATGCCATCTTGCAAGCTAATAATGGACCCTTCGGAACGACTTTGCGTCGTGGGCACAAAGGATTCTATGCGTTTTAAAATAAGCGCGCTAATTTCTTTTGCTTCTATTGCCATGATCGTTCCTCTTAAGAGTATTCGTTAATTGATTGACTAAGTTGGTGCAGTTGGCTTTTAACAGACCCATCTATCACCTGGTCTTTACTGCGCAATACCATGCCGCCCAACAGACTGCTATCGACTTGATAGCTTAAATCTACCGGCCCTCGGTGCTTTTGCTCTAAAGCCTTTTGCAGCAACACGGTTTGCGCCGCGGTTAAAGGCACGCTGCTGGTCACGTCTATAGCCACTTTATTCAATTCGGCTAATTGTAATTGTTGGTACAACACTAAAATAGCGGGCACCAGTGCAACGCGTTTATTTTCCGCCAACAAGCGCAGAAAATTTTTATCGCCCTCGGCCAATTTCTCACCCAAAACCTGCATACAGACATCGATTATTTTATCTGGACCCGCATGTGGGTCAGACAACAATTTTGCCACTGTTTTATTCTCAACCACCAAGGCCATTGGCTCTAACCACAGCAAAACGGCCGCAATGCGATTGTCTTGCTTGGCTTTTGTGAACAAAGCCTTAGCGTAAGGTCTTGCACTGCTCATGACATTACTCACTGCCACCCACCTCTGCAATTAAATCGGAAATCATGCGGTCATTCACGCTGCTATCGATGCTTTGTTTTAAAATGCGCTCCGCACCCTTAACCACCATGCGTCCGAGTTCTTGTTGCAACGCCATTTTTGCAACCTGTTTGGCTTGTACGATTTCTTCTTCCGCCAAAAGCACCATGCGATCGCCCAAAGTGCGCGCCTCTTTGCGCGCTTCTTCTAAAATGTGTGTGGCTTGCTTGTGCGCTTGATCCACCACATCCATAGCTTTTGCTTTGGCTTCATGCAACAATTCTTTGGCGCGCTCTTGCGATAAGTCTAATTCATGATGGCCTCGCTCTGCTGCCGCCAAACCTGCTACAATTTTAGCTTCACGGTCGGTGATGGCTTTGATGATCACAGGCCACACAAAACGTTTGGTAAACCAAACGAATAAGGCGAAGGTGATCATTTGCCCAAATAAAGTAAGATTGAGATTCACTTATGAATACTCCGTAATGTTAGCTAATGACTTTCATCAGGCCTTGATTAACCAATAATTTGGTGAGACTGCCTACAAACGGGTTGGCGAAAATAAAGATGATGGCTAAGCCCACACCAATAATCGCAACCATGTCCACTAAACCGGCCACCAAAAACATATTTTTCAATAAAGTAGGTAGCAATTCCGGTTGTCTAGCACCGCCTTCTAGGAATTTACCGCCTAAAAGGCCCATCCCTATACCTGCACCTACTGCACCCAAACCAATCAAGATAGCAACGGCAATCGCCGACATACCTTGTACACTAGCAATTAAAGCAATCGCGTCCATTTTATCTCCTCACGTAAACACCCGATGAACTAGAAGTGACTTCTCACTTCCTACCTAAACGCCCTCGTCATTAATGTGACTCATGCGCTAAACTCAAATACACAATCGTTAATATTGTGAAAATAAACGCTTGTATACCAATAATCAATATATGGAAAATGGCCCAGGGAAAACCTAAGACCCATTGTAACCACCAGATGGGGAACAGTGCAATCAATATAAAGATGACTTCCCCAGAAAATAAATTGCCAAATAGCCGCAGCGCCAAGGAAACGGGTTTAGCCAATTCATGAACAATACTTAAGGGCAAATTGATGGGTGCCATCCAAACATAAGGAAAAGGATGCAGCAATAATTCTTTGGCAAACCCCAAAAGACCCTTTTGTTTCACGCTGTAATATACAATTAAAATAAACACCGATAAAGACATTGCGAAAGTAACGTTTAAGTCGGTCGTTGGCACCATACGCCAATACGGCACGCCTACTGTGCCTAAGAGCCTAGGAAATAGATCGATGGGAATTAAGTCCATTAGATTCATCAACAAAATCCACACGAATATGGTTAAAGCCAAGGGTGCTATCAGCGGATTATTGCCGTGAAAGGTTTCCTTAACTTGTTTTTGTATGAACTCAAACAATATTTCAATGAAATTTTGCAGCTTAGACGGCACACCCGCGGTTGCGCGTCGCGCTAAACACCAAAATAAAAACAACACCAAAGCACCCAATAGGAAAGATACGATTAAGCTATCTAGGTTCAACACCCCAAAATCACCCAGTTTATTTTCTAAGAAAGCATGCTTCCATGGCATATTGGTAAGATGATGGTGTACATACTGGGTAGTGTCTAGCGCTTCACTGCTCATACTGTTCTCAAATTCTTAAGGGTTACGAAAACATAACGGCGCAAAACTGCCTACACACTGCGCCACCATAAAAGTCATAAAGACTATCCATATATTCAACGAAAATACGCTTAATAAGACTGCTAATGCAGCCAGCATTAAGGCTATTTTCAATACTTCGCTGCGGTAAAAATATCGCAACGCGGCCTTTGGACCTAAAACTCGTTTTGGCCCGCGCATTTTGAGCAAAAAATACACTTGCCCTATGCCGTTAGCGCCCGCTCCTGCCAAGACCGACCAAGCCGCTTTCACGCCCATAAAGCTGCAAAAGCCAGCAAAAATTAGCACAACCAACCCTAAAAGGAGACATAAGGCCCGTTTCTTGCTTTTTTGCTGCTGCAT
This sequence comes from Gammaproteobacteria bacterium, assembly GCA_009885895.1. Lineage (GTDB taxonomy): Bacteria > Pseudomonadota > Gammaproteobacteria > UBA1113 > UBA1113 > VFKP01. The sequence goes on from VFJV01000007.1 coordinate 21,554, forward strand.
TTTGCTCTCTTTATGACCTATTAGCGCCCCTCAGCGAGCAAGAGACGGGGGGAGTATACTGACTTTTAGGGGTATGGCGCAAGGGGGGGCTACAAAAAATCCTGATACCCACAAATCACCGTCTTCTTTTTTAGACGTGCTGCGCAATTTCTAGGTATTGACCAGCCCTTAAGCCCACTTAAAAATCACGCAATCAGTAGTATATGCCGCACCATGGCATCAATGCCTTGATAAATCTCGGCAGGCCCTTTGCCCAGCATATACGCCGGTGTAGAAACCACCTTATGTTCGCTGTCCACAATAATATTATCTGCAGAGCACATCTCAGGACTTGCGCCCATTTCTTGTAATTTTTTTGAAAGTTCTGCGTCGTTGCCTATGGTTAGCTTAATGCCCGCATCGCAAATTTTTGCCGCTAACATCGGTGAGATGCAACTAAAACCCAAGGGTTTCTTGGCATCGTACATCGCTTTTGAAAATTTTAAGGTGCTTGCTTCTAAATGACAATTTACCCCTTGTTTGTCAAAATCGGATAAATTAACCACCGCACCAAAACCCCCAACAAAAACAGCCGCATCAAAATCGGCAGCAGTAACCACCGCAATATCTTGTATTTCGCCGCGTGCAATACGCGCTGACTCTACCAGAACATTGCGTTTTTCAACGCTGGGTTGTTGTGTTAGATGATTAACCACTAGATTCTGCGATATATTAGGCGCTACACAGTGGTATTGCGCCCCATTATTATCAATAGATAACAAAGTTAATACCGCTTCGTGTATTTCCGAGCCATCGTACACGCCGCAACCCGATAAAATCACTGCAATTTTTTTCATAGTAGTTCCCTTATTTCTTTAGCGTAATAGGTAATAATAAAATCGGCGCCCGCTCGCTTAATCGCCGTTAAGACTTCTAAGGCAACCGCCATTTCATCCACAAGCTTTTGCGCTGCCGCCGCTTTAATCATCGCATATTCGCCACTAACATGGTAGGCCGCCAAGGGTATTATAGGGAATTTATTCTTAACCTCGCGGATAATGTCCAAATAGGTGTGGGCTGGTTTTACCATTAACATGTCTGCGCCCTCGGCAATGTCTAAACCCGCTTCTTTAAGTGCTTCAAAACGATTGGCAGGGTCCATCTGATAGCTTTTGCGATCGCCTTGTTCTAACGTGGTTTGTGCGGCTAAGCGAAACGGCCCATACAATGCAGAACTGTATTTTACAGCATAACTTAAAATGGGAATGGCGGTAAATCCTGTGCCATCTAAGGCCGCGCGTATAGCCGCCACCATGCCATCCATCATGCCGCTAGGCGCAATGACATCAGCACCAGCACGCGCATGACTTAAGGCTTGTTGCCCCAATAATTCTAAAGTGCGATCGTTGTCTACATCCAGCCCAGAGGCCGTTAATGCCCCGCAATGCCCATGTGTAGTGTATTCGCAAAAACACAGGTCGGTTATCAGCAAACAGCTTGGATAATACTCTTTGAAAACACGTATGGCTTGTTGCACCACGCCATTATCGCAGCACGCTTGGCTGCCTATCGCGTCTTTAGTACTAGGAATACCAAAGAGCATAACCCCCAACACCCCCAGATCACGCAAAAGCTTTACCTCGGCAACCAATTCGTCAGGCGAGTATTGATAGTGCCCCGGCAAACTCGGCATTGCTAAACGGATGCCGCGTCCTGCGCACACAAATAGAGGTAAAATTAAATCGTCGCCATTTAAGCGGGTTTCTTGCAGTAAACGCCGTAAGCTCGCATTTTGCCGTAAGCGTCTTGGCCTTTGAATTAAATGCATGCTAATAGTCTCTTTAGGAAAATCGTTTATATACTCATCGCAGTTGAAGATGCGAGATTGCGCGTAGGAGCAGGCCCCCGTGCCTGCCCTAGATGGGCAACCACAGGGGGTTGCCCCTACGGAATAATCCGCATCTTGAAGCGGAATAATCTTCCACCCTGAAAATCAACTGCGATGCGTGTAAGTATAACACAGGCCGATTGCTTGTGTAAAAATTCCCTTGCCTCATCACTGTACATGCGCTGTCATTAATGCCGTTTGATACGCAAAAGCTTCGGCCAAATGCATTTCTTCTATAGATTCGCTGTCTCCCAAGTCCGCAATAGTGCGTGCTAATTTTAAAATGCGATGGTATCCTCGTGCCGACAAACGACGTTCTTCCACTATATTCAACGCATATTCTTGCAAGGCCTCTGTTAAAGAACAATATTGAACTAAATTTTGGTGCGTTAAACGTGCATTGGCTTGACGCTGCCTTTCGTATTGCCTGTTACGCGCCATCACCACGCGTTCTTGTACAACGGCGCTACTTTCACCCTTTTCTTCTGTACTCATTAAAATTTGGGGCGGCAACTGCGCTACCGTAATACGCATATCGATTCTATCTAAAAAAGGTCCCGATAAACGTTGATGATAGCGTTGGATTTGATCTAAACCACAATGACATTGCCCTAAAGGATTTCCATAATGGCCGCAAGGACATGGGTTCATGGCGGCAATCAATTGAAACCGTGACGGAAATTCCGCTTGTTGTGCCGCCCTAGAAATAACCACCACGCCTGATTCTAAGGGTTCTCGCAAAGATTCTAAAACGCGTCGTTGAAATTCGGGCAGTTCATCTAAAAATAATACCCCTTGATGAGCCAAAGAAATTTCGCCCGGTTTAGGCGGCGAACCACCGCCCACTAAAGCCACGCTCGATGCAGTATGATGCGGTGAGCGAAAAGGTCTGCAATACCACTGCTTATTAAGCGCATTATGGCCCTGTAAACTATACACTGCAGCAACGTCTAATGTTTCTTCTTCTGTCATCGGTGGTAAAATACCCGCTAAACGGTGCGCTAACATTGTTTTCCCTGTGCCTGGAGGTCCTACCATTAATAGACTATGTTCACCCGCCGCGGCTATCTCTAGCGCACGCCGAGCTTGCGCTTGGCCTTTCACATCGCTTAAATCAAAAACGAGTTGTTTTTCTTCGGGCTTTACAGCTGTTGCAATAACCTTCGGCAAGGATTCGCCTTGTTTTGAGAAATGAGCACAAACGTCTAGAAAATGTTTAGCCGAACAGGCTTTTAAATGGCGTACACAGCTTACATCTGCGGCATTTTCTAGTGGAACAATTAATGTTTTTTCGGCCTTTTGGCACTGAATAGCAAAAGGCACGAGCCCCGTTATAGGACGCAATAAACCGGATAATGCCAACTCGCCTGCAAATTCATAAGCGCTATAATCGTAACTTTTTAATTGCTCTGAGGCAATTAAAATCCCCAAGGCGATAGCCAAATCGTAACGACCACCTTCCTTAGGCATTTCTGCGGGCGCTAAATTGATGGTGATACGGCGGGCCGGAAATTCAAATTGACTGTTCATAATAGCGCTGCGTACACGCTCTTTACTTTCTCTAACGGCAGCTTCCGGTAAACCCACAAGGGTAAACCGTGGAACACCACCGGTAATATGCGTTTCAACCGTAACCAACGGTGCTTGCACACCGATTTGTGCGCGGGAAAATAAAATGGCTAAGCCCATGGATGCCCCCAATGTGTCGTTATTCTAGGGGGATATAGACTCTTCGCATTGGATTCTTAGGCTCTTCGCATAAAAAATAAAATGCGTACTAAAGGAAAATTACTCGCCTTTCTTTTTCTGCTTTTTTTCTTCTAATTTTGAAACTTGTTCGGCTAAGGCTTCTAATTTTAATCGTGTTTTACTCAGCACTTTTGTTTGCACATCAAATTCATGTCGCGTCACTAAGTCTAACTTAGAAAAAGCACTCTGCAAAACACTGTGGAAATTTTTTTCCAGGTCTTTTTTAACATCCCGCAGGCTGTCTGGCAAAACAGCGCACAATTTTTTCGAAAGCACTTCAAAAAATTTGGAATCAAACACAGCGTATCTCCTGGCTATAGCCAACACTCTATATTGTCAGTTATTATAGCACAAGACTATCACATTAAAAAGGAACCCTCATGAAACTCATCACCGCCATTATTAAGCCATTTAAATTAGATGACGTGCGTGAAGCCCTAGACGCCTTAGACCTTCCAGGCATGACGGTCACAGAGGTTAAAGGTTTCGGGCGCCAAAAAGGCCATAATGAATTGTATCGTGGCGCTGAGTATGTTGTTGATTTTTTGCCCAAAATTAAAATTGAATTGGCCATTTCTGATGAGAGTGTAGATACCGCCATAGACGCTATTATGAAGGCCGCGCACACCGGTAAAATTGGCGACGGCAAAATATTCGTTACCCCTTTAGAGCAAGTCATACGCGTACGCACGGGCGAAACCGGCGCGGAAGCGTTATAGCCCATAATTAATCGGTCTGCGCTGAGGATTCCTCCTGTGAGGCTTTTTGATCGGATTCAGTGGCCTTTTGCGGGGGTTTTACTTTATTTTCAGTATTATCCGCCGTAGCCGCCGACTTAGATTTAGGCTTAGATTGATCATCCCCTAACACAAAAACGTCCTTTTTGTGCGCGCCTGTTGCTTGGCCAGGCCTATACAGCGGACCACTTTGCCCACAAGCCGATAGCATGATGCCGCTCATCAGCAACATTAAAATACGTACTCTATTTTCCATTTCTTTAATAACCCTTCTAAACCTAGCCTCATTTGTATTATACTCAGCTTAGGCCAGCAACAAAAGCAAATAGGATGCAACACCCATGAATACTTTATTAGAGCACATTATTGTAGAGCCCGATTCACCCGCAGAAGCTTGCGTCATTTGGTTCCATGGTTTGGGCGCCGATGGCAATGATTTTGCCCCCATAGTCCCACAATTAGCGCTGCCTAAAACCCTACCCGTGCGCTTTATATTCCCTCATGCGCCGGTTATTCCCGTCAGTATCAACGGCGGCTACCCTATGCCCGCCTGGTTTGATATTACCAGCCTAACGCCTGAACTCGAAATAGACGAAAAAGGCCTGGGGGCGGCCATTACAGCCGCCCACGATTTAATTCGCGCCCAAATCAATAAGGGCATTCCACCTAATCGGATTGTTTTAGCGGGATTCTCACAAGGCGGTGCTATGGCATTGTCTGCAGCCTTAGCTTACCCTGACATTCTGGCCGGTGTGATTGCCTTATCCACCTTTATTCTCCCCGCACAATTGGCCAACATCAGCGCTCATCGCCTCCCCATTTACATGGCACATGGCATCATGGACGACGTTATTCCGATGGCTTTAGGTGAACAAACCCGTCAGTTACTCAATCAACAAGGCTTTGAGGTCTGTTGGGACGTTTATTCCATGGGTCATGAGGTCTGCAAAAATGAAATCGAATCCATCTCTACGTGGTTACAGGGACATTTAGTGGCCGTGCAAACAGTGTAAAAAACAGCATCCTATACTCATAGCAGGATTTTATTTTATGGACATTCTAAAAAATATTCCCATGACCCATTGGGATTCTCCTATTGACAATAAAACATCTGAAGAAGCCGTACATGCTTTAGAACACGGGAAAATTATTTTTTTGCCCGGGCTTAATTTCAGCCTTAATGAGGATGAAATCCAGTTGTTGTCGCCTACCCTGACCAGTCAAAAACGCAAAAACATCAGCTTCAACCCGCTAACCCTAGACGTTCAAGGCGACATGAGTACGGCAGAACAGCATATACAATTAAATCATTTGATGCAACGCTACTCTCAAAAATCGCTAGGTTTAGTCAATATTTTATTCCCAGGTTATCAACAAAAAATTATTCCGGGGCGCGCGAGTTTACGGACAGTGGAAATTTCCGGGAGAAATAGTTCTTATAAAAAAGACGATAGTCGCTTACACGTAGACTCCTTTTCCTCTACTCCCGTCAATGGGCGACGTATCTTGCGCGTTTTTAGCAATATCAACCAGAATGGGGTTGCCCGCATCTGGCAGACCGGCGAATCTTTTAAGACAGTTGCTATGAGATTCATTCCTCAAATCCAATCTATCTCAGCAATAGAACAACATTTGTTGCGCCTATTTAAAATCACCAAAACGGTGCGATCTGCTTACGATCATTTTATGTTAAATATACACAACAAAATGAAAAAAGATATGGCGTATCAGGAGTCGGTAATTAAAACAACCCTCACTTTGCCCCCCCAAAGTTCCTGGATAGTCTATACCGACCAAGTATCCCACGCGGCTATTTCTGGTGTGGGCGTGTTAGAACAAACTTTTTACCTTCCCCCTACGGCACTACACTATCCAGAAACAAGTCCATTGCATATTTTGGAAGAATTGTTAAAACAGCCCCTGGTTTTTAAACATAAACAGGCTGGCTCTACCGCTTAAGGGTGATTTTTCTTATTTAAACCCCAACGGAATGTTGTGCCACACCCTTTCATGCACATAGAAAATAGCGATCTTGGTAATAAATTCTAATGCGCCTATGTAAAGGGCCGTACTCCATTCGCCCGTAAAAATATAACTGATAACAACCGTAGAAAAGGTACCGAATATACGCCAGCTTATAGCTTTGATTAAACTTCGCAAATGAGATTCTGCAGCCATGATGTTTTCCCCTTAATGCATTGTTTCAGTTGTTAATATTGCTGCAGTGGCAGCAGGCAATATTAGATAACCTGCTGTATGCAGGATTTCTAAAATAGCCGACACCGCCGCATCCACCGACATTGTACTGGTATCGATAACGATATCAGCGGCTTCTGGCACTTCATAGGGTGCACTAATGCCGGTAAATTGCGCTATTTTCCCAGCGCGTGCATTCACATACAATCCTTTTGGGTCGCGCTCTTCACACACCGCTAAGGGGGTTGCCACATAAATTTCAAAATATCCGCCCTTGCTGCTTATGGTATTGCGAATTTCGGCACGCATTTTTTTATACGGCGCAATAGCGGCACACAGTGCAATACCGCCTAATTCGGTGATCAAGGAGGCTACGTACCCTACGCGGCGAATATTCGTGTTGCGATCTTCTTCGCTAAAACCCAACTCGCTCGCTAGTTCGCGCCGCACAATGTCGCCATCTAACAATACAATGGTATGGTCGCCCATTTCCATGAGTTTAGCTTGCAGCGCATTGGCGATAATGCTTTTGCCTGCGCCGGATAAACCTGTAAAAAATAGTGTGAAGCCTTGTTTATCTTTAGGTTTATAACTGCGGCGCAGTTCGTTCACGACTTCCGGATACGAAAACCAAGACGCAATGGCGGTGTGATGGTGCAAGGCTTCTCGCAATTGCGTACCCGAGATACTCAATGCAGTATCATTGGCCGCAAGCTCCGTTGATAACACATAGGTTTGCCTTTCTTTGGCATACACCATTTCGGAAAAAGTAAGCACCTGTAAGCCTATTTCTGCTTCATGACATTTCACCAGCGTTTGCGCGGCATACACATCGTAGAAGGGTTGCCCTAGACTATTTTGACCCGGGCCCGCGTGATCGCGCCCTACAATAAAATGGGTGCAACCATAATTTTTTCGAATCAAAGCATGCCATAGCGCTTCCTTAGGGCCCGCCATGCGCATCGCCAAAGGCAGCAGGCTTAATGCCGCACGTCCTTCTGGATAATAAGGCAACACGTTTTGGTAACAACGCACCCGCGTGTAATGGTCTACATCGCCGGGTTTAGTCATACCCACTACGGGATGCAATAATAAATGGCTGTTAGGAACGTCATTTAAGGCACGTAAAGTCATTTCCACATGCGCTCGATGCAAGGGATTGCGTGTTTGAAAAGCAATGATATTTTCCCACTGGTTTTCTCCAAAGTATTGCTTTAATTGTTCTGGCGTATGTCGTAAAGCCGCAAAATCATAGTGTTTCGGTAAGGCCACCTGAGTTACTTTGCCGCCTACATAATACAGATTGGCTTGTTTAAATAAATAATGCACGCCTGGGTGGGCAATATCGTCACTACCAAAAACGGCGTGTGCTTCAGCATTTTTATCCGGACACCAAACTTCTGCCACCGTTAAATGGGCCAGCAGGGTATAGTCTTCGGCATGTAAACCTATGGTTTCGCCTAAAGATAGGGATTGTGCAAAAGGGGCATCCACATCCAAGGTAATCGGCATGGGCCAAAGGCTGCCATCCATCAAGCGATTATGTTTTAATACACAATTATAATCTGCTTGACAAAGAAAGCCTGTTAAGGGATCAAAGCCCGCGGTCAGTAAAAGCTCGAGATCGCATATCTGCCGTAGGGTTAAAATCCATTTTTTCATGTAAAGTCCTTCAGATAATTTGAAGCCCAGAGTGTAACCTATGTATATATTATCCGCAACAGAAGGGTTAGCACGGAAAAGGTTTAGAGCCAAGATTCAGCCTAAATGAGTTATAAGCATCTTGTATTCAAAATCGAACGACTAATTAACGAGGATGCGCCTAAAAATAGGCACAATAAGCCTGATTATATGCGCTTAAGAAAATAGCCAAAATTTAGCGATGAATCTTCTAAAAAAACTTTTTTCCCTTACTTCAATTTTCGGATCCGTTCCTAATAAGGAGTCCATATTTACTTCCATGTCCCAGATCCGTTGAACAAGCGCATCTGCATTGCTCACAAAATTAAGCTGGTTGCTTTTAGGCAATAAAAAGACATCATAAATTTCGCGGCCATATTCTAATAAGCTGTATTTCTGTTGAACTTCTCGTGTTTGCCAATTAATTTCTGCGAACACGGATGATAATTTATTTGAGTCTTCGCCTACAATTTTTCCTTGACTCCTAGATCTGTGCCTATTAACACTAAGTGCAACCAATAGGTTTTGACCATCAGAGGTAATCCCTCTAGGATATCCGTCTAACGATATGGTTTTATTTAAAACCCAGCTATCTTTTTGATTTTTTTGGTAAATATGAATTTTACCTGCTAATGACTCAGCAAAAAGTAATTGGTTATTAATGATCAACGGGGTATGTGGATGCTTTAAACCCGTCACAATATTACAACCTGACTCAAGAAAAAATATTCGCCCACAATCCGTTTTCCAGTTATCGGCACTTTTTCTTGGCCCAAAACAAGACGCTATCCATTGGCCATTAACGTCAATAGTCAGTCCATTTAAATGAACAACATCTTTATCGTAATCTACGCCAGGATAACGCCAAAAAAGTTCTTCTTCATAAGTCCCCTCATCTGTTAATTGAACACGATATATCTCATTCGTTCCCGTACTGACTATATAAATATATCCATCATGATATACTATAGAATGCGCATCCTTACACTTCTTTAAAGGAAAGTATTTAAATTTAGCCCTCGCCTCTAAATCAAAAATACTAATAATTGGGTTTATCGCTTGAGTCGCTGCAAATACAAAATTTCCGGATAAACTCAAACCACATATTCCTGAAAAGCCCTCTTTAAATTCTTCCGGGATCAAGGACAAATCAAACCAACACGAGATTTCTTTTTCAAAATTAATCGCGCATAAAGAATAGTTTGGAGAACTTGTTTGGTTGCAGAAGCTTAGTAAGAATGTATTGCCGGCCAAATTCAAAGGCAAATAATTCTCTATCCCTCTAGTGGCATTATGTTTTTTCATTTCATACTCCCGAATTTAACATTTTCAAAAATAGTTAGCGATGCTTTTACTGCTGAAAAATGAATATCGAAATAAAAACAGGCATTCCCTAAAACATAAAAAAACCTCTCTGAACACACTATATTTAAAATCCTCGCATCCGACAAGTACCAAAATAATACAGAAGCTGCATTGAGAATTGCATCTATCATATCAAATGATACCCTCTCACTGTTAAAACAAAATCTTCTCTCTTATCCAATATAATATGAACCTCGAAGACACTACCTCATACCATGCCTAAAAAAATAACTAGGCACATGCGGATTATTAAGCGAGAAATATACTCTAAAGTTTATGAGGGTAAATGCCTGCTCTCGTTGTAGCATAAATATGACCTTCTCACACAACAACTATCAACCTGAAAGTCACCGTCACCGAGAGGATAGGATGTAGGCCTTTCTTTTTTTCGTAATTAACGCCTTTGTTTACTGCTGAAATTTGATTCATAGATGTTAAAAAAATACGCAATTCCTGAAGCGAATTCCCCGTGGGATCTAAGATAATCCAGCAACGATAATTCCGGAAATAATCAAAATTATTCCCGCTCCATATTTTAGAGTTAAAGTCTCACCAAACAACCATGCCCCGAGCAAAGGCACCAGCACAAAGCCAAAGGCAAAAAAGGGATATGCTCTTGATATGGCCACGGAACGTAAAGTCCAAACCCACAGCCCCGTTGCAGCGATGTATAAAACGCCCGCTATCAACAAAATACCCAGCACATTAAAAGTAAATAAAGCCCCGGTTCTATTATAATTCACTGCGACTTGTTTAAACAGCACCTGTCCAATTGCCAAAATAAAAACGCACGTTAGAATATATAAACGGCTTGGAGTCATAGGATATACTCCTCTATTCTTGGCGTAAAGCTATGACAAAAAAGATATCCTTTGGGAAAATTTTTAACAATGGCAATGTAACTATCAGTGCTAAATAAATTACAGCAGACCTTAAAATACCAAACTTTCTCACAGTGATGATTCTTTTGTATAAACCTTTAAAGCTTATTGTAGCTAAATAGCCCCTCCTTTTTATAAGAAATTTATTATTCTTTAAAAAAATTTCCAAATTCGATGGGCTAAAATAGCTTAAATGTGGTGAACACAGCTCCTTTTGCCACAAACGGTCAAAAAAACTATCCATGCCAAGCCTGCAAAGCAGCTTGGACAGCACATAAAATATCCCCTTACTACTGGGTAAGTTTAAAATTAACGCCCCCTCCCGGCTTAAATGTTGATAGCATGATTTTAGGGCAGTTGTGATATCGGGAATATGTTCAAACACATCATTAAAAATAATAATGTCAAAGCGCTCATCTTTTCGGAGGGCTTCAGGAAAGAACCCGAAACGAACAGGCGATCCTATTTGCGCCGCTTTTTCTACCATGTTCTTATCGGGTTCAATGCCCATAACATCAAAATCATTTTTTGCCATTTCAAGAAACCATCCATGAGCACAACCTACATCTAATAAATGCCCACCAGTTGGTTTCAATAATTTTAGGCTCATTAATATTTTTTTAAAATTCTTCTGCCGTAATTTCCGTAACCCTATTTCTCTAGACCTCTCATTAACTGTTTCTTGCGTTAAGAAGAGGCCTATTGTGCATTGAAGATTTGCCTTTTCATATCCGCAATTTTTGCATACAGCATGCCATTCTTTATAATTATTATAAAACAGTTTTGATTTGCAAACTACGCATATCTCATCAAGCATAACCCCCCCCCTTTTTTTCTTTAAAATTTTTTCGATGAATAACCCGCCTAGGCAGCGCCGCAATATCATATGCCAAAAAAGCCAATACCAACTGAAGCCCCAGTATCAACGGTAGAACAGACAACATTACGGTTCCCGCAGGGGTTATCCTCCCTTCTTGCAAAGAAAAAAACCAGTGATAGCACCCAAAAGAAAAACCAAAAAGTAGCATAAATACGCCCAGTGGTAGCTCAATCGATGCCAAGGACATATCTCTTAAATAATAATTGTAAAAAATTCTCTTACAAAAATTGCGCATATGCTTTATAATAAATTCGCCCATAATCTTTGAGATCTTTAAATGACTCACTTCCTCCGCATAGTGCGCGTTCATGGGGATATCGACCGCCACTGCACGCAAGGTATTCAACCTAAACAACATATCCGTTTCAAAAAAATACCTAGCGCTTATTTTATGAAATGGCAACTGTTTTAAAACATCGCAGTGAATTGCTGTATATCCATTCGTAGGATCAAATAAATCCCAGTAGCCGGACGATAGCTTAGTCATAAATGACAATACAGCATTACCAAATAATCGTCTTTTCGGCATAATTTGAATTTTGTCTAAATTGAAAAATCGGTTCCCCTTGCTATAGTCCGCATCTCCCGCAATAATAGGTGCAACAAAATCAGGGATTAAGCTAGGGTTCATTTGACCATCACCATCTATTTTGATGACGACGTCCATATCTTCAGACATTGCCGCTTGATACCCCACCATAACCGCTCCGCCCACACCCCTATTCTCAAAATTTCGCATCACCACTAATCGCGCATCTTGGCAATGTTGAGTAACAAAATCTCCAGAACCATCAGGACAGGCATCATCCACGACATAAATGCGATCCACTTCTGGGCCTATTTTTTCGATTACAGTAAGAATAGAGCGGCACACTCTATAGCAGGGTATAACGACTGCTATCCTATGACCCTTATGTGTCATTTGACACAGTCACATTATAACTATATTTCACTGTTCTGTGTCCCCGCGAACTTACTCTTTAGTCAGAGCAAGATAGCATTCAGTGAATAAAAAAGTCAACTTAATTTGATTGTATTCAGCTATTCTCGGTGAAGAATAAAAAAAACCAACAGTTCGGGCAATGCTCAAATAATGTTCTTTTTTGATAAGGCTGCTGCTATCCTGAGGAATAAACTTACACTAAACTTCAGATTGACTGATATCAAAAGCTGATATGATGTGGCTACACTTTCCCGGACAGAGAAGTTAAAATAGTTCCAGAAAGAGGAGTCCATAAAATGGTCAAAAGAAAGATAACCCAATATACTATTGAGTTTAAAAAATCATCAGCGCAACTGGCCTATCAGTCAGAGCAAAGTATTGCAGCAACAGCAAAAGAGCTGGGTGTTAATGTAGGCACACTAACCGGTTGGGTCAAGAAATAGGCTCCACAAAAAGCCTTGCCAACAGAAGCGGGAAATGAACCGTCGCTA
>VFJV01000096.1 GCA_009885895.1 Gammaproteobacteria bacterium
AACGCACCCCGAGTATTAAAAAATGGCCAACCTAATCCATGGTCTGGTTTAAAGACCACGCGCTAGCGTACAGTACACACCAAAGTCATCCCAGGGGATGGCTACAGCGGCCTTTCGCGCTCATTGAATTTGGCTTAATACGTTTATTTAGGGTTTTTCAATTGAAATGGCTAAAGTCTGCGTAAAAAGCGAAAGACTCAAAGCCACTCAGTGCGATTGCCCCCAAAAACAAGACCGCACTAGGCTCCATAGTGGAGGCAGCATAGCGTGTATTGTGTTGGGGTAATCGGTATATTTGTGCAATATACTTACAAAGTGTGTGGGAATGTAGACAAAATGTCTGCATTCTTCTTGTGCGTTGGCACTGCGGTGCGTTAAAATTTGCATAGCTCGACAATCCTCACTGATTGTTGTGTTAGTAGTCCGGCTCATGTTTCTAGCATTTGTCGGACTGCGCCTACTCTTTCGAGTAGACTCCATTGTAAAGTGATGTGCTACCTCTAAAACCGCCGTGCATCACTTACCGTTTCTCATTACTCAATGGCTATATTTACCCTTTTTTAGACTTTTGTCAAGGGCTTATCCTAAATTATGAGTAAAAATCGGACCTTAAAAAATAAAAATAGAAAAAAATGCCCTGAGCATAAACACCCGCATTTTTACCTCGGAATTTATCTTTGTGATTTTCCAGCGGTCTTTGGCTTTTCAGCCTTACTCGCGCTCCCTTTCACTTCCGGCGCGTCCACCCCAAGAGCAATGCTCATAATGCTGTTTTTATCCGTAACACTAAGCTTGCTCCAGGACTCTTGCAAAACCTTCCCCGCCACCCGTTGATGGCGTATTTCATCGCTGATGTGGGCGTTATAATAATATCCCGCTAAACTGACTACAAGTCCACCAAAAAGACTAAAGAAAAACGCGGCGGCTAGAAACTGCGCACGTCTTTTAGCCGGAAGCATCTTTTGCGCCTCAAAACCCTCCTGCATTTTTATGGGCACCTGAGTTAATTCAATAAAAACTCTATCGATGCTTTGCCTTAGGTTTGTTTCCAAACCTAAACGGTTTTGCTCTATGTCGCCGGCCACTTTCTGCATTTTAGCAAGAATGGCTTCTTGCTGGATTTCGTTATTTTTTGCAAAAAGCTCCATCCTTTTATAAGCTGCCATATTAGATTGGCCAGAGGCGTTAGCTATGCCGGAATTATCATCAACACAGGCATACTCTTTGGCATCATTAGCCACTTTGCTAATGGACGCATTGTTTTCAATGTTCATGTTATAATTTCCTTGTCATTTTTTTCATCTCTTTTTCACGCTTTCCTTTCTCACATCCATGTCTTCTTTTCCCATTATGGGTCAAACTCTTTTTATTTAATACCCTCTACCACCATCTTCTTCTAATGCCCTCTCTAATTTGGCTTGATAGTGCTTGACCTCTTTATCCATTGAATAGGCATAGCGCGGTACTTTATCGGCGCTCTTTTGGTTAATGTCCGTTAATGCACCCATGACCGCTTCATCTTCTGAAACGGCTCTGGAGAGCTCACCAAAAGCAAGCATTGCTTTGACGTCTTCTTTTTCATAGTAACTTTCTTCGCGTTGCACGCGGCGCTCATGTTTGTCCATCTCCATCAGATAATCCAATGCTTTTTGGCGGCGTGCGGCATAAGCTTCCTTAGACTCATACTGATACACATTGTTTTTGGTCTTATCTGTCTTGTCTGTGTTGTCTGTCTTGTTATGGTTTAGAGCCTCGCCCAAAGACATGCCCTGTATATCTAAGTGCCGCATCATCGTGTCACAGTCTTGTGGTAAACCTTCTGAAAACCAATCATAACCACTGAACCAATTGATGTAGTTTTCTGAAACACCTTTACCCAATTCTTGTTGCCTTGTATCAAAAGATACCACTAGAGACTCCATGGTTGCAGCCAGATTTTCGGCATGCTGAAATAAATACGCGCGTTTTTCGGTGTCTTTATACCAGCGTGCGGCCCCTTTGGCAAAACGCTCTTTTTCATTTTCAGCGATACTGTCAAATAAATGATTCTGTACCGCGTAGTTTAATTCTTCTGCGTAAAGCATAAATTCTTTCGCTTCTGTATAGGTCCATAAGGTGGTTTTTGGTGCAAAGGACGTTGTTGACGGCTCCTGGATTGCCTTCTCCTGGGTCGAAAGGCTTATTGCTCGGACACCCTCCCAACTCTCTTCCCTTTTTTCGCTCTTTTCGCTCTTTTCAAACAGGCTGCTCCTTAGCGCAAATCCTTTCAGCGTTTCTTCTTTATTTTCGTCAAGTACAGACGGCGTTAAATCATAATCTAAGGTGGTGTCTTTTGCCCGCTCACGCCCCAATCGTGCCGCTAATGGCTCAAAACCCTTAAATTCTTCCGTACTGTAATACAATGTACAACTTTCTTTATGCCGACTTAAGGCCACATAACTTAAGTGCCTGTCCAGATAGGGGGATGCCAATACATAGGATTTATCCACCGTAATACCCTGGGCTTTGTGGATGGTGGCGGCATACCCTAAGTCAATGTGATTATAGTCCTTAAGACTAAACTGCACCTTCCGTGAGGGCTCCGCCCCCATTGCATCCAAATTTGCAGTAATGCTATTGCCTTCTATGGCCTCAATAGTTGCTAAGGTACCATTTTTAACTTTAAGCACTTGATTCTCATTTTCTAGAAAATAAATCCTATCCCCTCTTGCCATAATGCGGCTTCCCCTCGCCGTCATAATCTTACAATCTTCCCCAAGCTCACCCTGGACTTGTCGCGTTACCCGGGCGGTTTCATTCAGCTCAAACACATCCTTACGGGTATGCGCCAACATGATGCTATTCTCCCCTGCCCCACCGCCTCGGGCTTCATCCCAGTCTTCAACAATGGCCAGCATAGCACTGAACGTATCGCCCCGAGCTTGAACATACCCTCTATCCAAATAAGCGCTCAAGGCCTCTTTTGTGTTTGCCGTTGCCAGTTGTTTGGTCGCCTCACGCTGCCAGACCTCTTTTTGACGCATGATGTCGGTTAAAGACACAAAACCCGTTCGTTCGCTTATTGCTCGAAACGCTGCCCCTGCGGCAATGGCTTGTAGTTGCTCGGGGTCCCCCACTAAAACCAATTTGGCATTAGCGCGATTTACTTTTTCCACAATATCTGCCATTTGCAAAGAGCCCAGCATTCCCGCCTCATCCACAACGACAATGTCATTTTGGGTTAATTGCTCTTTCCCACGCTCCCAATACCATTGATGGCTTGACACCGTACGGCTCTGTATTCCGGAGCTCGCCTGTAGATTCTGTGCCGCAATCCCCGATAAGGTCATCCCCTGCACCCTGTAACCGGCCTCCTCCCAAGCCTTGCGCGCAGCACCCAACATATAACTTTTTCCGGTTCCAGCAAAACCCACCACCGAAGTCACATCCCCTCCTAGGGTAATATGGCGAACCGCCGCTTTTTGCTCATCATTTAAACTATGCTCCGCGATAACCCTTTCTAGCTGTTTTTCACCAAGGCAGTGCCCTTTATTATTGCCTAGGACTTCTACCCGCTCCAGCATCGTCTTCTCTAGAGCCAACATTTTTGCTGTGGTAAAGCGCTCTAAGTCTCGGGCATCCCGCCCTAGATGCACCAATTCAGCGCTGGCCAAAACGCGGGCATACACCTCAGTAAACTGCGCTTCATCTGCGCTGTTGCGGTTTACGAAACGGGCGATATCATGGTGACTAAATGTCGATTGTTGTAGCGTTAAAGCATGCAACAGAATACCCGGTTCATGGGCTATACGCTCACCATTGCGCCGGGCTATTTTTTGATGCTCAGCAACCCGAGCCTTCCGCTGCCCCGCTTCTATGGCGCCGCGTTTATTTTGAGGCTCCAGATTTATTCCCTGAGCCTCTAGTGTACGGTGGTCTATACGTATGTCAAACCCAAGCTCTGCATAACGCTCGTTACAATGCTCTGCCCAATGAACGCGCCATTCCATCAGCAAGTC
The DNA here is from genome assembly GCA_009885895.1 of Gammaproteobacteria bacterium. Lineage (GTDB taxonomy): Bacteria > Pseudomonadota > Gammaproteobacteria > UBA1113 > UBA1113 > VFKP01. The sequence continues at coordinate 3,999 of VFJV01000096.1, forward strand.
CTTTTTATTCCATTCCCGCTCTTTTGGACCAAAGCTTTGCCCATCCACCGAGCGCAGCGTCAACATAACATGGGCATGGGGTTGTGGGGATTGGACAGTACCACCCCGGTGAAAAGCCACATCGGCAATCATCCCCTTAGCCACAAATTCTTTTTGAACAAAGCAGCTAATCAAATCCCAATTCTGAGTATCGTTAAACTCTACCGGTAACGAAATATTCATCTCTCGCGCCAATTGCGCATCTTTGCGTTTTTCAAATGCTTCTACCGTATTCCACAAGACTCCCCTGTCTAGAAATACTTCTGACGCGCCAGAAGGCAGAAAAATCTCTGCGCGCAAAACATCTTGTTTTTGGGTGTAATCATGCAGGACACCCGTACGCTCATCTAACAATTTCTCACCGGCTCTATAGGCTGAAGATGCAATAGCACTTTGGCCTTTAGAGCGGGTGATGGTTTGTGCTTCTAGGTGGTAATTAGCCATCCGCAGATTTCCTTATTTTGGTTTTTAAATAGTCAGTTTTGTAAAAATGACTATTTCGTGAGGTGGATTCTATCCTACTCAGAGCGGCGTTGCAAAGCAACGTATAAGCGCGCCCTTCATTCGCCAGGTAGCTGGGCTCCCTTCGGTCGTTGGTTGCGAGCAAGCTCGCCTATTTTAATTTTACATAGCGCGCCGCTCCTATTTCTTGGCTTTAGTGGCTTTAGTGGCTTTAAAACCGCCTAGTCTCTTTTTGCGCTGTCTTTTCGTGATTTTTTGTTGATGTGCTTTACGCCTGCGCCTCTTGCGAAGCGTAGTTACCTTGGCGTAAACTTACTCTATTGCCATCTTCGATGGCGTATTTTCCGCCCCACTTATCTACCAAGGAGTTTTTATGGCAGCCCAAACTACGGATGAACCTTTAGTCAAGACCAAACTATCTGCGTCAGAAAAAAAATCCGCTCAATTAGAAGCACTTAATAAGCAAAAAATCCAAATCGCTGCGCGTATCCAATTACTAGAGGCGGCCCAAAAAAATCAGGAACGCAAGGAGGACACCAGACGAAAAATCTTGATTGGTGCTTGTGTGTTAGAAAAAGGTGTGGAGCTTGGCGTGTTGGATATCATCAAAGGCGCTTTAGATACATACTTAACCCGCGCCCCTGACCGTGCCTTATTTAAGTTATCAGAGCTGCCAGAAAAGGAGGGATAACTCAAAAAATAAGGGCTAAACTATGCCAGGGCGCGGAAGGCGACCAGCCCAGCGCTTTTTTTTGGGATTCTACGGTTTTTTAGCGCCGGTATCATTGCATACCGGTATTTATAGTCATGCTTTAGTGCGTTCACAAAATAAGCGCGGGTAAAGCTCTATCATAAACACGGCCAAGCTCAGCGGAATTTACCGCTAAGCCTGGGTTGTTTTGCGACAGGGCTAAGCTCCTTAAAGCGCTATTGCTTTAGCTAGGTGGGCGTAAAAATGGACGATATCACCGTTCCTAAAATCTATGTTAACAAGCGTTTTATGTATGCTCATCTGCTCTATCAAGCAGGCCCCTTTTATCGCCTCTATCACAACCCCTAGTGGCATAATATTCACACCACAAGGGCCTTCCACTTCTAAAATATCCTCTAAATCCAAGCCCTTTTCTGCGTTAAAGGTATTGAGCCACTGTATAAAACTGCGTGTTGATTTGATTGTCATGTTTAAAGTTCCCTGTCTTGTTCAAAATAATGATTCATCTAGCCTCATCAGTTAAGCGCTGATGATGATGATAGTATAGCCAAAACCATGGTTTTTGTCAAGTAGTTTTGTTAATAAAACCGTATTTTTTGTTTTTTTTATTTGCCCTTTTAATAAAAATGCACCATAATAGCGACAGTTTTATGATGACTTCTAAAAATGGGATGGCTATGCTAATAGATTCTGCGCGGGCAAGAGACCTGCTTATATACTATAAACTCAATCGAGTTGCAGATAAAATAGGGGTGCACCCAAATACTCTTTATGTTTTTTTAGGGGGTAAAGACTTATTGTATAAAAACTTTGAAGCCCTTTCAGCATACCTTACCGAAATCCCCAAAGATGAAACCTCTATGCGCGAAAAGCTAAGCGACCTACGGATATCCCTTATCGCAAAAGACATAGGCCTTGCTGAATGGACACTCTATAGATGTGTTAAAGAAGGTAAAATATCTAAAAAAAGCATGCATATCATACAAAATTTTCTATCTCAAGAAATTAATAAAAAAAATATGCCTTAATAGGCCATTTAGACCCAAACCAACTATTTACCCGCTGATGTGGGCCTTGTGGTGTTATCAGAAAAGGCTAGAACAGCCCTCCTTAGAGATTATCAACATAATGACGCTTTCATCGATGCGCTGTATAGTGTGTCAAGGCTGCGCAGCACCGAGCTTGCGAGGCTGCCTTGACACACTATACAGCGCATCGATATTGTGCTTATGTTGTTTATCTCGCTCTACAGGATTATTAGAAATCTAAAATTACATAGAATAAAAAAGATTTGCGAATCACATTCGGCCTACTGCTCGTTAAAACAAGGCGCAAAATTAGAAAAACAAAGAGCCCTTATTTAAAACGCGCTTCTTGGCCCCGCTGCTTGCGATTAATAAGCGGGGCTTATTAGTCAGCGCCGACGGGTGGGCAAAGGTACGGGCTGTGTATAAGCTTAAGACAAGGTTTTTAAAACTTGTCTTAAGCTTGTACACAGCTTTAAGTGCCGTTCGGCGCAGCCGATTGTCCACGGGCGGCGCGCTTTATTGAGCGCAAAAATCCGTGGGCAAAAAGGCGTGCGGTGGGGTAACTTGGCGGTCAACGCGCAAGCGTTGTCCGCATGTTATCCACGGCCAAAAGCCTTGTTTGGCGTCAGCCAACTGTCCACAGATTTTTGCGTATTCGGCTAAATGGGTACCCTATAGAGAGCAAGAAAATAAAGAAAAATACCTGTTCTATTTAAGCCAATCATCCGTAATGGGCATGGTTCAAAAACCCCGTGTTTTAACAGGCATATCCCATAGGGATCTCGAAAGTTATTCTCTAATAAGGATCATCCGCGAATATGATCTACACCTCAACAAAAACAATACCCTATAACCGAGCGAACATTCAGAAAAAACTAAAATACAAGCTTTGATAGAATCTCAGTAATGATATCTACATTGCGCTATCAAAAGCGCATCTGTTTCCACTTTATAGACTAAACGATGTTCTCGAGTAATGCGCCTAGACCAATAACCACGCCAATTATGCCTTAATGGCTCTGGATCGCCAATGCCTTTAAATGGATCTCGTTTGATGGCCTTAATCAAAGCATTTATCCGTTGCAAAATAGCCTTATCCTGCTCTTGCCAGAATAGATAATCATCCCAAGCACTTTCAGCCCAAATCAATTTCACTCTTCAATGAGACCCTTTACTTGGCCGCCTTTGTTTTCCAGCTCTTCAATTGCTTGGTTTAAACGCTCCGCATTTTTAAAACTAGACATCAGGTGCGCTGTCTCCTCATAAGACCTAAAGTCCTCTAAAGAGATCACCACCGCTGCTTTCCCAGATTGCCGTGTTACTAAAATAGGTGTGTGGCTTTCATTTACTCGGTCTAATGCGCTCGCCAAATGGCTCCTAAAATCAGAATATGTCATATTTTCCATATTAACCCCCATATATCATTGTACTCATTATAGTACATCCACTGGCATCATGCAACCCCCCTCTCGGAAAGAAAGCCCGTAAAAATTACAGATGTATGGAGGTCTAAAAACCAGAAAATTGGTTGTTTTTCAGCCTGTTTGGTTTTATTTAGCTCTTTTCCCCTTTTTTTTTCATAAATAATTAAAATATCTTTACTTTCTTTCACTATCCCCCTTGATCTCTAAAGGAAAATGGTGTTAGATCGTGTTTATCATGATTCATGCTATACAAGGTCAAGGACAAAATGCTAAAAGTGATCGCAAATGCAACCAACAAAGGTGGTGAAGGAAAAACCACTGTTAGTATTCTTTTATCAGAATATGCGGCCTTAGTTATGAAAAAAAGGGTTTTGGCCATTGATTTAGACCCACAAGCTAACTTCTCCAAGTATTATCTTAACCTAGAATACGACCCCGCCACCAATGGCGGCAAAATTCCGCCAATTCATCACGATCACAATGCAGAAGAAGATCCTGGAGATGGTCGTAGCTCAATCGCAGATATCTTTTATGGTGGCCAAGGGGTAACACCCTACCCTTCTTTCTTTGAAAATATAGAGATCCTACCGGCCCATTCTCAAAGACTACAAGACGCAGAAGCCGTAACCAAGCAGGATGTTGTGGAAAAAGTGCACTTACGATTAAAAGAATTTATATCCCTAGATGAAGTAAAACAAAATTATGATCTTATTATAATTGATACACCACCATCAAAAGGTCCGTTAACCATCGCTGGCATTAAGGCATGTTCTCATATGGTTATCCCCTCACAAATGGAAGAAGATTCCATTGACGGCATCTATGGCATGTTACAGCTATGGAAACAAGAGTCTTATATTCGAACTCCGGACGACCCTATCACTTTAGTTGGAATTTTAGCCAATAGAGTTCGTAATGTATCATTACACGAGAGCTTTTTTGAACAATTGTCTAAAATAGACTCAACAAAGGACTTTATTATCTCTCATAAAATAAAAGAACGTGTTATTTATGGAGAATTAAGGGTCAAAGAGGATCGCCCTAAAAGCGTTTTTGAGTTGGCTGTAGATCACCCGGCACGGGTCGAATGCTCGGTAGCATGTAAAGAAATTATGGATAGGATTTTCCAAAATGGCTAAAAAGAAAATATTTGCAATTAAAGGTGACTTAACCCGCGCTTTAGATGATACTTTTATCGCGGCTATCGCTCATGCGGGCGATTTGCACGTTGAAGTATTACCTACGCATAAAATTGAATTAGACCCTGAGAATCCACGGGTATTATTGCTTACATTGGATGATATGTTTAATGGGATTTCTCATGATGATCCCCATCAGGGAAAAAAACAAAAAGAAAAAGAATCTTTAAAATCTTTGGCACAAACCATTAAGGAAAACGGCCTTTTAAACCCAATTGTGGTCTATAAAAACAACGCGAAGTATAAGCTTATTGCCGGCGAACGGCGCGTACTTGCCTCTATTCTTGCTGGCAATATAACAGTACAAGCAAAAATCTTGAAGGAGCGTCCAGATCCGTTAAAACTAAGCATATTACAGTGGATAGAGAACAACGAACGGGCTGATCTGACTGTTTGGGAGCGAATCAGAAACTTTGAAAAAATTACTACCGAATTTATGCGCGCTAACAATCTTCCTGGCATAAGAGACGTTCGTTACATGGACCTGAGTCAATTAACCGCTATCTCGCCGCCACAGATTATGTGTTACGTAAATGTATTACAGGGGTCAATCGCATTGAAAAAAGCCCTTGCGGATAACCAAATTAAAAATTTAGACAAAGCATCTTTGATTGCAAAAGCAGACCAAGCCCATGAAAAGGCACTTATTAAAGCTTGTATAGAAGGTGCCTCACTTAAAAAATTAAAAGAACTTGAATCCTTATTGAAGCAACAGGCAGAAAAACAGAAGCATAAAGCAAAAAGGCATGTTAAGACACAAGTTAATTTTGGGTCCACAACAAGCCTCAAAGCAGCAGAGACGATCCTAATAGCCCTAATAGAAAACAAACGCTTCCAACACCTTAAGCCTGTGCTTGAGACTATAGATTGGACCAACAATAAAGCCATCACATCCCTATTTAAAAAAATAATCAGCGCAATTGAAGAAGGTGAAATAAATGAGTAGTGACTTACTAAAAAAAACTAAAGTCAGCGTTGTTATTCCCGAGGCATTACGTAAAGAAATGGGCGATAGCATGAAACGATCTGGCTATGGACTACGTGCAGTAACTCTCTGGATAACTGAGGCCTTAGCGCTCTTATTAAAAAACCCGAATTATCCTGAATTGGTTAAGATCGGAGATAGTATGTCTAATTTTGAAAAGACTATTTTTGTTACTTTGGAGCCGGAGCTATATGAACGGCTAAATAAAGCAGTAATTGACGTACGAACGGAGTTCCCGGCAATGGAAGGTGTAAAAAGCCGCCTGTTCAGAACAGCCATCATTCAAAGGCTCTTAAGAAAGGAAATAAAAAATTCGGCCACCGAATAAACCGGCAACTGATTGATATATAGTGGTATTTTTTGCTGGAAAGGATTAAACGCCTTCACAGGGAAAAGAAGAAATAAGTCTGCTTAGGCATTTATTCGGTGACCGAATTTTTGTGTAAGTAGTTGTTTTTACAGTGAAAAAAGAATTGTTTTTTGTTTCATATTGGAGACTAAAATATGTAAAAAAGGTGTGGATTTAATAAATTTATGGCTTTTTAAGGGTGGAAAGGAACAGATTCGACGTCTGTTCCTTTCCGAGTTTCGCCATAACTAGAACGTAAACTTGAAGTCCAATGTTCACTAGCAGCAGAGCTAGTTGACGCAAACTGTCATGTTAAGGCCAAAAATACAAGTTCAATTCTAGTCCAGTCGAAACTCTTTGTAAAGGTTTTTACACGTAAGGAACTAGAAATGTATCAAAATAATTTGAGTTTTGCCTGTATTCCATTCAATTTTTCGCAACTTGAGGTAGTTAACCAGAAAACAGGGGATATTGATACCACCCTGCTTTACGCGATGCTACGCTTTCAGATCGCTAATAGTAAGCTACTGTCCCATGGCACCAAGACCATAGCACGCACTAGAGAACAGTTAGCTTCCTTTTTACGCGTAACACCAAGCAAAATAGATACCCGTGTTAAGCAATTAGAAAAGCTAAACTTTATCCGAAAAACAGTTGGGACGTGGTTTTGCAAAAAACGCCTTTTCATATCCATAAACAAAGAAGCCCCTGAAATTGAGGTGCATTTTAGAAAATTACTATTTTTGAATCAACACACAGGGGATAGTAAAGCCTCCTTACTGTGGGCAAAAATTGCTTTTGCGCTCAATAAAAGTCTGATTGAGCATGAAAATACGCGCTGGTGCAGTTTAAAACGTGAAACCATCGCAAAACTGCTCTGCGTTAGCTTACGTACAGTGGATAGTATTATTGATGATCTTGAGCAAAAAGGGCTCATCGTTTCACAAAAATTCATTTGGCATGGTAAAAGACAGCTCCATTTTACTATTTCAACGCCCATATATGAAAAAATAGAAACTGGACTAGCCCAGGGGTTACAACAAAACGATGTTCTGTTACCGAAAGAAGAAGGAAAGAAACCGGAAGAATCGCCTAAAAAAAGCGCAGATGGCCATTTTTGCAGGGAAGAACCTGCAAAAATAGAGAAATCCATAAGATTAAATACAAATACATACAAAAATAATAATACTATATCCACGGAAAAATCGAAAAAAGAGCCCTACGATAGCAGTGATATTACTTTAAATCACATAAACGAAAATTTAACTTACAGGCAAATGTGTTTTTTACGTATAGCCTTCAAAAAAACTATTGAACAAGCGCAATTAACCGTTACAAACGAGAAAGAAATATTTGAAGAGATTAAATTTAGCATCTTAAATCCAGTCCAAAGGAAAGGCATATTGAGTTTTAAGCACGCTGTTTCACGCTGTATGCAACTGTTACGGCAACGCACGTGGCGTACGCCCTTTGGTTTTAACCGCTATGCAGAATACGGCAAAGAGATAGAAACTTATCGTAAGGCACAATTACAGGCTCATGAAGCACGAAAAAGGGATGAATGCAATCGTGAACGCAAAACCACAGGGCAAGAAAATAGTTACACAGCACAAGCGATCCGTTGGGCACAGCAATTAAGCACCTATGTTCAAGAAATACAGAGCAAAATCGGCGATGAGAATGCAGCTTTAATGCCAAAAATTGAATTTGCGGCAAATAGGGTAGTTGAGTTCATAAACAAGGGGGCAGATAAATTGGCAATAAAACCGTATTTACCCGCTGGGACATTGGCTTAAGGTGTAGCTTTATGGGAACAGGATGGTTAATATTTAAACATCACCTGGGGGGGCTCCCAAGAATATTTTAGTAACCAATTGAAAAATAACATTATTAGTTGTTTATTTTAAATTGACCCACTTTCGCCCTTTTTTCCTGGGTTGTGTTAGATTGCCATAGCTGTTTCTCTTCGCTATATCTTTTTTTGAGATGGATTCTGGGGCAATGGAATACATGGTATCAAACGTCAATTACAGGTAGTGTGTTTTTCTAATGATGCAATACGACCGGCAAAGATAATTGTCGCTCAATAACATGGTGTACTTTCATGGGATATTGGAGTAGGTTTTGGTCATTGTAAATAGAGTGAAATGTTCCACGTGAAACATTCTTGTCTAAAAAATAACCTTTTAACTCCGAGTTCATCCCTGCCTTCCCTTTCTTCTTCATAAAAAGCGCCTTTAATCATTAGGAATTTCAATATGCATTCGCACAAAAAAAATCCAGGTGAAAAGTGCTAATATTTTGCATTTTTTCAAGGGATGAGATTCAGTTAAAAAAAATGGGGCAAGA
>VFJV01000080.1 GCA_009885895.1 Gammaproteobacteria bacterium
CTATTTACGTTTTTTTGAACATGAATTTGATCACAGTGAGGCCACTTTTTCAACCCCTTATCCATAACTCGCGTTATTATGCGGCACTTAAAAATTAGGGTTTTAAAAAAGTTAAAATTCATCGAGTTCTCATGCGATTGCCATGTCACACTTCATTACATTGTCAGAGCCGCTCTTTATTCAGGCTCCTAGCATCACCTAGTGGTATAGGTGGTTCCCTACAAGAAGTGGGAACAACTCCGTTTCGCGGCTTCGTGTCGCACTCAACTATCTTTGCCATCAACGGCAATTAAGATTGATCACGTCCATAAAACTATCGAGTTTATCAAATTATACGATGATGACCGTATAGTTTGATAAACCCGGTATATTACAAAATATCAGCAATACTCCTCCCCTACGCCGAAAAGGCCTTCTGGCAGAGTTCTATCAAGGCCGTAGGAAATAGCCCTAGGAAAAACACGGCTAAACCATTGATGCTAATGGCCAATTGGCTGTCGAAGGATTCTAGTATGACCGGTGTTTTTTCTAAGGGTTCATCAAAATACATGACTTTAACCACGCGCAGATAATAATAGGCTCCGATGATGGCAAAGACTAAGGCCACTGCCGGTAACCAAACGATATCCGCCCGCACTAAGGATTCTAAGACCCCCACTTTAGCAAAGAAGCCTACGCTGGGCGGAACACCGGCCATGGAAAACATTATGAGCAACATCATTAAGGCCAACCACGGATTGCGCGCATTTAGGCCCTTAAAATCATCTATTTTTTCTAATTCAAAGCCCTTTCGGCTCAATAAGGTGATAATACCAAAAGCACCCAAGGACATCACCACATAAATAATAATGTAGAACATCGCAGAGCCATAACCCCTAGGGGTGCCTGCTATTAAGCCCAATAACATATAACCCATATTCGCAATGGAAGAATAGGCCAACATGCGTTTAATATTATCTTGCGCTATTGCGATAATATTACCCACCGCCATAGACAATACCGCAACGGCTATCAGTAAATAGTCCCATTGTGGGAATAAGGCTGGCATGGTTTCTACCAATAAACGCAGCAATAACGCAAAACCCGCCAATTTAGGCGCGGTGGCTATAAATAAAGCCATGGCATTAGGCGCACCTTCATACACATCGGGCACCCACATATGAAAAGGCGCAACCCCTAATTTAAACAAGGCTCCAGCGGCAATGAAAACCAAACCTACCGTGAGCATCATGGGTTGTGTCGCAGCGGATATCGTCATCATGGAGACAATTTCCTGTATATTTAGGCTCGCGCAGGCTCCATAGACCAAGGACATTCCATACAACAAAAAGCCGGACGCAATAGCACCCATAAGGAAGTATTTCATTGCCGCTTCTTGGCATACAGGCCGGTTATGGCGCAACGCTATCATGGCATACAAAGGCAAAGAGAATATTTCCAAGCCTAAGTACAGGGTTAAAAAACTATAGGCAGACACTAAAACTTCCATTCCCAACACGCTGAACAACACCAACAAATAAAATTCGCCGTGCGCAATTTCATTGTCGCGTATGTAGGTGCGAGTGTACATTAACACAAAAACGCTAGACAGTAAGATAAATATTTTTAGCAACAAGGATTTTGAATCCAGCACAAAACTACCATCGAAGGTAATTTCCGTAGGGTGACCATACAAAGAAATGGCAATAATAGCCGCGCCCAACAAAGTAATTTGCGCTAAAAAATAAGTGATTCCGCGGTTTGCTTTGTCAAAAAATAAATACGCCAACATGACGACACAAATCATGCCTAAGGTGAACATTTCACCGATTGCGGGCAAAAAATCAGGGGGTGTAAAATTCATTATGATCCCTCGTCCTATAATTTACTGGTGGTAGACAATTCTAATAAATGGCCTATGGATGTATGAAACACGCTTAATAGCGCATTGGGGTAAACGCCTATAAAAATAACCAACAGTGCCAAAATGGCAAAAACGGAATATTCCGGCATTTCTAAATCGCGCATACTTTCAACGCCTGCTGTTTCTACCTTTCCAAAAAAGATGCGCTTATACATCCATAAGGTATAAACCGCAGACAACACTAAAGTGGTGGCGGCAAATAAGGTGATGACATAGTTGGCCTTAAAACTGCCTAGTATAATTAAAAACTCACCCACAAAGCCCGATGTCCCGGGTAAACCCACATTAGCCAAGGCAAATAACATGAAGAAAGCGGCAAACATCGGCATTTTATGCGCGACACCCCCAAAAGAGCTGATTTCACGGCTATGCAAGCGCTCGTATAAAACACCCACGCCCAAGAACATTGCGCCGGTACTAAAGGCATGCGATAACATTTGTACCATGCCGCCTTCTAAGGTTAAATACGCATCGTGTACATCACCCGTTTTGGCAATGATTTTGTAAATCACAAAACACGCTAAAGTCGTAAATCCCATATGCGCAACAGAAGAATAGGCAATTAAGCGTTTCATATCGGTCTGGCCTATGGCGACTATCGCAATGTACACGATGGCAATCAAGGATAAAACTATCATTAAGCCCGATAAGTGTGAGCTTGCGTCCGGCGTAATGGGCATACTAAAACGCAGAATGCCGTAAATACCCATTTTCAGCATTAAAGCCGCCAATACCACGGAACCACCCGCCGGCGCTTCGGTATGCGCATCTGGCAACCAGGTGTGTACCGGCCACATAGGGATCTTCACCGCAAAGGCCAATAAGAAGGCAATGAAAATAGTGACTTGCTCGGTCATCGTTAGCTTAACCGCGTAAAATCCTACAATATCAAAATTATTGGTCTTCGTGCGTAAATACAATAAAGCAATTAGCATTAAAGCCGAACCCAAGAAGGTGTATAAAAAGAATTTAATCGAAGCGTAGGTTCGTCTAGCCCCCCCCCACATGCCTATACAAAGATACATGGGAATCAGCATCCCTTCCCAGAATACGTAAAATAAAATGGAATCTAGGGATTCAAACACCCCCACCATCATACCTTGCATAATTAAGAATGCAGCCATATATTGCGCTACGTTTTTCTTAATGGGACGCCAAGAAGCAATCACGACTAAAAAGGTTGTGATGGTGGATAAAATAACCATGAGTATAGATATTCCATCTACACCCAAGTGATAATGCACGCCAAACTTAGCAATCCAATCTACATTTTCTACAAACTGCATATTGGCTGTGGTTTTATCAAAATTAAGGTACAAAGGCACACACAATAATAAATTGATAAACGCCGTCAATAGCGCAATACAACGCGCTCGCGTAGCCTTGCGATCATCGCCTGCAAACATGCACGCAATACCGCCTATAACCGGTACCCAAATAATCAAACTGAGTAATGGAACATCATTGAACATGCCATTTTCCCTATACTATTAAAACATCAACCAACCCAACAAGACAATTAAGCCTAAAACCATCACAAAAGCGTAATGGTAAATATACCCGGTTTGCACCCGTCTAGACGTAGACGAAAACCAAGTAATCACCCTACCCGCCCCATTGACAAAAAAGTCATCGATAATCTTAGAGTCGCCTTTGTACATCCATTTTGCTGTACTCTGACCTCCGCGCACAAAGACGGCATCGTTAAATTCGTCAAAGCCATATTTATGTATCAAAATAGTGTACAGTACTTTAAATTTTTGCGCGCAAAGAGCCGGCAACTGTGGTTTTTTCATATACGCAATCCACGCACTGAACGCACCCAATAAGGCAAACCATAAAGGCAATCCAGCAAAAGCCGATACAATCATCCGGAAACTACCCTGAAATTCTTCGGCCATTAAGCTTAAAACGTCGTTTTGAGGCAAGACGGTAATGCTATTGCCTAAATAACTAGGGGTAGAAAATAGCATGGGTTTTATCATCAAATACCCTTGAAAAACAGACGGAATGGCCAACAACACCAAGGGCAACCAAACCACCCAGGGCGATTCTTTTAAATGGTGTTTGGTTTCGTGACTCATGCGCTCTACACCATGAAAGGCCATGAACAAGGCTCTAAAACTGTAAAAAGCCGTCACAAAGGAACCCAACACCACACAAACATAGGCATAAGAAGAACCGGTAATATGGCTATACTGCACGGCGTCGATAATGGCGTCCTTAGAAAAGAAACCCGAAAAAGGTGGAATAGCGCATAAGGCTAAGGTTCCAATGAGAAAGGTAATATAGGTTATAGGCATGTGTTTTTTCAACCCACCCATATGACGTAGATCTTGATCGTGGTGCATTGCAATGATCACCGAACCTGCGCCTAAAAACAATAAGGCTTTAAAGGCCGCGTGCGTCATCAAATGGAAAATACTGGCCGCATAGGCCGAAGCCCCCGCCGCCGCCATCATATAACCCAATTGCGACAAGGTTGAATAGGCAACCACCCGTTTAATGTCGTTTTGCACAATCGCAATTAAACCCGTGAATAAAGCCCCCGTCGCGCCTACAATTAAAATAAAACTTTGCATAGACGGCGTGTATTGATACAAGGGTGATAAACGCGCCACCATAAATACACCGGCGGTAACCATGGTTGCCGCGTGGATTAAGGCTGAAATAGGCGTAGGGCCTTCCATCGATTCGGGTAACCACACATGCAAGGGCATTTGTGCCGATTTGGCCATGGCACCTATAAACAAAAAGAAACCAACAGCACTAATGGCAGACCAATGCGTGCCGGGCAAAGTAGGCGCTAAGGCTGCAACAGTGGGCACCGCAGCAAATACTGCCGCATAGTCTAGGCTGCCAAAATAATTTAATACACCCGCAATACCCACCACAAAACCAAAATCACCCACCCGATTGACCAGAAAAGCCTTCAAGCTGCCTTGATTAGCCGATTCACGGTCAAACCAAAAGCCAATGAGTAGGTACGAGGCTAAACCCACGCCCTCCCAGCCGAAAAATAATTGTAAGAAATTATTGCCCGTCACCAGCATTAACATGAAAAAAGTAAACAAAGAAATATACGCAAAAAAGCGCTGATAGCCGCCATCCCCAGTCATATAGCCTATGCTATAAATATGCACTAAGAAAGATACAAAGGTCACCGTAACCAACATGCATGCGGTTAAGCGATCGATTAAAAAACCCACGTTTAAGGTTAAGTTGCCGCTTTGCCCCCAGATATACAACACACCGTTGTACTCTAAATTACAGTGTAAAACTAAATACGCAACATACACGGATAAGACAAAAGAAAAACCCATTAGAGCAATCGTTAAGCGGTGTGCAAAAGCCCTGGACACCCGTCTGCACAATAAACCAGCCGCCGTAGCACCCAATAAAGGCGCCATAACGATTAATAGCGTTAAAGTTTTTAATAGTTCCATAGAAACGTTATCCTTTTAATGCATCTAGATCGGTTACGTTAATGGATTGGCGGGTGCGAAACAGAATAATCAATATCGCTAAACCCAAAGCCGTTTCGGCTGCGGCGACCGCCAAGATGAAAAAAACAAAAATTTGCCCTGCACTGTCTTGCAAGAAGCTGGCAAAGGCAATGAAGTTCATGTTGACTGCCAACAGCATTAACTCCACGCTCATTAATAAAACAATGAGATTATTGCGATTCATCACCATGCCCGCCAAGCTTAGGCTAAATAGAATAGCCCCTACCACTAAATAGTCGGTTAAACTGATCATTCATTTTCTCCCATTCCGCTAATGATTTCTAAACGATCTTCTTTACGCGCTGCCAATTGTGAGGCAATGCGCTGACGCTTATTATTGGCTTTTTCCCTATGCGTTAACCCAATGGAGGCCACAATGGCTATAAGCAATATGACCGCCGCCAATTCAAACGCGTAGACATAATGGGTATATAGTAACATGCCTAAAACCTTCGTATTGCTGTAATCCGCGGCTTGATGCGTGCTCATGGCGTGCCCTAAATCCCCCAAGTGACTGGGCTTAACCGCAAAGACCAACACCGCTACCATCAACGCTATAATTACCACCGCAAAAGGCAAATAACGCACAAATTTTTCTTGCACCGCTTCTTTGTCTAAGTTTAACATCATCACCACAAACATGAACAAGGTCATTACCGCGCCTACATACACAAAAATTAAGAGCAAAGCTAGAAATTCAGCTTCTAATAGCATCCACAAAACTGCACTCGCGCAAAAAGAAACAATCAAGAAAAAAGCAGCGCGCACAGAATGCCGTGACACAATGACCATGGTCGCACTGCCTATTAACAGGGCCGAAAACACGTAAAAAATCAATTTTTCGATTATCATCTCATTTAGTCCTATCGGTAGGGCGCATCATCGCTGCGCGCTTTGGCAATGTCGGCTTCATAGCGATCGCCTATGGCGAGTAACATAGGTTTCGTCATAATGTTTTCGCCTCGATTTTCAAAATGGTATTGGCTCCAATGGGTTTCCACAATGGAATCTACAGGACAAGACTCTTCACAAAATCCACAGTAAATGCATTTGAATAAGTCAATGTCATAGCGGGTGGTGCGTCTAGAGCCATCTTCCCTAGGGGCGGATTCTATGGTAATGGCCAAAGCTGGACAAACCGCCTCGCATAATTTACAGGCTATACAGCGCTCTTCGCCATTAGGATAACGGCGCAACGCATGTAATCCGCGAAAACGAGACGAAATAGGCGTTTTTTCTTCTGGGTATTGAATGGTTATTTTTTTGGATAACACATAACGGCCTGTTAGCTTTAAGCCTAGCAGCAATTCCCATAACATAAAACTTTTAGCAATATCTTTTAATGAACGCATGTTATCTACTCTTAACTTAATGACGGCCTACGAAAACCACGGCGCAACTTTCAATTCAATCAACAAACCCTCAATCACAATCCACACTATGGTAACAGGAATTAACACCTTCCAACCTAAATGCATGATTTGATCGTACCTATACCGTGGAAAAGTGGCGCGCAACCACACGTATAAAAATAAAAAGAATGCCATTTTGGCAAAAAACCACAATATTCCGGGCACAAAAGCAAAAAGAGGGCCCAAGAATGGAATACCCTCAAAAGGCGAGAGCCAGCCGCCTAAAAATAGTACACTCGCAAGCGCGCTGATTAAAATCATGTTGGCGTATTCAGCTAAAAAGAAAATGGCAAAACTCATGCCTGAATATTCCACGTGAAATCCTGCAACAATTTCAGCCTCCCCTTCCGCCATATCGAAGGGAGCACGGTTGGTTTCCGCCACGCCGGAGATCCAATACACTATAAATAAAGGCAATAAGGGTAACCAATACCAATGCCAAAACCCGCCCTGTTGGTGCAAAACAATGTCTTGTAAATTTGTGCTATCGGCAGCCATTAATACGCCCACCAAGGCAAAACCCATGGCAATTTCATAGGAGACAACCTGTGCTGCGGAACGCATTGCGCCCAATAAAGCATATTTAGAATTCGACGACCAACCCGCCATTAAAATGCCATAAACACCTAAAGACGTGAGTGCTAATACATAGAGTAAACTCGCATTCACATTGGCTAAAACCCAGCCCGGATTAAAGGGAATAACGGCCCAAGCCGCAGCGGCAGTGGCAAAAGACACAATGGGTGCCAAAATAAATATAACTGGATTTGCTTTAGTCGGCATGATGACTTCTTTAAAAAATAACTTCATGCCATCGGCCAAGGGTTGGAGTAAACCAAACAAACCAACGCGATTAGGCCCTATACGCACATGGGCATACGCCAATATTTTGCGTTCAGCCAAAGTCATGTACGCCACAGCACCCAACAAAGGCAAGGCTATCAATAGAACTTTCAGCACTATCCAAAGCAATGAAATGAGTAAATGCGTCATGGTTTAATTTAACTCCTTTGCAAGGATGGGTTTTAATATCAGCGGTGCAAACGACCACAAAGCGGCTGTTTCCATAAATCCCATGGGCCAATACACCGTTTCTGGCGCAACCCTTTCATCTGTTTTTAGAGTGACTATAGCCACTTGGTTTTCTTGCTGATAGGACGTTTTATCGCCATCCTTTAAACCATACTGGGCTGCGGTTTTTGGATTCAACACTATAACGGCGTCGGCATTTAAAGCGCAAACTTGCAGCGGTTCGGCACGACGCACCAAGGGATCGCTCCTATACATAGGCCAATAGGGCTGAATGTGCAGTCCATTTTGTAAGCATGGCAAGGGATCATTTTGCATCAACGGCGCTATGCTTAGCGTTTCTACTTCAGTTTTAATTTCTTCTGTGATTTCTTTCCAATTGTCGTAGGCAAAATTCGGCATTTTTGCGAGATCGCCTAAAACTCTAAATATTTTCCAAGCAGGGCGTGACTCGCCCTTGGGATGCGTTGCGGCGCTAAATTCCTGCCACAAGCCATCTAAATTGACCATTGTGCCCGCGTATTCACTAAAGGGCGCTATTGGCAGCACTATATCGGCATAACTCAACATTTTTTCGCTGGTGAATGCCGCCATGGCGATAACGCATTCGGCATCCTGCAAGGCTTTTAAGGCCAAGGCTGGATACGCGCAATCGAGTTCCGGCTCTACATTTACTAATATATAAGCAGACAATTTTGCTTTCCACAGATCGGTAATGGATGTTTTTTGCTTCGGTATGGCTCCCGCCAATACAGCACCGTAATGGTTTGCACCCGGTGTCAACATCATGAATTTAGCGTCGTAGCGTTCTGCAAGCCACAATAAGGCTTGTTGTATCAGGCTTGCGTCTTTATGATTGATTGCCAAGGCACCCATGATAATGAGCTTATTATTGCCATCAGCCAATACGCTTTTAATACGCAACATCTGCTCATCAATAGCCCCTCGATAATCCACACTGCCACAATAATCGACGTCATTTTTAGCCAATTCTGCCAGCAATGCTAAACCCTTTTCCTCGCCAATACTAAGCTCACTTTGAATTAACAACGCCAAGGCTAGAACAAAGGCTTGTGGTGCTATAGTGCAACGTGCTTTTTGTTCAAAGTTAAAATCAAACCCCACCGGATTTAAGCTGGCAATAGCCGCGCCTTGTAAGCTTGCTTTGCGCACACGCAATCCTAAAAGCGGCACTTCTCGTTGTATATCACAACCGACTAAGAAAATACTGTCCATCATTTCCACATCCGCAATTTTCACCTGCATTGCTAGAGGCAAAAAAGCCGCCGGAATGAGTTTGCCATCGACTTGTTGTAATCGATGTTCAATGTGGGGGCTGTCTAAGCCTTGCATGTATTTTTGTGCTAAATAATGTTCTTCACTGCTCAAATTAGGAGATACTATAGCCGCAATGCGATTGCCGCCTTCGTCTTCAGCTATGCTTTGTAATTTTTCATTGACCCTTGCCAACGCCACGCTCCAATCGCAGGGTTGCCATTGGCCATGCACTTTTATCATTGGCCCTAATACTCTATCGGCACTGTTTAATCCGCTGTAACTAAAGCGGTCCCGATCGCTAGCCCAGGTTTCATTGATAGAGTCACATTCCTTAGGCACCACCCGCATTACTTCATCGCGGCGCGTATGTATATAAATATTGGCCCCTAAGGGATCGTGCACAGCAATGCTGTTGTGTTGCACCAATTCCCAGGCGCGAGCCTTAAACCTAAAGGGTTTAGACGTTAATGCCCCGACCGGACACAAATCGATAATATTGCCCGAGACCTCTGATATTAAATGTTGCTCTACATAAGTGCCAATTTCGCTGGCTTCACCGCGTCCTGTAACACCCATTTCAACAATCCCGGCCACTTCTTCGCCAAAACGCACGCAACGCGTGCATAAAATACAACGTGTCATATCCGTCGCAATAAGAGAACCTAAATTTTTATCTTTAACCACCCGTTTTCCCTCGGTAAAACGCGATATATCTTTGCCATAACCCATGGCAATATCTTGCAATTCACATTCCCCGCCCTGATCGCAAATGGGGCAATCTAGAGGATGGTTGATCAATAAAAATTCCATCACCGCTTTTTGCGCTGCAAGTGCTTCAGCCGTTTTTGTTTTAACCACCATGCCATCGGTTATGGGGGTTGCACAGGCAGGCAATGGCTTTCTGGATTTTTCTACATCCACCAAACACATTCTGCAATTAGCGGCAATAGACAATTTTTTATGGTAGCAAAATCGAGGGATTTTAACGCCTATTTTATCGGCTACTTCGATAATCATACTGCCGGGTTCGGCTTGTATTTTTTGTCCGTCAATTTCAATTTCAATCATGTTGTTGTCCACCTAGGTTACAAGCGCCATGTTCTATATGATATTCAAATTCAGAGCGAAAATGTTTTATGAAACTTTGAACGGGCATTGCCGCCGCATCGCCCAAAGCGCAAATGGTACGGCCCATAATATTTTGCGCCACATTATCCAATAAGGTTAAATGTTCCTTACGCCCTTGCCCATGCAAAATACGGTGTAATATTCTAGACATCCAACCCGTACCCTCTCTACACGGCGTGCACTGACCACAGGATTCTTCAAAATAAAAATGGGCTATGCGCGCTAAAACTTTTACCATGCAGGTGGTTTCATCCATAATGATAACCGCACCCGAACCCAACATAGAACCGGCGTGTGCCAGGCTGTCAAAATCCATATCTAAATCCATCATGATATCGGCGGGTAATAAAGGCGCAGAAGATCCTCCGGGAATAACCGCTTTTAAACGATAGCCATTTCGCACACCGCCAGCCATTTCCAAGAGATCTTTAAAGGGTAACCCTAGAGGCACTTCAAAGTTACCGGGGCGATTAACATGCCCCGACACCGAAAAAATTTTCATGCCGCCATTTTTGGGTTTACCCATTTCCAAGAACCAATCCGAACCTTTTTCTAGAATAACCGGTACCGAAGCAAAGGTCTCGGTATTGTTGATGGTGGTTGGGCAGCCGTATAAGCCATAACTGGCTGGGAACGGTGGCTTAAAGCGCGGATTACCGCGTTTGCCTTCTAAGGATTCTAATAAGGCCGTTTCTTCACCGCAGATATAAGCCCCCGCCCCTATATGATGATACAGATCAAAATTAAAACCGGCATTTAAAATATTGTTACCCAGTAGGCCTGCGGCATACGCTTCTTTTAGAGCATCGTGAAAGCGGTTAATAGGCTCATTAAATTCACCCCGTATATAGTTATAGCCTACGGTCGCGCCCATAACATAGCCGGCAATCGCCATTCCTTCGATAAGCTGATGCGGATTGTAACGTAAAATATCGCGATCTTTGCAGGTGCCCGGCTCGCCTTCGTCCGAATTACACACTACATATTTTTGCCCAGGAGAATTACGCGAAATAAAACTCCATTTAAGGCCCGTTGGAAAGCCTGCGCCACCACGACCCCGCAAAAAAGAATTTTTAATTTGCTCAAGCAAAAGCGTAGGATCGGTTTTGTTTTTCAGAATATCCCGCCAAACGGCGTAACCACCCAAGCTTTCATAGGTTTTTAAAGTCCATGGCTCGGGCAAATGGTTGGCTCTAAAGCAGATTTGGTCTACCGCTATCATTATGTTTACTCCAATCCCGCTAGTAAGGCATCCACCTTTTCAGGTGTTAGCTTTTCATGATATTCCTCGCCCAGCTGCAGCACCGGTGCATTCACACACGCACCTAAGCACTCAACTTCTTTTAAAGTAAATTGCTTATCTGCCGTGGTTTCACCCAAGCCAATTTTAAGGCGTTTTTTAAGGTGAGCAACAATGTCATCACTGCCATTTAATAAGCAGGCTACGTTAGTACAGACACACAATTTATGCTTACCCACAGGTGCCAATTCAAACATGCTATAAAACGTTGCCACTTCAAAAACCTGGATTTGTGGCAAGCCTAAATAATCGGCAACGGCTTTCATAGCCGCTTCAGACAACCAACCGCCATTCGCTTTTTGCGCGATGTGCAGAGCCGGAATAACTGCCGAGCGTTTTTGCTCTAAAGGATATTGAGCCACCCAGATATCAATTTCTGCTTTCTCGTGTTGATTGAATTCAAATACTGTTTCGGTTACTGTAACGTCCATCAGCGGTCGATCTCCCCAAAGACTATATCCTGACTCGATAATATAGACACCACATCGGCTATCATGTGGCCGCGGCTCATTTCATTCAGGGCCGCCAAATGACTAAAGCCCGGTGCACGAATTTTTAACCGATAAGGCTTATTCGCGCCATCGGAAACCAAATAGACACCAAATTCACCCTTGGGATGCTCCACTGCCGCATACGCTTCTCCGGCAGGAATGGTGTAGCCTTCGGTAAATAACTTGAAGTGGTGAATCATCGCTTCCATATCTTCTTTCATAGCCGCTCTTCGTGGCGGTGCAACTTTCGCATCGTCTAACATGACCGGACCTGGATTTTTGCGCAGCCAATCTATACATTGCATGATGATACGATTGGATTGGCGCATTTCTTCTACACGCACCAAGTAACGATCGTAACAATCCCCATTTTTACCAATGGGAATATCAAAGTTTAAATTCGCATACACTTCATATGGTTGTTTTTTACGTAAATCCCACGCTACTCCTGAACCACGCAACATAGGACCCGTAAAACCCAATTGCAAAGCCCGTTCTGCCGTGACAATGCCTACATCCACAGTACGTTGTTTCCAAATACGGTTGTCGGTAAGCAAAGTTTCATATTCATCTATACGTTGTGGAAAACGATCGCAAAAGGCTTGTAAGAAATCGAGCAAACCACCCTGCCTATTTTCATTCATTTCTTTTGTGTCTTTTTCGCTGCGCCAAGCTGAAGGCTCATATTGCGGCATTTTGTTTGGCAGATCGCGATAAACTCCACCCGGACGATAATAGGTGGCGTGCATGCGCGCGCCAGACACCGCTTCATAAGAATCTAATAAATCTTCTCGTTCTCTGAAGGTGTATAAAAATACAGCCATAGCGCCTATATCCAAGGCATGCGCCCCTAGCCACAACAAATGATTCAATAACCGCGTAATTTCATCAAAGAGTACGCGTATGTATTGCGCCCGTATCGGCGGCGTAATACCCAATAATTTTTCTAAGGCCAGAACATAACCGTGTTCATTGCACATCATGGAAACATAATCTAAACGATCCATATAGCCTATGCTTTGATTGTAAGGCTTGGTTTCCGCGAGTTTTTCGGTGGCACGATGCAATAAACCTATGTGGGGATCGGCGTGACGTATGACTTCACCTTCGATTTCCAATACCAAACGCAATACTCCGTGCGCTGCGGGATGTTGGGGTCCAAAATTAAGCGTGTAGTTGTGCAATTCAGCCATGAGGATGCTCCGCTTCTAAATAACGACTATCTTCGCGAATGACCTTAGGGACCAACACGCGCGCAGGGATACTCACCGGTTGATAAATAACGCGCTCGCTGGCTTTGTCGTAGCGCATTTCTACATGACCCGAGACTGGAAAATCTTTACGAAAGGGATGACCTATAAAGCCATAGTCCGTTAAAATGCGCCGCAGATCGGGATGGCCTTCAAATAAGAAGCCAAACAGATCGAAGGCTTCGCGCTCAAACCAATCGGCAGCAGGCCAAATAGGCATTAGTGACGGAATGCATAAATCGGCCTCGTCTAAAAACACTTTAAGGCGTAGGCGTTGGTTTAATTTAACCGACAATAAGTGATAGACCACCGCAAAGCGCGATTCTGAAAAAGACTCTACAGGAATACCCTCTGGATCAAGCGCACGCTCAAAACCAGAGCCCGTGGCTTTATCGGTAACCCATTCGGCGATGCCATAGGTTAAATAGTCTACTCCACACACATCAATCAGTTGTTCAAAACAAAACTCTGCACCATCGCGCAATTGGGTTGCCACGTCTAATAAGGCTTTTTTAGTCAGCACTAGCGTTAATTCATCGCATGCGTTTTGTACTGCGAGCTGTTCTCGCGCAGCCTCAGCATTGAGTGATACAAAAGGATTTTTAGAGTGATTAAATACAAAACCCTGAGCCGTAAAATGACGTATAATGTTGTCTTGTAAGCTCGTTAATCGGCTCATCACTGAATCCTTATTTTCTAATTGGGTGTATTGTTACAAAAAATCCGTCGGGTAGTCTTTATTTTATTTTGCAACTGGATAATACCATAGACCAAGGCTTCCGCTGTAGGAGGACAACCTGGAACATAAATATCGACTGGCACGATACGATCACAACCTCTGACCACAGAGTAAGAATAATGATAATAGCCGCCCCCATTCGCACAAGAGCCCATTGAAATAACCCAGCGCGGCTCCGCCATTTGATCGTAAACGCGGCGTAAAGCAGGTGCCATTTTATTGCATAAGGTCCCCGCCACAATCATAACATCGGCTTGTCGCGGACTAGGCCTAAACATAACCCCGAAGCGGTCTAGGTCATAACGCGCCGCTGCAGAATGCATCATTTCTACGGCACAACACGCAAGACCGAAGGTTACCGGCCACATAGAACCACTGCGAGCCCAACCCACTAATTTTTCCAATGAAGTGGTAACAAAACCATTTTGTTGCATTTCTTGAGGTTGAAATATTTCGTGCGCGGAAGTATCTATTCCCATTCTAAAGCCCCTTTTTTCCACTCAAAAATAAAGCCTATAACCAATAATCCTAAAAACACCATCATGCTTAAAAAGCCGAACCAGCCTATTTGACGCAAGGATACCGCCCAAGGAAACAAAAAGCCCGTTTCCAAATCGAAGAGTATAAAAAGGATGGCGACCAGATAGTAGCGTATGTCAAAGGGCATGCGTGCATCTTCAAATACAGGGAAACCGCATTCATAAGGGGCATTTTTAACGGCATTGGGCTTATGGGGCCCTAAAACCCAACCTCCTACCAAGGGAACTACGGCTAAAACTATGGCTAAACCCAAAAAAATGAGTATAGGTAGATAATTTGTTAACATACTGTTTATCCTTAAAATACTCTACGCATTTGTAGTTAGGGGGTGTTGCCTTCGCCCATCTCCGCCCTAGGTATATGAGAGCATACGTCACTCCCGGAGTTCGAGAGCTCGGCGCCTACCCTAAAAATCAACTGCTATGAGTAATTGATTGACCAAAATTAACGTCAAACAAAAACATTTAATGGTGCCGAAGGCCGGACTCGAACCGGCACGGCTTTCGCCACTGCCCCCTCAAGACAGCGTGTCTACCAATTCCACCACTTCGGCGCGTTTTATTCTCCTTAAGATCCACTATTCGGTTGAGGCAATGAAATACCTAAATCACTAGGGGTCTTATTCGTTGCATCGCCACTTTGTACAGGCTGTGGCAGTACTACCTCATTATTTAAGGCCGCTTTATGGCGGCTATTTTTAGCGGCATCGTAACCCAATATAATACTGGTTGCAAAAAAAATCAGGGCGCCAAATGCCGTGAGTTTTAATAAAAAACTCGCTGAGCCCGGACTACCAAAGACCGTATTAGAGGCACCACTACCAAAAGCGGCGCCTATATCGGAACCCTTACCTTGTTGTAACAACACTAAGGCAAGAATGCCTACGCACGCGACCAAATGTATTACCAGTAATATTAATTCCATGCTCTTCCCATCATATTAACGCCTTATAAATAGGCGCAAAAGTATCGTATTGTAACGAGGCACCGCCAATCAAACCACCATCCACGTTCGCTAAGGTCAATAACTGCGCAGCGTTGTCCGCTTTAAGGCTACCACCATACAATAGGCGCACCGTTTGACTGGTGGCACTATCATACTGTTTTATGAGGTGCGCGCGCAAGGCCGTATGCACCGAAAGCACCTCATTTGTTGTGGGCGTTAGGCCCGTGCCTATAGCCCAGACGGGTTCATACGCGATTACCGTTGCTGCAAAATCCTGAGATGAGGCTAAATTAAGAACAGCATCCAACTGCGCCAGCACCACGGCTAGTGTTTCGCCTTTTTCGTGTTCCTCTAAACGTTCACCTACACACAAAATAGGGGTTAAACGCGATTGTCTAGCAGCCAACCACTTTTTCGCTACCCACTGATTATTTTCGCCATAGTACTGGCGACGCTCGGAATGCCCTACGATGACATAACGGCAGCCTACATCACAGAGCATGGCGGCTGAAATTTCACCGGTAAAAGCCCCTTCAGCTTTATCGCTCAGATTCTGTGCGCCCCAAGAAATAGGTAATTTTTTAGACAAAAATGCCATGCTGTTCAGAAATACCGCAGGTACACACAAACAAAGATCTATTTGATTTAAAATGGAGGCGTCTTTTTGCAGACAAGCCAGCATAGCACTTATATCAGCACTCAGACCGTTCATTTTCCAATTCGCAACGACTAATTTTTTGTGCATAAACGGCTTAAAGACTCTTTAGGTTGAGCGGATTGTAACTGAGTTAAGCCTGCGGGGCAAGCTTGATTCCCTTATATTCAAGCGGCTATTAGCTATTGTTAAAAAATTCAAAATAATCTTGTTCTGCCATAAAATTCACCCCCAATCAAGCTCATAAGCAGCATTTTTGGGCTTTTCAGAGTCAAAAAAGCAAAAAAAACCACGTTTTTTCTTGAAAAAGCTAAAATATGTACTATAATCTTCTTACCTTTAAGTAAGAGTTGTAGTAGCTCTCTAGCAAAGGGTGGCGTTTGTTAAGCAACTTAAATAGCCTTAAGCCTTAACGAACAGTGTGAAACATCATGTAACTATAAGGAAGTAATACCATGACTGCATATTTTGCCTCGAATCAAGACCCATTTAAGATCCTTACTAAGCCTAAAGATCCTATTCGGACCACATTTAAAATAAAGGATCCTTCGCCCGATGCTCAAAACGATGAACACTTGTTTGCACAAAAAGAAAGTCCTAAAAAAGAAGGGATCCGCTGCGCTATAGGGTTAGTTCTCTATGCGCTGGGCCTATTCTTATTTGCCTATGGGCAATTGGTAGAGCCTTCATTGCTGTTTATGCTGGCCGGTAGTGCGGTGCTCGTATTCAGCTGTTATACCTTTATCCCTGAAATTAAGGGTAAAGCGATTGATGGCAGCGAGAATAATGATGACTATGACGAAACAGGAAATTTCTAAGATCTGTGCATTTTTCTCCTATCTGTGCTAAGAAGCCCGCATTATGCGGGCTTTTTATTTGGTGCGCCCGGAGAGATTCGAACTCCCGACACCCTGGTTCGAAGCCAGGTACTCTATCCAACTGAGCTACGGGCGCGTAGGCAGTATACTAACCAAAATATGCCCTAATATCAAGCCCATTATTTTGAAGAAAATTTCTGCTTGACATGGATATGCCTATTAGGTTTGATGTGTCAACCCTTTTCCGGACACTTTTTTGGCTCTATGAATATTTGAGTGGGTAAATTATAATAAGTCCCATCACAGAACAAACCGAATGGCACATTTATGAACAGCAAATATTTATTAGAACTCGCCTTAGAACTACAGTCCCCCTGGGAAATTATTAGCAGTAAATTAGAAAATTTAGCGGAGGGAAAAGAGCTGCATATTCATATTGATTTTAAGCGCGGTAGCAAATTCCAGGATGAGTCTGGAGAACTGTGCGAGGTACATGACACTGTTCAAAAAACATGGCGCCATCTAAATTTTTTTGAACACGCGTGTTATCTGCATTGTCAAGTTCCTAGAATCAAAGGCAAGGATGGCAAAGTCAAATTGGTAGAAGTGCCCTGGGCTCGCTCTGGCAGCGGATTTACACTATTGTTTGAAGCTTACGTGATGACCTTAATTGAATCTGAAATGCCAATGAATAAAA
>VFJV01000139.1 GCA_009885895.1 Gammaproteobacteria bacterium
AACAATGAGAAAAATATTTTTTACAATAGGACTAATAAAGTATTACTTGCATTTATAACTGCAGGATTTTAACCCCTGGATTGCTTCGCAAGCTCGCAATGACGGGTCTGATGAAATTAATAACTATCCTTAAAGGGGACCACATGAACCGTATTAAAGAAGCTATAGAACAAATTCGAAATGGCGGAATGGTAGTCGTTACCGACGATGAAAACAGAGAAAACGAAGGCGATCTGATTGCTGCAGCATCTACTATCACAGCCAAAACAATTGCATTCATGGCCAAAAAAGGCAGCGGCCTAATTTGCTTGGCCTTAACGGCGGAACAATTAGACCGTTTAAATCTACCTTTGATGGTTGCACCTACAGACAACACCGAGCAACAGCGCACGGCTTTTACGATCAGCATAGATGCGGCTTTTGGCATTACAACGGGTATTTCTGCCGAAGACAGAGCACTGACTATTTTAATTGCCTCTGATCCGGCCGCTATAGCAAAAGACTTAAATAGGCCAGGGCATATATTTCCTTTACGGGCTGCTGCCAACGGTGTTTTAGATCGTCAAGGTCATACTGAAGCGGCGGTTGATTTAGCACGTTTGGCGGGGTTACCTGCAGCGGGTGTCATCTGTGAAATCATGGCGAGCGATGGTACAATGATGCGTGGGGATGCATTAGAAAAATGGGCAAAAACCTGGAAACTGCCACTGATCAGCATTGCTGAATTGCTTGCGTATAGAGTTAAAGAAACAGAAGTAGCAATAGAGCCAGCAGAGGTTAAGCCAGTCTTAGAGATTTTAGCGCAGTGTTCTTTGCCTACGGAACAGGGCATATTTAATATGACGCTGTATAGAAATAAGCAGCGTAATGAAGAGGCCATCGTATTAAGTCAAGGCTCAAATTTTAGCACAGCGACCGTGCGCATTCATTCTAGTTGTTTCACGGGGGATATTCTTTCCTCTTTGCGTTGTGATTGTGGGCAGCAATTGACAGAATCTTTGCGTCAATTGGCACAGGCTAAAACGGGCATTTTAATTTATTTGCAGCAAGAAGGGCGGGGTATAGGCTTGCTCAACAAAATGCGAGCGTATGTTTTACAAGAAGAGGGTTTAGATACCGTAGATGCTAATCTTTCCTTAGGACTGTCAATAGATGCACGCCGTTACGATTTAGCCGTTGACATTTTAAAATCACTAAATGTGAAAAAAATAGAATTATTGACTAATAATCCTTTAAAAATGGCGGCATTGTCAGCGCATTGGACTAAAGATGCTTTAAAACGTCGTGCCTTGCATATTCAGCCCGGCGTAGACAATGTAGCGTATCTAAAAACCAAACGAGAAAAAATGGGGCATTTTGATGATGCTCCGACTCAAACTTTATCGGGAGAATTTCATGCTTAAAATAGCTATCGTATGCAGTCGATTTAACGACACTATCACCGATGCTTTGTATGAAGGAACAATGGCGCGCTTATTGGAATTAGGATTAAGCTCCGAACAGATTTATTCTACTTTTGTGCCCGGTGCCATCGAAATCCCCATC
>VFJV01000086.1 GCA_009885895.1 Gammaproteobacteria bacterium
ATCACCTACCCGCTTTCTACTGTCTACAATCGCAGGGCGTTTTTCGATATCAACACGATTTGGTATGCATCCTCGTCCAGCATCTTTAGAGCCATAGCGCTTCTTGCTATCAAACTTCAACTATCTTTGCCGGTCGTATTGCATCATTAGAAAAACACACTACCTGTAATTGACGTTCAATAGCCTGTTGAGGACGCCAACCTCTATTGCCTTTGTTACGCGATAATTCTCTTGAAAGCGTAGGTGCTGAACGACCAAGCTCTTTTGCAATCTCTGACTGCGTATTGCCCTCCCTCAAAAGCTCATCAATATGATATCGTTCCTCTTCGGTCAAATGTGTATAGGGCATTGGCAACTCCGATTCTATTCAGGGCCGTCAATTGTATAGCATTTGACCCCCAGTTTTCATCGTGTTGCACTTCGTACCTGAATCCGCGTCACATCTTTCATGCAAGATATTCCTCTTTTGCTTGGGTAATATTTTTTTCATTGAGTTCTGTCCATTCATCATTTATTTTAAGTTTGATGTCAGGATTCACAACATAAACTCCGATCCGGATCCTTTTGAAGAGTTTTCGATTATAAGGATTGTTGCTATTAACTTCATTTTTAGATAAGATGCTGGAAATATAGGTTCTTTTTTTTCTATAATCGGGAAGAATGCTTTTTGGAAAGGCTATTAGCTTAGATTCACACCATCCTGCACTAATGGCATATTTTTTCTCCCCTGAATCTTTGGTTGAAAGAAAAGCAAAGATAAATTGAAACAATATATATTCCATGCTGCTGCGATCTATTTTTACAAGTTTTCTGTCTACCTGTATGTCTAAGCTATCGTTCACCAGAACGGGGTAGATTTGCGATAAAGATTTCTCTAAATATTTTAGGTCAAAAATACATTGGCGCAAAACGATATGAAAAGCTGTAAGACCAGTGTTGTCCACTAGATTGCTATTAATCCCAGAGTCTAATGCTAATTTTGCCAGTGGCACATTGCCCAAGTAGGCCGCGACCATCAATAAACTCTGGTTGAATGTGTTTCTAAAGTTAACGCCATAGGTTGTTATCTGTTGTTGTGCGGCCTTGGTATTATTATAGACATAGCTAAAATAATGCTTTTGAATGACGGCTTCTAAAGATTTTTTGAGATTTCTTGCCGCATTTAATTCCAAGCCAGCTAAGCGTAGCATGATATCATTATTGTGATAGACTAGAGCATATTCCAACAAAGTGATTCTCAATTGTTTTGATCCAGATGGGGCTAAGGCATTTTTTAATAATAGAGCCGCTTTTTCTCGCGTATACACCTCCCATGGCACAGGTTTTTCTTGGATAAACTGCGATCGAATGGCATCTGCTTGTTCTTGTTTTCCTTGTAATTCTAGTTTCCGTGCTTCTTGTTGCCATTCTTGCATAGAGGAATCGGCTCCTACAATAGATAAAACCTCTATGTTCTCTTTAAGTTGCAATAAGTCAAAAAGGGGGTGTTTCCTAGAAGATTCAACCCAGTAAATATTTTTAATAGCACGGGTAATGCCTACATAAAGAGCATTGATGTAGAATTTATAGACTTCAATGGAGCGATCGGTTTTATCTTTTATGCGGCCATAATGGATCTCTTTGTTGAGGTCTTCTTTTGTTATGTTTTTTGAAATTTCTAAAAACGCTTTTTCTTCCGACGTGATGAAATCATAAAGAATAATATTGTCATATTCTAGCCCTTTGGCTTCGTGTATAGAGAATACTAATGGGGTTTTAAATTGCTCTTTAGCCAAAGATTTCATTTCATCCCGAATGACAATCACCGCATACTGAATAGAGCGCCGGCTTTTTTCATTCAAAGTACTTAGATTTTTATCGGAAGCATTTAAGAATCTGATATCTCCAGCCAGGCACTGCTGACTTTCCATGAGATAATTACTTTCTTTGTCCACAGAGCCAAAACGGACATTTTTTATTTTTAAAATAAGATTGGCCAGATCGGTTATGTGTTTAGCACTGCGATAGTTTGTGTGTAGAATACGAGTGATTTTGTGGGCCGATTCAATGTCGCCGCTGTGAAATAATGTTTTTATTTTAGACCAGGAGAAGAAATTAGGGTGTACAATTTGGTTTGAGTCACCGCATAATATAAACTGACCCTGTTTTTTTAAAGCTTTTAAGATAAGCAGGAGTTGGATGTTGGTGAAATCTTGTATTTCATCAATGACTATAAAATCATATTTTGCTTCCACCTTGCAAAGGTAATCATGGGATATGATGTTGATGTCGTGTAGGTTATGCTGTTTTAAGAAGTCCAAATATTTTTGGTAAAGGCTGTAAATAACTTCTTTATCTTCTTGAGAATAAATAGATTGTTTAATTCCCAGGTTTAAATACGCATCTTTACTTAAATAAGCGGCATTGGCTAGGGTTCCACTAATGACGCCTTTAAATTCCTCATACAATTTATGGTGATCGCGTGTTAATTTTATTGTTCTGAATTTGTCTAACCAATGGCTAAAATCTTTAAAATTAACTTCGCGGCTTTTAGGTATGCTTATGGTTTCTATGAATTCGTGGTAAGACAGAAAGTCGATGTTTCTAGTATCATGATTTTCAGCATTATTGGCATAATATAACTGGTGTGAATTATGGGCTAAATAGTGGGAGTGTGTAATATACGCAATATCACCGGGATATTGTTTCATTTTTTCAATGGTAAGTGCGGTTTTTCCGCTTCCTGCAGGGCCAATGATAAGTACCGGGCAAGGTAGTTGAAAGGCTGCTTCTTGGTGGTCGTCAAAGGAAATAATTTTATCCAGTACGTGTATATTGGGGTTGTTTTTATTGATGTAAGGTAAAGGGGTTGGTGTGATTCCGGTTTTGTCTATGATTATTTTAGACTCATCAATTTCGTAGCCTTTTAAGAATTTTGATTTTTCATAAGTATGTTGATGAATGATTTCCAGTAGCAACAAGTACTTTTCATTTTCAAAGCTAATGATTTTAAATAATAATCTATTGGTGTAATCTAATTTGGCACGATAGTATTCAGTGGGGTTTAATTTTTTGACTTCAGCAGAATAAAAATCGCCAGACTGCAGCAGCGCTATTGTCTTTTGATATTGCGTTTTAACCTTGCTAAAATCTAAATCAATATATTCTAAAATTTTCATTTAAGTCTCAAAACCCTTCAATAACTTTTTCTAGCCGCGTCACAATTTGTTCCACCTCATCGGCATTGATGATGTAGGGTGGCAGCAGGCGAATCACATTTTCAGCCGTCACATTAAATAAAAGCTTTTCTTTTAAACCTATTGCAGGCAAAGCAGCGCAGGGCGCTAATAATTCTACGCCTACCATTAAACCTTGGCCGCGTATGGCTTTTACCTTAGGATGCTTTCCTACTGTTTCGTTTAAACGATGTTGCAGTAATTGCCCCATTGCAGTGATGTGCGGCAATAAATTGTCATTTGTGATGGTGTCTAATACACTTAAAGCCACTGCCGAAGCGAAAGGATTTCCCCCAAAGGTCGAGCCGTGTTGCCCAGGCTGGAATAATTCAGAAGCGCGCCCTCTTGCAAGACACGCACCAATGGGAATGCCGTTGCCTAAGGTTTTAGCCGAGGTGAGTATATCGGGCATGATAGGCGTGTGTTGATACGCGAACCATTTTCCAGTACGGCCTATGCCGGTTTGGATTTCATCTAAAACCAGTAAACAATCGTGCGCATCACACAATTTTCGAAGCTGCACTAAATAATCTTCGCTCGAAACGCGTACACCGCCATTGCCTTGTATGGGTTCAACCATGATGGCAACGACATCATTACGGCCTTGCAAAACGGTTTGTATAGCGGCGACATCATTGAAAGGAACGCGTATAAAGCCTTGTACTAAAGGCTCAAAACCCGCTTGGATACCACGTGAACCCGAAGCGCTCAAGGTGGCTAGAGTACGTCCATGAAAAGCGCGCTCTGTGACAATAATTTGGGGTAGTGCTATATTTTTTTCGCGCCCCCATAATCTACACAGCTTTAAGGCGGTTTCATTGGCTTCAGCACCGGAGCTGATGAAAAACGCATTGTCCATGCCAGATAATTGCGTTAAGCGATCGGCTAGACGTTGTTGATTTTCGATGTGAAAGCCATTGCTGGTGTGCAGCAATTTTTGCGCTTGTGTCGTGATGGCTTCGGTTATCTTGGGATGGGCATGCCCTAAACCGCAGACGGCAATACCGGTTAGTGCGTCTAAATAGGCATTGCCAGTATTATCGTGTAACCAGGCACCTTTACCGTCATTAAAAGAAATGGGTAAAGCACTATAAGTCGACATTAGAGTGGATGCCATAAACGTATTACCCGTGTTTGAAATTGTTTTCAGCAAAATCCCAATTGGCCAAGGCCCAAAAATTCTCTAAATATTTAGGGCGTGCATTACGGGTATCGATGTAATACGCATGTTCCCAAACATCACAGGTTAACAACGGTATAAAGCCAGGTTGTGTGAGGGGGGTTGCTGCATTTTGCGTTTGCAAGATTTCAACTTCACCCTTTGCGTTTTTAACCAACCAAGCCCAGCCTGAGCCAAAAATCGTAACGGCGGCTTTGGTAAATTCTTCTTTAAACGGTTCAAAAGATCCGAACTTGGCATTAATAGCTGCGGCCAAAGCACCTTGTGGGGTTGCTCTTGCCTTAGGCGTTAAAGAATGCCAGTAAAAAGTATGATTCCATATTTGGGCGGCGTTATTAAAAATGCCACCAGATGATTTTTTAACGATCTCTTCTAAGGTTTCATCGGCTAAGGGGTTGCCTACAAGCAATTTATTTAGATTATCGACATAAGCACGATGGTGCTTGCCATAGTGGTATTCCAGGGTTTCCTGGGAAATGTAAGGGGCTAAGGCATCCATAGGATAGGGTAGTTGTGGTAGCTCGATCATTAGGGTTCTCCGTCTAAGATAAGTGTGCATAGTGTAAGGTGCTAGCGGCATTTTGGCAAGTATGTTAAGATCCATTCCTATTGAATAGGAGCTGAAATAGGAGCTAAAATATGATCTTAGAAGAGCGTTTAAAGGCGCAAATTGCAGAAAATGCGGTGTTAATTTACATGAAAGGCTCCCCAGACGAGCCTAGATGTGGATTTTCTGCACAAGCTGTATCCATATTGAAGGCCATGGGACAACCTTTTGCCTTTGTGGATATTTTGGCCGAACCCGATGTGCGGGCTACCTTGCCTAAAGTATCCAATTGGCCAACATTTCCACAAATTTTCGTAAAGGGCGAGCTTGTAGGCGGTTCCGATATTTTATTGTCACTGTATGAAAGCGGTGAATTAAAAGTTTTATTTAACAAAGTGTTAGGGTGATTTTGCCCTGTGTTTTTTAATCATACTCATAGCAGTTGATTTTTAGGTGTAGGTAACAAAGCCTAAGATCCAAATGCGTAGAGTAATTTAGGAGTTTATTATGACAGTATTAGTAGGGCGTAGTGCACCAGATTTTAAAGGCAGTGCGGTTTTGGCTAGCGGTGAAATCATCAGCGATTACCACTTTGCAGAGCGTACGAAGGGTAAAGAAGCCTTGGTTTTCTTTTATCCTTTAGATTTTACCTTTGTGTGTCCTACGGAGCTTATTGCTTTGGACAAACGTATGGCTGAATTTCAAGCGCGCAATGTTGAGGTTATTGCGGTTTCCATAGATTCACAATTTACACATGCTGCTTGGCGCAATACCCCCATCAACAAGGGCGGCATTGGGGCTGTAAACTATACAATGGTGGCCGATGTGAATCACAGTATTTGCCAAGCCTACGGTGTAGAACATCCCATTGCGAGCGTTGCTTTTCGGGCGGCCGTTTTGGTGGATGCGGCTGGATTGGTACGCAGTGAAATTATTAATGATTTACCTATAGGCCGTGATCTGGATGAAATATTACGTTTAATTGATGCCATCCAATTTGCCAATAAACACGGTGAAGTCTGTCCTGCGGGCTGGCAAAAGGGCGAAAAGGCGATGAAACCTACCTCGGAAGGTGTGAGTGCTTATTTGTCTGACAACGCAGGCGTGTTGTAAGTTTATTTCCTAAGGGGGCGGGTTTTAAAACCGCCCTCTATTCCTGTTCCCAGCCGCCTAATTCTTTCCAACGATTCACGATAAAGCAAAATAATTCAGCGGTGCGCTCGGCGTCATACAATGCTGAATGGGCTTGCTTATTGTCGAAGGCCAACTTAGCACGCCCTAATGCAGTTGCCAATACGGTTTCACCTAAAGCAAGCGCACTTAAGGCGGCGGTATCAAAGGTGGTAAAAGGGTGAAAAACATTTTTAATGTGGTTGCGTTCACACGCCGCGGCGATAAAACTTAAATCAAAAGCAGCATTGTGACCCACCAAGACGCAACGTTTGCAACGGGCTAATTTCATTTCTTTTTTTAAAATTGAAAATAATTCAGTTAACGCTTTTTTTTCATCAATGGCCATACGAAAGGGATGGTCTGGAATAATCCCCGTAAAAGCCAACGATGCGGGATCAAGCTTAGCACCCTCAAAAGGAAGCGTGGCATAAAAAGAAGCGAGTTTGGGTTGTATAAATCCATGTTCATTCATTTCCACAGTAACCGCCGCGACTTCTAATAAAGCATGTGACTTTGCATCAAACCCCGCGGTTTCAACATCAATAATCACTGGAAAATAACCACGAAAACGGTTTGCTAAAGATGGGTTTATAGTCTCATTCATGTGTAGGCTGACCTGCTGTGGGTTGACATTGCCAGGATAAGGTTTGCCCGGCGTATAGAGGGATGAAGGCATCTCCACCTGCGCTATAATTTTGCGGTACCTCCCAGGTACTTTGTGTTAAACACAAACGTTGAGTGTTGAGTGGTAATTGATAAAAGTGTGCGCCATTAATGCTGGTAAACGCTTCCAATGAAGAAAGTGCGTTGTGTAAAGAGAATACTTCGGCTAATAAAGGCAGGGCAATTGGGCTGGTAAAACAACCTGCACAACCACAGGCACTGTATTTTTTCTGTTGTGAGTGCGGTGCGCTATCGGTGCCTAAGAAAAATTGACTTTGATTTTTTGCCATAACCGCCTGTTGTAGTTTTTGTTGATGGTGTTGTTGTTTTAAAATAGGCAAACAATAATAGTCGGGCCTAAGATTACCCGCCAATAAATGGTTGCGGTTAAAGGCTAAATGGTGCGCGGTGACAGTGGCTGCAATGTGTGCAGGCATGCTGTGCACCCAATCTACGGCCTCAGCGGTGCTGATGTGTTCTAGCACAATGGGGAGTTTGGGGAAACGCTGTTGTAACGGTATTAATACGCTTTCGATGAAACGTGCCTCGCGATCAAAAATATCAATGGTGTTATCGGTTACTTCACCGTGTACTAATAGGGGGAGTGCCAATTCTTCCATTACCGATACTATATCAAAATGTTGTGTGATATCGTTTATGCCCCAATCTGAATGTGTGGTTGCGCCTTGTGGGTATAGTTTGACGCCTAAGATCCAAGGACAAAGCTTTGCCTCATGTAAGGTCGCAGCGGTCAAATTGTTTGTAAAATACACAGAAAAATACGGTGTGAAATGTGTGTTTTTGGCGATGGCTAAAATACGTTCTCTATAACTTAGGATGCCTTGTACCGTGGTTAAGGGGGGGGTTAAATTGGGCATGGCGAGGACGCGCGTAAAGGTTTGTTCGGCCAAAGGGACCGTTAGCGTTAATGTTTCATCATCGCGTAAATGGATATGCCAATCGTCTGGGCGAATAATATTCAGAATTTGCACTTTTAGAAAGTCCCATTTTAAGGATTATAGGCAATTATAGCGTATTTTTAACTTCAATGATCAGAATATGGGCATTACCCTTAAAAGAAGTTAAAAATACTGTTTTCTGCGGAATAAAACAGCTGGTATTTCCAAAAGAGGCTGTGGTACCATCCAACTAGGCGGGGTTTTAATCATAAAAAAATAATAGTGTTGTTTTTTTTCTGAAGAATGTTTGGTTGTTGTAAATTTGAGCTGTAAACTTTAATAAAGGGGAAATAGTATGCTAAAGTCTTTAGGTATTAAAAAAGCAAGCATGGCATTGGCCATTACCCTAGGTGGCAGCGTTGTATCCGACGCTTGGGCGGCTTCTGCTGATGCCAATGTTAATAAGCAAGTAGAGTTATTGAGCCAGCAAACGGCGGCACTACAACAACAATTACAGCAATTGCAACAGCAAATTTTGGAATTAAAATCTGCAACAACAACACCAGTGGCAACGCCAGTAGCTGCAACGGTGCCTGCATCTTCTAAACCAGCAGCCAAGCAGGGTACGCCTGCTACAGTAAATGCTGCGCTGCTTGGCGAAGCACCAACGGCCATTAATACTACCCCAGTTGCCGATAGTACGGCGCAGTCCTTATCTGCAAAACCAGTCCCTAATTTGGCGGCCGAGCCTTATGGCGGACGGGGTGACTTGGCCAATATTGGTGGTACAGCCGTCATTACAGCGCCTTTTATTCATTCCGAACGCCAATTCTCTGGTTCGGATTTAATAGCCAACTATTCAACGATTAAAAAGAACACCGCCGTGTTGCAACAAAACAAAAATTTTGTAGATCAAATGCAATCGATGGGTCTTACTTTACCCAATTACCCGCTACTGGAATTAAGTGGTTATGTTGAGGCCTTAGGGCAACATATTGATAGGTCGAATAGCCATGATTCAACAGATTTGAACTTAAGCAGCGCAGAACTAGATATGCAAGCGCGTATTAGTACCTGGGTTACAGGGTTTATGTCTTTTGTCTATGATGCAGGGCAGTCTGACGGTGGGCGCCGTCTCGATAATTCAAATGTTTTCTTAGACAATGGTTTTATCACAGTGGGTAATTTTAATAAGTCACACTATTACGGTACAGTGGGGCAGTTGTATGTGCCTTTCGGCTCTTTTGCTACGAATGATATCAGTAATCCCTTTAATAAAACGTTATTTCGCACGAAAGGCAGGCCTTTGATTCTTGGGTATAACTCTACCGCATCAACCGGGTTGGATGCGTCAATTTATGGTTACAAAGGAGATGCCCGTACAGGATCTAAGGACGCTAACCTACCCGATAGCGAAATGCCTAAAAGTTCAGTTCTAAATCAGTTTGGTGCTGATACGGTCTATCATTTCTTAGTGGGCGGTGCCAATATTGGTTTGGGTGCGAGCGTTATCAATAATGTCTCCGACAGTGGGGGGATGCAATTTACCGGCTACAATAATACGCAATTCGAAGGATTTGGTGTGTCTAGGCAGGACGAGGTGCTTAGGCATAATGTGCCAGGCGCGGATTTGCGTTTTGACATTAGTTACGACCCTATTGAGCTTATTGGCGAATACACTACTGCCACACAAGATTTTAACCAACAAGATTTAATCTACAATGGTCACGGCGCACAACCGAGCGCATCTCACTTTGAAGCAGATTATAGATTTAAAGTTTACGATAGGGCTACAACGCTAGCGTTGGCCTACGATCAGAGTAGTGAGGCTTTAGCATTGAATGTGCCTGAACGCGGTTATACTTTGTCGGCGAGCACCTCTATTTTTAAAAGTACCTTGCTGAGTTTGGAACTGCATCACTATATTAACTATAGTTCGAACGATTTTGCCAGTGGTAATAATGGGCGTGTTTTCAACTCTGATGGTGGTACGTCCAATGGTATCATGGCACAGTTAGACGCGTATTTCTAATGAGTAATCCCATTGAAGCGACCATTTTAGCGGTATTGGCTAAAGCAAAAAAAAAGGGTGCTAGTGCGGCGGAGGCGAGTGCGGTGTTTACGGAAGGCTTTAATGTCAATGTGCGTAAAGGCGAAGTGGATACGGTAGAGTTT
Organism: Gammaproteobacteria bacterium; assembly: GCA_009885895.1. GTDB lineage: Bacteria > Pseudomonadota > Gammaproteobacteria > UBA1113 > UBA1113 > VFKP01. The sequence goes on from VFJV01000086.1 coordinate 9,853, forward strand.
AATCGCGACAAAAGTTTAACCTTAACGGTCTATTGCGGTCAACGACAGGGTGTGGTGACCACCTCTGATCTGTCAGAAGCAACATTAGACCATTGCTTAGATAAAGCATGGACTATTGCGCAACATACAGATGAAGATCCTGCGTCGGGATTGGCCCCCAAAGATCGCATGGCACAAAAAAACATCGATCTAGACTTGTACCACCCGTGGAAAATAACGCCAGAAGAAGCCATTCCTTTATTACAGGAAGCAGAAGCGGTGGCCATAGCCAGTGATGCGCGTATTAGCAATTCAGATGGAGTGAATCTTAATACGCATCAATCCGATTATGTCTATGCCAATTCACACGGGTTTTGTGGCACAATGCGTTCTACATCACACTCGTTTAGTTGCGTTTTATTAGCAACCGATAAAAATGGTGCTATGCAGCGTGATTACGAATATACACACAGTCGTAATGCAGCAACCTTAGATAATTTTAGCTCAGTTGCCAAATGTGCTGCAGAATATACGGTTCAACGATTGGGAGCACAAAGCATTTCTACTGCTAAAGTCCCCGTTATCTTTAGCCAACGTATGGTTTCAGGATTGTGGGGCGAATTATTAGCCGCTATCAGTGGCGGCAATTTATACCGCGATGCGTCTTTTTTAAAAGATAGTGTAGGGCAAAGCATTTTGAATGATTGCGTTAACATTCTGGAAGACCCTCACGTATTGCGCGGTTGGGCCAGTAGCTATTTTGATAAAGAAGGGGTTGCAACTCAAAAACGCAGTCTTGTTAAAGCAGGTGTTTTGCAAGGCTATATCTTAAATAATTATTCGGCGCATCGCTTAGGGTTGCAAACAACAGGGAATGCGGGCGGTCCGCATAATATTCTGGTGCAATCTACCGGGGAGAATCTTCAAGATCTATTACATAAGATGAATAAAGGCTTATTGGTAACCGAAGTCATGGGTATGGGGGTTAATTTAGTCACCGGCGATTATTCACAAGGGGCCAGTGGTTTTTGGGTAGAGCAGGGCCAAATTCAATACCCCGTTGAAGGCGTGACCATTGCGGGTAACTTGAAAGAGATGTTTGCTAATATTATTGCTATAGGCAACGACGCCAATAACCGCAGTTATATTGAAAGTGGCTCGGTGCTGGTTGCCGAGATGATGGTGGCGGGAAAGGATTAACAGTTGATTATGAACACAGCAGATCAATTTAAAAAAGCAGGTTATGTTGTCATTCAATCTTTATTGGATCAAGAGCAAGTAAGCCGGCTATATGACTACACGCTCAGCAGAGCAGAATTAGGCAACAAGGATGATGGACAAGTCCCTGGCTCACCTTCTTTTTATCAAGATAAAGAAGTTGTGGCTTTAGAAAAGGAGTTACACTCTAAAATAGAAGCCCACATACAGTGCCCATTATTGAATGTTTTTTGTTATCACCGCGTTTATAAAAAGAGGGCTATATTAAGAACCCACAAAGACAGTGTGCGAGCAGAAATTTCAGTAACAATTAATTTAGGGCAACAAGGTGATCCTTGGGATTTATGGGTAATGGATTATGATGAAAATGCACACAAAGTGACACTAAGGCCTGGCGATGCCTTGATCTATCAAGGAAGCCAATTAGCGCACTGGCGAGGCAAACTGGAGCACGCAGATCTTGTTTCGCAAATTATGTTTCATTATGTCGCTCGCAATGGAAAGAATAAAAATGCTGTTAGGTGGGAGTTTGTGCGAAAAATAAGGAAAAAATATAGGGAATTACTGGGAATTGCCTATTAAACCCGCGTTTTACTCTTCGCCAAAATTACTATCAAATAAGCTTTTAAGTTCCGTCATAGCTTCATTCTCGTCTAGACCGTCTATCTTTATAGTTAAGTGAGTACCATTGCTTGCCGATAATAACATTACATTTAGAATACTTTTTGCATTGACAGTTTTCGTGTCTAGGCTAAGTTCAATTTGGCTGCTAAAGCGGCTGGATAATGCAACCAATTTAGCAGCGGCCCTAGTGTGCAGACCTAATTTATTATTTAGAGTGATGTTTAGGCTGATCATTTCTATACTAGCTCACGATGACGTAATAACAGCGTTTTATGTTTTTGCTTAAGTGCCTCATACAGCATTTTAGCAATATACACAGAGCGATGTTGTCCTCCGGTGCAGCCAATGGAAACGGTCATATAGGCCCGATTATTATTTTCAAACTTAGGCAGCCAAGTTAGTAAGAAATCTTCAATATCAGATAATAGGGCATTGGTTTCGGGTTTTTCATTTAAAAATGCCTGTATAGGTTCATCTAGCCCAGAGTAGGGGCGCAATTGACTGTGCCAATAAGGGTTTGGCAATACCCTTACATCAAAAACAAAGTCACTGTCTACGGGTACGCCAAATTTAAAACCAAAAGATTGTATTAATAAGGATAATGCTTGCGTTTTGGGTTCGATACGATTAGAAATAATATCACGTAATCGGTGTTGTGACAGTTGGCTAGTGTCTATGACCAGATCGGCTAAATGGGCTAAGGGATCTAGTAATTTTTTTTCATACGCAATGGCTTCTTGCAGTGAGCGGTGATCTGAACTTAGGGGATGGCGCCGACGTGTTTCATTAAAGCGTTTAATGAGTACCTCATCACTAGCATCTAAGTACAGTATTTCACAACGTAGCCCAGACGCTCTAAAGCTTTCTATCCAATGGTTGAAACGTTCCAGATCTGTAATAGGGTTTCTTGCATCGATGCCGATGGCGATTTTCCGGTATGTTTTTTGCACATGTTCCGTTAGGCTTTGAAATAAACTTGCAGGTAAATTATCAATGCAATAATAACCCAGATCTTCTAATAGGTGCAAAGTAATACTTTTCCCGGATCCAGAGCGACCGGTAACAATTATAACGCGCATCTCAGTCATTTATTTTTCACCTAACATAAAAAGAAAAAACGATAGAACATGCTACCAATATACCGGGCTGGTAAGCGTTTATACCTTCTTTTTAGACGGCGCAATCGGGTAAAATTTGCCTATTGTAGCCTTTCTTTATGTTCTTTTAATTTGCGCATCAATTTATCTACTAAACCATCTACCGCACTGTACATGTCTTCAGTTTTCTCCTTCACATGTATTTGTGTGCCTGGAATGTGTACGGTTGCTTCGGCAATTTGGTCTAAATTTTCAACTTTAAACGTAATGGCAATACTAATGACATCGCTAAAATGCCGTTCTAAGCGGTCTAATTTCTTCAGGGTAAAGTCTTTTAAAGGGGGAGTAATGTCTAAATGATGGCCTGTGAATGTAATTTGCATAATAGCCTCCAGTTGATAGTATTAGCTTAATTATAACATTCTTTTTACGCATATTCTAGCGAAGTAGGAAATACAGGGCCTAAACATTTGATTTTAAAGTGTATCTTTTTAGAGGGCATTTTCGTATTAAAAACACACAAAATAGAGGTTTTGTATAGGATTTAACTCGAAAACGTGCTATAATTAGGCTAATGGGGCGAACTATTTATAAAAAAGAGGCCTATAGTAGAGGGCTTTTTTGTTATGATTTCGAAGATTAAACCGGGTGTGGATTCTACTTCTTTGACAGCACCACTTACGGGTATCGGGTTTTACACTCAAAAGATGTTGAAATCACTGTATTCCGAGCACACCTCTATTACGGGATTTTTATACAATTAAGGTAATTAGTCTGCACTTACACAAAATATAAAACTAGATTTATGAAGGTAGATAATATGGATGCTTTGCGAAAACTGGGTGAGGTGCCTCGCTCAATCTTGATTGTGACAGAAAATTGGG
>VFJV01000135.1 GCA_009885895.1 Gammaproteobacteria bacterium
ATGTGATATGATGACGCCCTATGATAAACTGAAATCGCTTGAAGGTGCCCAGCAATATTTAAAGCCAGGCGTTACGTTTAAGATACTGGATGACATTGCTGACGCTATGTTTGAGTATTGGAATACACTGAAACGTATACTCATCATTCCTAGGGGCGGCCCCCTGTGGCCACCCTTCTTTGGGCAGGCATGGGGACCTTCCCCCTACGATCTTGTCTTATCTACGTGTATAACCCTTGCTTTTTGCCGTAAAAAAGCTTTCAATACACACTATGATACTATTTAGTGCCTTTATAATAGGTGCCTATTTATTAGGCTCCATTTCCAGTGCTGTACTCATCTGCAAGCTCGCAGGTTTGGGAGATCCGCGCGCGCAGGGATCCGGCAATCCGGGCACTACCAACGTCTTACGCATAGGCGGCAAAAAACTTGCCATTTTTACCCTATTGGGCGATTTGCTAAAGGGATTTCTCCCTGTTTATTGCGCTCATTTTACCCCTCTTTCTGCTACCGCTTTATCCTGTATAGGCCTAGCCGCTTTCATAGGGCATTTGTTCCCCGTGTTCTTTGGCTTTAAGGGTGGTAAGGGTGTGGCTACGGCTTTGGGGGTCTTATTGGCCTTAGCTTGGCCCGTGGGTTGTGCGGCACTCCTCACGTGGCTTTTAGTGGCGGCCCTTTTTCGCTATTCTTCTTTAGCAGCATTAATGACAGCCGCTTTGTTACCGCTGTATGTATCTCTGTGGTCGAATCCGGCGTATTTAATGGCGGTGCTTATTATATCGCTGCTGTTGATTGTAAAACATCGCGATAATATCTTTCGCTTGTGGTCCGGCAAGGAAAGCAAGATTAAGCTTTAAACCCACAGTATCCACAACTGCAACAATACCCAAGCCACAACCCCCGCTGCGGCATCGTCGACCATCACCCCCCAGCCACCGGGCAAATGCTTTTGTAGCCAGCTAATAGGCCATGGTTTGAAAATATCGAAAACCCGAAATAAAATAAAGCCGACTATCAACACATCCCATCTAAGCGGAGCGCAACAGAGTGTAATCCACATCCCAACCATTTCATCCCAAACAATGCTGCTGTGATCTTTTTTGCGAAAGGCTTTTTCAGAAAACCCACACAAGATAACCCCAATCCCAAACGTAAACACTAACAAAATCCCATATTGCCATAAAGGTAATTTGCTAAATACCGCAAAAAAGGGAATGGCGACAAGGCTGCCCCAGGTCCCTGGCATACGCGGTAATAAACCGCTACCCAAACCACAGCTTAAATAATGCCATGGGTTTGACCATACCAGGCGAGCAATTTCTTTTTGGCTTAAGGGTTGTACGCCCGTCATTCTTTTTTATCTGATCTAGATTGTGATGAGCGCCATTCTACAGGCCTTAACGTAGGCATCAATTTGTCTAACACGGCATTAACGTATTTAAAGCTTTCTTCTGCGCCATAAATTTTCGCAAGCTCGATGGCTTCGTTGATAACCACGCGATAAGGCGATTCATAACAATGTGCAAATTCATAGGTTCCTAGCAATAAAATGGAGCGTTCTATGGGATCGACCTGCTCTAAGGAGCGTTCTGTTTCTTTATCCATAACACGGCCTAATGTTTCAGACAATTTTGTATAATGTTCAAAGACCCCTTTAAGGATCTTATTAAAAAATTCCACATCCATTTGTCTAGCATATTCATCGACTGTAAACTGTCGGCTAATGTAGCTAAGCTCGTTCCCCGTTAATAACCATTGATAAATCGCTTGCATGGCAAAGCGTCTGGACATGCGGCGTTTGCGCGGATTAATTTGTTGCATTATTTTTTACCCTTCTCTACGTTTTAATTGTTGTATTTCTTTACGAAAAGCGTCTAAATCTTCAAACGATTTATACACCGACGCAAAGCGTACATACGCGACCTCATCTAGTGACAGCAATTCTTCCATAACCCATTCTCCAATTAAAGACGAAGCCACTTCTCGTTCGGCTATAGAGCGCAACCGACTTAAAATGCGGTGTATTGCCGCCTCGATTGCATCTGTAGCCACAGCGCGTTTTTCCAAGGATTTTAAAATCCCTACCCTAAGCTTGTTTTCATCAAACTGACTGCGTGTTCCATCGCGTTTGATAATCCTTGGCCAAGATAATTCCACCACCTCAAAGGTGGTAAATCGTTCATTGCAGGATAAACACTCTCGCCTGCGCCGAATTTGATCCCCTGTGACAACCAAGCGAGAATCAATGACCTTGGTTTCTTCAAAATGACAAAATGGACAATACATCCTTAAAGATATCCTTATTGATAAACCGGAAACCGTTGGCACAATTGTAACACTTCTAAACGAACTTGGTGTAATACACGCTCATCATGGATGTTTTCCAACACACGGTGTATCCACTCAGCCAAAAGACGCATTTCGGCTTCTTTAAAGCCGCGCGTGGTACAAGCGGGAGTCCCCAAACGCAGACCACTGGTTACAAAGGGGGAGCGCGTTTCGTGCGGAACTGTATTTTTATTAGCCGTAATATTCGCCTTCCCCAAGGCTTCTTCCGCTTCTTTGCCTGTATAGGCTTTATCTAGCAAGCTTAACAAAAATAAATGGTTATCAGTGCCTCCTGAGACTATATTAAAGCCCTTCTCCATCAATGCATTCGCCAAAACGTGCGCATTGTTAAGCACTTGCTGTTGATACACTTTAAACTCGGGCTGTAAAGCTTCTTTAAAGGCTACTGCTTTGGCGGCAATAACGTGCATTAAGGGCCCGCCCTGTGTGCCGGGAAAAACAACTGAATTCAGTTTCTTTTCGATATCTGGATTTGCTTTGGCTAAAATTAAACCTCCGCGCGGCCCACGCAGTGTTTTATGCGTAGTGGTCGTTGTCACATCAGCAATAGCCACCGGTGAAGGGTAAACCCCTGCGGCAACCAATCCCGCCACATGCGCCATATCCACCACAAAATAGGCATTGATGCTATCGGCTATCTCCCGAAAAATAGACCAATCTACACGGCGTGAATAGGCGGAAAATCCTGCTAAAATCATTTTGGGTTTGTGTTCTAATGCTAAAGCTTCGACTTGCTTGTAATCGATATAACCTTTTTCATCTAAACCATAAGAAATAGGTCTGTATAATTTGCCGGAGAAATTTACTTTAGAACCGTGGGTTAAATGCCCTCCTTGCGATAAATCCATACCCAAAAAGGTATCGCCTAGTTCCATTAAAGCCATATACACCGCGGCATTGGCTTGAGAACCTGAATGTGGCTGCACGTTGGCATAGGCTGCACCAAACAATTCTTTGGCTCGGCTTATAGCCATATTTTCGGCGATGTCTACATACTCACAACCGCCATAATAGCGTTTGCCTGGATAGCCTTCGGCATATTTATTGGTTAATTGCGAGCCTTGCGCTTCTAACACGGCTTTGCTAACGTAATTTTCCGAGGCGATGAGTTCTATATGTTCTTCTTGCCTACGCTCTTCGCTAGCAATGGCTTCATATAATTCGGGGTCTACATTGGCTAACGACGCGTGTGGATTAAACATACTAGTTCCTTAAAGCTGGACATACTCAGAGGACATATTCTATACTAAAACAACGGTAAAAGCGAGCCGAAAACGCCCATAAGTCGACAATTTCAGGTCGCTAGCCTATCATTGAGATGGAACCTTTGCAATAAAGTTCGCGCGTTTTATATTCTAAGACAAACCCTTGCCCAACGCTTTTTCTATCTTTTTATCCGTCTTATATTGACCTAGAGCATAAACCGACCACAGTGCTGCGGGAACCCAGCCAATCAAGGTACATTGTAATAGCAGACAGAAAATACCCGCTACTGGCCTACCTATGGTGAAAAATTGAACGAATGGCAAGAATATGGCTAATAACGCGAGTTATGGATAAGGGGTTGAAAAAGTGGCCTCACTGTGATCAAATTCATGTTCAAAAAAACGTAAATAGATCATTACAGGAGACCAATGATGATTTTAGAGG
>VFJV01000075.1 GCA_009885895.1 Gammaproteobacteria bacterium
CCTCTAAAATCATCATTGGTCTCCTGTAATGATCTATTTACGTTTTTTTGAACATGAATTTGATCACAGTGAGGCCACTTTTTCAACCCCTTATCCATAACTCGCGTTACTGAGATTTTTAAAGACTACTACTTACGACTATGGCCGCTTAAACATAACTCGCGTTAATATTATTAATCCTCAATTTGATAATAGCTATATATGTCGTCTTTTGGCATGGTTCAAAACAGCCATGTTTGCAGCATCAGCATATTGCCATTTTCTTAAAATATGATGTAACTCTACCCCAACTAACGTGGCTTTAGCCGACGCAAAAGACTTAAATCCTTTCATAGGGTTGATGATTCTCTTGATAGCTCTATGGTCTTGTTCGATCAAGTTGTTCAGGTATTTTATTTGCCTCACCCGTATCGGCATCAAAATCCCTGTCATTATAAACAGTAATGCTCACTGTAAATTCAGGCTATCTAATGCTGTTTTATTTGCCCCACTTTTATCGATTACTACTTTTCTGGCAGCATATTACCCCCTATGGCTTTACTGAGAAAGGCTTCCGCAGCTGATTTATAGCGATTTTTTGAAAGATGAAAATCTACCGCGTTTCCTTCCTTGTCCACAGCACGATATAAATAATTCCATTGGCCTTTTATTTTCACGTAAGCTTCATCTGCTCGCCAACTATTTTTTCGGAATTCATTTTCTAGTTGTGGAGCGTATTCTATCACCCATCGATTCACTGTAGAATGGTCTACCTTCACGCCGCGTTCTGCCATCAACTCTTCTATATCCGATAGCTTATCGCATACGCTAAAGACCACTGCGCTGCCATCAAAATTATCGACTGTTTGAACTGTTTCCATTTAAAGTTTAGCATCGCCCTTTCCATATCCCTACAATATCTGGCTACTCTACCTCTTTCGCCCTGAAATTGCGACAAAACCGTTTTTAGGGTAGGCGCCTAGCTCTAGCGCAACAAGTGTAGTACCCTACATGACTATTGCGAGATGGGCGTAGGCAACAAACCCTAAAAACCAACTGCTATGAGTAGAATACTTTAGAGAGGCTATTTTGCACAAAAAAAACTCTGAGCCACCGTTTACACAAAACGACGTCATCGTTCTACAAGAAAAAATCGTGTATCGCGGGTTTTTCAGCCTCAAGGAATACCGCTTACGCCACCGCTTATTTTCGGGTGGTTGGAGCCAGACCGTCACCCGCGAAGTATTTGTACGAGGCGGTGCCGTAGGCGTATTGCTCTACGACCCTAAAGAAAAAGCCGTGGTCTTGGTGGAGCAATTTCGCCCCGGAGCACTCAACGATGCCGTATCGCCTTGGGTTATCGAGATCGTTGCTGGCAGCCTTCCCGTAGGGGAAGACCCTGATGCTGTGGCTAAAAAAGAAGTCTTTGAAGAAACCGGTCTACAGGTAGACACCATAAGGCCTATTGTTTCTTATTATGCCAGCCCAGGCAGCAATGCTGAAAAATTTCATCTGTTTTATGCTATAATCGATTCCAGCCTTGCTAGCGGCATTCATGGTCTAAAAGAGGAGCATGAAGACATACGCGTAAGGGTGTTTAGCCTAGAGGACTGTAATCAGGCTTTAGCGGAAGGAACCGTTAACAATGCATTGACTTTAATAGCCTTGCAATGGTTACAATTACATTATCAACAATTATAGATTATACCCCACATGGCCAATTCAACTTACAATGCAGCGTCTATAGACGTCTTAACGGGATTAGAGCCGGTGCGTTTGCGCCCTGGTATGTACACCGATACCCGAAACCCCAATCATTTGGCGCATGAAGTCATAGACAATGCCGTCGATGAAGCCATGGCGCACCACGCCACACGCATAGACGTTATTTTATTTGCCGATGGCTCCTTACAAGTCAGCGATGACGGCCGCGGTATGCCCGTAGACATACACCCCGAAGAAAAAATTACCGGTGTGGAGTTGATCATGACTCGGCTACACGCCGGAGGAAAATTTTCCGATAAAAATTATCAATTTGCAGGGGGCTTGCACGGCGTCGGCGTCTCCGTTGTGAATGCCTTATCCGATCGCGTTGATGTCACTATAAAACGCGATGGCGAAAGTTATTTTATTCAATTTTCAAAAGGTGTGCGCACTAAAGCCTTAAAACGCATAGGAACCGTCCCCAAAAAAGAAACAGGAACCACGCTGCGCTTTTGGCCAGAAGCCTCTTATTTTGATTCACCTAAATTTGTGGCATCCAAGTTAAAGCACGTACTAAAAGCCAAAGCCGTATTGTGCTCAGGCCTACACCTTAGCTTTAAAGATGACGCGACGGGTGAATATTTAGAATGGTGTTATGAAGATGGCTTACGCTCTTACTTACAAGATTATTTTCAAGACGAAGCCTTATTGCCACAGGGCGGTTTTATGGGCGCCTTCAACGCTAAAATTGAAATGTGCGAATGGGCATTGGCCTGGGTTCCAGACAGCACTAAAGAGTCTCTACAAGAAAGTTATGTGAACCTAATTCCAACCGCGCAAGGCGGCACACATGTGAATGGCTTGCGTACCGGTTTATTGGAAGCCGTTCGGGAATTTTGTGAGTTTCGTAATTTACTCGCGCGCGGCGTTAAATTAACGGCAGATGATGTGTGGGAAAATTGTCATTATATTTTATCGGTTAAAATGCAAGATCCACAATTTGCAGGCCAAACCAAAGAGCGTTTGTCTTCGCGACAATCGGCTTCTTTTGTGAGTGGCGTGGTCAAAGATGCATTGGGTTTATGGATGAACCAACACACAGAAGAAGCCATGCTCATTGCAGAATTGGCCATAGACGCGGCACAAAAGCGTTTGCGTAAAGCCCAAAAAGTAGAACGCAAAAAAATAACCAGCGGACCGGCTTTGCCGGGAAAACTCGCCGATTGCACCTCACAAGATATCCATCGCACCGAGTTGTTTTTAGTAGAAGGTGATTCCGCAGGCGGTTCTGCCAAACAGGCGCGCGATAAAAATTTCCAAGCCATCATGCCCTTGCGCGGCAAAATCTTAAATACATGGGAAGTGGATTCCGGGCAGGTATTGGCATCGCAAGAAGTACACGACATTGCTGTTGCCATAGGCATTGATCCGGGCAATCCCGATTTATCGGGTTTGCGTTATGGAAAAATTTGCATCTTAGCCGACGCCGATTCCGATGGTTTGCACATCGCAACTTTATTGTGTGCCTTATTTTTAAAGCATTTTAGAGCATTAGTCACCGCAGGACATATTTATGTGGCCATGCCACCACTATATCGTATCGATATAGGCAAAACGGTGTATTACGCTTTAGACGATGCTGAAAAGCAAGGTGTTTTAGATCGCATCAGTGCGGAAAATACCCGAGGCAAAGTCAATGTGCAACGCTTTAAAGGCTTAGGCGAAATGAATCCTATACAACTGCGCGAAACCACAATGGCAACCGAAACGCGGCGTTTAGTACAATTAACCCTAGAAGACAGCGACGATACGACTCAAATCATGGACATGTTGCTCGGAAAAAAACGCGCCTCCGATCGCAAAAAATGGTTAGAAGACAAAGGTGATTTAGCAGGAGATGTAGCATAAGATGCAAGAAACGATAGATTACGAAGGTATAGAAAAAAAGCCCTTAAAAGTTTTTACCGAGCAAGCGTATTTAGATTATTCCATGTATGTCATCATGGATCGTGCCTTACCGCATGTCAGAGACGGCTTGAAACCCGTGCAAAGGCGTATCGTCTATGCCATGTCGGAATTGGGTTTAAAGGCAAGCGCAAAATATAAAAAATCCGCGCGTACCGTTGGTGACGTCTTGGGTAAATTTCACCCTCACAGCGATAGCGCCTGTTACGAAGCCATGGTGTTGATGGCGCAACCCTTTTCGTATCGTTATCCTTTGGTCGATGGCCAAGGCAATTGGGGCTCCTCAGACGATCCAAAATCCTTTGCTGCCATGCGTTACACCGAATCCAGGTTATCCCCTTATGCGAATGCACTCTTAGAGGAATTAAGTCAAGCAACCGTAGAGTGGATCCCTAATTTTGATGGCACTTTAGATGAGCCGCGTTATTTACCTGCACGTTTACCGAATATATTGTTAAACGGTGGAATGGGTATTGCGGTAGGCATGGCTACGGATATTCCTTCGCACAATTTAAACGAAGTCGTAGATGCTTGTGTACATTTACTCGATAACCCTAAGTCCACTGTAGACGATCTATGCACATTTGTGAAAGGACCCGACTACCCTACCGAAGCTGAAATCATCACACCAGCAGAAGATATTTTAGCCCTGTATAAAAGTGGGAATGGCTCAGTTAAAATGCGCGCTGTATACACCGTAGAAAATGGCGATATCGTTATCACGTCCCTGCCGCATCAAGTCTCCGGCGCTAAAGTATTAGAGCAAATAGCAGAGCAAATGCGGCAAAAAAAATTACCCATGATAGCCGACCTGAGCGATGAATCCGATCATGAAAACCCCGTGCGTCTGGTCATAGAACCTCGTTCTAATCGGATCGATATTGAACCGGTAATGGATCATCTCTTTACAACCACCGAACTGCAAAGAAGCTATCGTATCAATTTTAATATGATTGGCATCGATGGGAAACCGCAGGTTAAAAATTTATTAAAAATTTTAAGCGAGTGGATTAGCTTTCGACGCTCTACGGTCACACGGCGTTTGCAAGACGCCCTAGACACCATTATCGCGCGCCTACACATTTTAGATGGCTTATTGATTGCCTATTTAAATATAGATGACGTTATCGCCATCATCCGGCAAGAAGACGACCCCAAAGCCGAACTAATGCGCCGTTTTGGCTTAAGTGAAACACAAGCCAACGCTATTTTAGATTTAAAATTACGACATTTAGCCAAGTTAGAAGAATTTAAAATTAAAGGCGAGCAAGAAGAACTGGCTGCAGAGAAGAAACGCATTGAAGCTATTTTAGCCTCACCTAAAAAGCTAGACACCTTAATTAAAACAGAATTATTAGCCGATAAAGAAAAATATGGCGATAAGCGCCGCTCACCCTTAGTGTTTCGCGTAGACGCGGTTGCCTTAAAACAAGAAGAACTCATTGCCAGCGAACCCGTAACCATTATTTTGTCTGAAAAAGGTTGGGTTAGACAGGCCAAAGGACACGAGTTTGACAGTGAAGGTTTAAGTTACAAATCCGGCGATGGCTTTAAGGCCCATGCTTTAGGTCGCAGCACTGAAAATGTTTTATTTTTAGATTCTACAGGGCGCTCTTACGCCTTAGCGGCCCATACCCTACCTTCAGCACGCGGACAAGGTGAGCCCCTAAGCGGCAAATTAAATCCCCCTAGTGGCGCTCACTTTGTAGGCTTGTTAATGGGCAATAGCGATGCGCTTTGCTTAGTGGCTTCCAGTGCGGGTTATGGTTTTGTCACTACCCTGTCTGAGTTTCACACCAAAAACCGCGCAGGCAAAGCCTTATTAAAAGTGCCTGAGCATGGCGAGGCCTTAACACCAAAACCCATTCAAGATCTTAAAAAAGATCAGATCGTTATAGTCACCTTGGAAGGCTATTTGTTGATGTTCCCCGTCAATACCCTACCACAATTGCCTAAGGGTAAAGGGAATAAAATGATCAATATTCCGAAAAGCCGTTTTGTAAAAGGGGAAGAAAAAATAACGGGCATTGCCATATTAAGCAGCAAAGACAGTCTTAAGATTTATTCTGGAAAACGCCACATCGTCCTCAAAAAAGATGATTTAAAACATTATATAAGCGAACGTGCCAAACGTGGCAGTAAATTGCCTAGAGGTTTCCAGAAAGTGGATAGAATAGAGGTTGTACCCGGGTAATTATTCGGCATGGTTCAAAAACCCCGTGTTTTAGTGAACAGTAAGCGTGAAAAGACCTACCCGAACAGGTCATTATAAAGGTTCGAATAAGCGCTTTAAAAAAATGGACTGGCTAGGCTGCTTGCTGCTTAAAAAGAGAAAAGCCTAGCATCTCTAAGCAATGTGGATGGTCCTTTCCCGTTAAAGCCTGCGCCGGTGTTTTATTAATAACGCGAGTTATGTTTAAGCGGCCATAAGAACCTTCCTCTCCTCGTCAGAGAATTGTAATGTTGGTTTGTTTGGGTGAAAGATATAGGCAGTAATAGC
>VFJV01000016.1 GCA_009885895.1 Gammaproteobacteria bacterium
AAAGATATAAATCGATTCGTAGGGGCAGACCCCCGTGTCTGCCCTGCGCGGGCGGGCACAGGGGCCCGCCCCTACGAAAGTTCTTCTGGCTTAGAAGATATTGAGTTCATTCTCATGAACACCAGTCACCCAGGTAACATAGGTGCCGCCGCGCGGGCAATGAAAACCATGGGCTTTAAACAATTGGTGTTGGTTTCGCCACGCTATTTTCCGCACGCAGAAGCCGAGGCTTTGGCCGCTTCAGCCGGCGATGTGTTGCAACAAGCGCGCGTTGTATCCAGTTTAGACGAAGCCTTGATGGGAATAACCACCGTAATAGGCACTAGTGCAAGATCACGCGATTTGGCGGCACCCGTATTAACCGCCAGAGAATGTGGAGCCTGGTTACTGCAAAACAAAGCAGGGCGAGCCGCGATTTTATTTGGTGAAGAGCGCACAGGCTTAACAAATGAAGCTTTAGATCGCTGCCATGCCTATGTGCAAATCAACACCGCCGATGAATATGCCTCGCTGAATTTAGCGCAAGCGGTACAAATCATTGCCTATGAATTGCATCAAGCACTATCGTTGTCAAAACCAAGTCCCCATGAAACAAACAGTGTATTGGCCGATGACAACGCTATGGAAGGCTATTTTCAACACTTAGAACGCGTGATGGTGGCAACGGAATTTTTAGATCCAAAATTTCCTAAACGCTTGATGTCGCGCTTAAGACGCTTGTATCATAGGGCAAAACCCGAGCTGCAAGAATTAAATATTTTACGCGGCATTTTAACCGCAGTGGAGAAAAAAATTGGTGGCTAATGTTTTCGATCCCATCTATTTAGATTATATGGCAACAACCCCGGTAGACGAAAAGGTTGCCGAAGAAATGATGCGTTGTTTAACGCTAAAAGGCAATTTTGGCAATGCCAGCTCTGCCACACACGTCTATGGCTGGCGCGCACAAAACACCATCAGCAAAGCACGAGAATTACTCGCCTACAGCATAGGGGCCACACCGCGCGAAGTGGTCTTTACCTCGGGCGCTACAGAGGCGAATAATTTGGCCATACAGGGTGCGGCGCGTTTTTATGCCAAAAAAGGCCGTCATCTCATTACGACCACCCTAGAGCATAAAGCGGTTTTAGATGTTTTTTATGCACTTGAAAAAGAAGGCTTTAAGATCACCTTAGTACGCCCGAATAGCGAGGGCATTGTCAGCGTAGAAGCCGTTGCCGCCGCCATTACCCCAGAAACCATTTTGGTTTCCACACTGTGGGTGAATAATGAAATTGGCACAATACAACCCATTGCTGATATTGCGGCCTTAACCCGAGAACGCGGTATACTATTACACGTGGATGCGGCACAAGCCATGGGAAAAGTGGCGGTGGATCTGAGTCAAATTCCCGTAGATTTAATGTCTTTTTCGGCGCATAAAGTGTATGGACCTAAAGGCAGCGGCGCGTTATTTGTGCGCAATAATCCTCGTGCGCGGGTAATGCCCTTATTCTATGGTGGCGCACAAGAGCAGGGTTTGCGCGCAGGCACCTTGGCAACGCATCAAATCGTTGGCATGGCGGCGGCATTTCAGCGCGCAAAAGCTGAGGCAAAGGCGGATCTAAAGCATATAAAAGCCTTAAATGCCCTTTTATTACCGGGATTGCTGGCTTTAGAAGGCGTTACTTTAAATGGCAGCACCGATCAGCGCGTGCCGCACAATATTAACGTGTGTTTTCAGGGTTTAAATGCGGAAGCTTTATTAATGAGCTTGCCCGAAATAGCGGTTTCCGCAGGATCGGCCTGTCATTCGGCAGAAGAGGAGCCCTCGCATGTCTTAAAAGCCATAGGTCTTAGCGACTTACAAGCGCGTGCTTCCTTACGCTTTTCTTTAGGCCGCTACACTACAATAGACGATATCCAACGTGCATTGAAGGCGATTAGCCGCGAGGTACAACGAGAGCGAGATTTGGCGGGGAAATGATGTATAATGAACAACTACTAGGCTATTTGCAGAAAGCCGTGGCAAAACCATTGTGGTCTGAAGACAAAGCGCAGGTGTTTAGTGCTGAGGCGGGTATTAAAGACAGCGGTGCTTGGCTTAAATTGTATTGCCACATAGAAGGCAATACCATTCTTGATCTGCGTTATAGGGTGCTAGGCAGCGGTTATTTAATAGCCACGGCGGAATGGGCGAATGCCGTTTTAACCGGCAAAAGCGTGGCTGCGGCACAGTCTTTAAACGCAAGCTGCGTCATAGAGGCGTTGAATTTACCCCCAACCCGCGTCTATTGCGCGCAAATGTTGGTGGATGTAATCACGAAAATAATAAGGCAAGCGATATGAATGACGTAAAACAATATCAAACAGGCGCCGTATTCGGCGCTATTGGCCGCTTAACGGTAACGGAAAAAGCCCTAGGGCATTTGCAGCGTCAGGCGGCAAAATGTACGCCGGTCAGTTCGGCCTTACGCATAGGCATGAAAAAAGCAGGTTGTTCCGGGGTTAAATACACCTTGGATTATGTGCATCAAGCGGAAAAAGAGGATGAAGTCATTGCGATTAGCCCCAATTTTTCTATCTTCGTTGCCGCAACGGCGTGGGCGTATGTACAAGGCAGCGTTATAGACTATGTGCAAGAAGGGGTAAACGGCCGCCTTAAACTCAATAATCCCAACGAAACCGGCGGTTGCGGTTGCGGCGAGAGCGTTTATTTTGGTGATGTGCCTGTATAAGCTTTAGTGCGTAGGCAAGCTAAAGCCATGCACATTTTTTCCCCTAGGCCACCGCGAGGTAATTGTTTTTAACTGGCTGTAAAACTGTATGCCATCCGGGCCGTGTAAGCCCAAATCGCCAAAGGCCGAACGTTTCCAACCACCAAAAGTATGGTATCCCACTGGCACAGGAATAGGAACATTAACCCCCACCATGCCTATATGCACGCGTGCCGCGAAATCATGCGCGATTTCACCGCTTTGCGTGAAAATGGCGGCGCCATTACCATAAGGGTGGTCGTTGATCCAAGCTATCGCTGTTTCATAATCGGGGGCGCGCAGAATGCACAACACCGGCCCGAAAATTTCGTCTTGATAAATGCGCATGCTAGGTGTCACCGCATCGAATAAACTTGCACCTATAAAAAAGCCTTCTTTCGGAAAGTGGGCTTTACGGCCGTCTATAATTAATTTGGCGCCTTCTTTTACGCCTATGTCCAAATAGTGTAGAACGCGATCTAGCGACTCTTGGGTGTTGAGCGGGCCTAAGATCGTTTTATCGTTGTTGCCTGGACCAATGCTTAAAGCCTGTATTGCGGGGGCCAAGCGTTGAACCAGCGCATCGGCACATGAATGGCTGAGTGTAAGGACCACCGGAATAGCCATGCAACGTTGCCCACAAGAGCCATAGGCAGCGCCTAAAATAGCATTGGCGGCATCGTCTAGATCGGCATCGTCCATGACCAAGCAATGATTTTTAGCACTACCGAAGGCTTGCACGCGTTTGCCGTGTGAACTTGCGGTTTTATAAATATGCTCCGCCACCTGAGTGGAGCCTACAAAACTCACGGCTTTCACTTTAGGGTGAGAAATTAAGGCATCGACCACCGTTTTATCGCCCTGTAGTACAGTCAATAAACCCTTAGGCGCGCCGGCTTCATAGAGTAGATCGGCCAGTAACAAGGCGGTGCTGGGATCTTTTTCAGAGGGCTTGTGTATAAACGCATTTCCGCAGATCAACGCCAAGGGATACATCCACAAGGGGATCATGGCGGGGAAATTAAAGGGCGTAATGCCTACGCAAATGCCTAAATTTTGGCGCAAGCCATAGCAATCTACATCGCGGCCTACGCCTTCGGAATAGGTGGATTTTAACAAATTCGGTGCGCCGCACGCATATTCGACGACTTCTATGCCGCGTTGTATAGACGCTTTGGCATCGGCGTGTGTTTTGCCGTGTTCCAGCGTAATGAGTTCGGCCAAGGCATCGGTGTTTTTATCCAACAGGTGTTTAAAGGAGAACATTAAGCGGGAACGTTCGGCCAGCGAGCTGCGGCTCCAGTCGTGTTGTGCGTTTTCGGCGGATTCAAGGGCACTTTCTATTTCAGCGGAGGTGGCAAAGGGGAGGCAATGGATAATTTGCCCTGTTGCAGGATTGTACACAGCCCCCTGGGAACTGCTTTGGCCTATAACGCGCTGGCCATGAATGTGATGTGGTAGCATAAATTCAATCTCTCCTGAAGACTATAAACCGAATCCTAACATGCGGTGGGTGGAAGAACAACGGGCTTTGCGGATTGCCCGGGGATGGGGGTGGATTTGTGCTAGAAGATCCCAAAATAGACTAAAAATCAACCAAACATAAGGTTATTTTTCAAATACTTTAAAATAATAGGGATAAAGTGCGTACTCTTAAGTTTTCCTTAAGCTAAAGCCTGCTATACTAAGGATACACGGTAATAGGGAAATAAATAAAGAGGTGTATCATGGCTAAAGAACAAACTCCAAAAACTTCATCGAATGTTTTCAATAATCTTCCTGCCTTGAAACCGGGGCAAATCATTTCTCTAGAAGAACAACGCGCTCGGCTAGAGCAGAATCGGCAGAGTGAAATAGAGCTGATGAAATCACTTGAGGATACTGAGGGTGTAAACCAAGTCAGAGACAAAAAATTAGAAATTGATGGCAATGGGTCTTGGTCTGTCCCCCCCCCTGAAAGGAGCGACGAAAACTACTGGACTAATTTTTTGGCTGATTATAGACGAGGATCGGTGGGTTTTCCAGGTAGCTCTAAGTATTGGGTTAAAGCACAACTTCAGATGGTTGAAGAGGATATACAGAAACTTGAGTTCTCACATGGGCAAGCGGAGCTGGCTCAATCTTTACCCAGAGACTTCGGCGAATCTGGGATAGCCCTCGGATTGGTTCAGCAAGAAATAGCGTGTATCAACAGGATGAAAGAGGAGACTCCGAACGGAAATATCCCTTTAGAGCTAGAAAAAAGCTTAGAGCGAAGGGAAACTGTGTTGCAAATTAATTTGGTACTGAATGAGCAACTTGATTTTGCTGAATCAATGATAATGCAACTCAATGAAAGGAAACTAAAACTGGAGGTTGAGCTGCGAAAATGCGCTATCGAAGCACGAATAGAAATTATTTCCGGACAACTCGAAAACATACAGACTGAGTTAGCGCTTTTTCAAGAAGAGAACCGACGACTATTGAGAAATAGGAAACTTAATGAGCAGCTTTTTTCAGCGCATAATGCGATAACAGAAGCAAGTCCTGAAGATGCACGAGCAAAGAGGGCTGTTTACACTAGTCTGTCTCAATGTTTAAAAAAGAAAATAGCACTAGAAAAGCAACAAAAAATTATCGTATCAGAAAAATGCCGTCCTGAAGAAGTCTCTTCTTGTCTTAGCCATTTAATGCAGGCAGAGTTTAGGGTGTCGGATGACCAGCTTGTAGGCTTTAAGGATGTTGAAGCAGCAAATTTTTCTGAACAATCGGCCTTAGGCCTAACCAAAACAGTGCAACAATCGCTGTATGGCATCCATAAACTCTTAGCGGTGGGTTTTAACCCTCAACCAGGAAGTTATCCTCAAATAGATAGCGATAGCAGTGGCTACAGAGTCATTCTGGCAAGGGATGCAAATAAAATAACCGCAACACTTTATACCGACATTCTTCTTTCTGAAGCTGGACACACGCGTTCACTGCGCAGTCGTTTTGAAATTGATATTAAAGATCTGACTAACGAAAAAGGCAATGCGCGAGTCGCGCCAGTTAAATTGGTTGAAACCTGTGTTGTGGCACCCGATTTAAAGACTGTACTGGAGCTTTGGGAAAAAATTGACTTAAAAAACAAAGCCGCATGTTTTGAATTTGCACGCACTGTTTTAAAGCCCTACATAGTGAAGCAAACGCAGTTATCAGAAGATTTTTCGGTTCTTAAGGAAATTGCTTCTAAGCAATCCATTTTATTAGATAAAGCAAAGAGCGAAAATCTTTCTAGAGCCAATATAGAGTTATTGAAAAAAGTCTTTGCCCTGAAAAAAATGTGCGAAGATAGTGAAATCGATGATTTCAGAATGTTGACAAATAGTGCTGGACTCAGTGTTTTTTCTGCAGCTTGTCTTCGAATGGGAGGTAGATCAGATGCCATGGCAGCCTTATTAGAAGAGGTTATAAACGCCCCACGATCTTCCCTGCTATCTCTAGACGAAATTCAGGCAGCGACAAAAAAGATGGATGCTCATGCGTTAGTAGGGTTTGAAGATGTCACTTTGATACCCTTTGTAACGAATTTAGAGGATGTATTGACTAAAATGAATCTTAAGGTTAAGGAACGAAATGTGGTTAATTTTTGTCTTAGAGAGGATTTTATTAAAAACTCGATGAATGTTAAAGAAAGGACGATGGAGGAACTGATAAAAAAGGCAGTATTAGCCAAGCGCGATGAAAATTATCTGGAATTGACTCGTCTGACTCATTTGCGGGATGAATTAATCGCGAAACAAGAGAAACTTACGCTGCAGATTGCTGCAATGCCAAGTCTGTTACGTCGTTTGTCAGTCTCATTCCCGTTCCTTGCTAAAATTTTTCCTTTTGCTAAAGTCAGGCTCGATCTGCAGGATACGCAGAGCAAGCTTGCCACAGTAAAGCTGAAGTTTAAGAATCAAAACTTGCTGCAGGAGGAATTGAACAGAATTAATAGTAAATGCAACCCCGGTGCAATAAACACAAATGGAGACGAGAATAAACAGGCAGTGGAATTACTTTCAGTACCGGTTACTGCTTTTAGGTCAAGCAGCCTCACTCAAGCTGAACAAAAGCAACAAAAAGTGATGTTGCCAAGTCTACAAACAGCTAGAGAGGATTCCCTCAAACCTACCTCTGCTGAGGGAAATAACGAGTGGGAAGACGGCGAGTGGGAAGAGATAGATTTGGGAGAACCAGTACAGCAGCCGCCAGCGCAGAAAAAGAAAAGCCGTTCAGCTGCAGATGAAATATTGGATTCTATTTCTGAAGCTGTTTCTGATGTTGTGGCTGAGCTGCAGAAAAAAATAGGTGGTGAAAAAATTCCAGCAAGTGACAGAACAAACTTAGGGCATACTTCTGAGTCAACTAAACCCAAAGAAGATAATAAGAAAACGGGAGGGTTCTTTAGTAAGGTGGCTTTTTTTAGCCCTTCTAAAGAGGCTTCTAAGCAAGAGCCGCTATTTGGAATACCCAAAGTAAACGCACGACTCGGCTGAATAACGTAGTAAGCAACAAGCAAATTAAAGGAGCATCAATATGTCACTAGAATCATTGTATAGGGAAAATGAATTTTCCGGTTTGTTTTTTAGAACCCCCACGGCGCAAGTTGCAGACAAGATTGCAGGATTAGAAGATCAAATAATATACTGTGAAATGGAGATCGCTCGCCGTCTTGCTGAACGTGAAACCTTCATTGATGCCCGCGAGAAAAATTTACAACTTTTTTGGGAAAAGCAAAATAACCTCAATGGGTTTGAAGCAGAAGTACAATCCATACCACTAAAGAAGGAAGAGAAAACGCTTTTATTTAGAAACTTGGAGTCTGTAAGACGGGAAAATAAAGATCTTATTGAACCCGGAATAAGGGATGTGGACAGGGAAATTGAGATAATAGACGGGATAGTAGAGTCCTTAAGAGCAGAATTAACGAGCAGTAGAGTGGAATTGGGGCAGTGGAAAGCAGCATTGAGCGTAATCAAAAATCTGGGTCGTGCTGAAGAAAGACAGGAAGTCGCTGTGCCTAAGTCTTCAGGCTCCCCGGCGGCCTAAGGTACTTCAATTTAATTTTGTGGAAAAAAAGGGTTTTGGAAGGGGTGGTGTAGCGAATTCTATTTCGCCCATTCGGCAAAATTGGCCACCCGTAGGCGCGCATGTCTTCAAATGCGGCACAAAGCGCGCATAAGGGGTACGTGGTGATTTCATATATAAAGCAACCAATTATAAGTAAAAATGGTTCTAAATCAGGGTAATATTGCAGCCATTTTGGTTCTAGATCAAGGTAATTGATGCTGTAAGCGTCTATCTTTCAGATCTTTCTTTATTTTGCCGAATGCCCCTTGCTTCTTTGGCGTATATTTTGTAGAATAGCGGGTCTTTAGTGTATGCCTACGATTTAAAGGGCAAAAAGGCGAGATCAGCGCGACAAATTGTATATATAATAAGCGGAAGCTTAGATTTTAGGAAAAGTTATCATGAAAACATTTAGTGCCAAGACCGAAACGGTTGAGCGCGATTGGTATGTGGTCGATGCCACCAACAAAACGTTGGGGCGTTTGGCCAGTCAAATCGCTTTAAGACTGCGTGGGAAACATAAACCCATCTATACACCGCATGTGGATACTGGCGATTACATTATCGTACTCAATGCCGAAAAAGTCAGCGTAACGGGTCGTAAGATGACCGACAAAACCTATTATTGGCATACGGGTTACCCTGGCGGCATAAAAAGCATCACTTTGGATAAATTATTGGCCAAAGCACCTGAGCGGGTTTTAGAAAAAGCCGTTAAAGGCATGTTGCCGAATAATCCCTTGGGACGTGCAATGTTTCGCAAACTAAAAGTGTATGCCGGTGCGGTGCACCATCATACGGCCCAGCAACCTAAAGAATTAATTATAGAGACGGATTAAACCAATGGCAGCAGCAAGCAAAAAATATTTTTATGGTACCGGCAGACGCAAAGAAAGCGTTGCACGCGTGTTTTTAAAGAAAGGTGATGGTAAGTTCACGATCAATGGTCGCGAATTGGCCGATTATTTTCCTAGAGAAACCGCACGCATGATCATCGCTAGACCTATGAATGAAGTGCAAATGAACAATTGCTTCGACATTATGGTTACCGTGAAAGGTGGCGGCTTGAGTGGTCAGGCGGGCGCCGTGCGTATGGGCATAGCCCGTGCTTTAGTCGACTACGACGAAGAAGGCGGAAAAGCAAAAGGCGGCACGGTTAAAGTGGTGGCTGAAGAAGGCGGTTCTTTAACTTTCAGACAAACCCTGCGCCAAGGCGGCCATTTAACCCGCGATGCACGTTGTGTAGAGCGTAAAAAGGTTGGTTTGCGTAAAGCACGTAAGCGTTGCCAGTTCTCTAAACGTTAATAAAAAAGCATTCAATCCCCGGCTTAGGTTGGGGATAGTTCTCCTACGTGTGGAACCCCTTTATGGACCTATATGTTTATGGCTTGAATCATCGCAGCGCGCCTTTAGTGGTACGCGAACAGGCGATGATAGCCCATGAACACCTAACCCCCGCATTGCACTCTATCTTAAACGAAGAGGGTATTCTAGAAGCCGTTATTTTATCTACCTGTAACCGTTGTGAAGTGTATGCCATTGCCGATAATGCGCACCGCTTGGGGCAATGGATGGCCAAACAACATCGTAAGGGCGATGGCGTCTACGAACAATACACCTATCTTTACAATGGCGAGGAAGCCGTGGCGCATTTATTGCGTGTGGCTATAGGCTTAGATGCGCAGGTGGTGGGTGAACCGCAGATCTTAGGCCAAGTAAAGGCGGCCTTTGCCACGGCACTTGAAGCCGGCGCTGCAGGCCCTGAACTGAATCATTTATTTCAACAAGTGTTTAATAGTACTAAAACCATACGCAACGATACAGGCTTAGGCGCGCATGCTATTTCAGCCTCGTATTTAACGTGGTTAATGATGCAACGTTGTGTCGCTATCGATAAGCTTGCTACTGTCGTTTTAGTGGGTGCGGGAGAGATGATTGCCCATCTAATCCCTTATTTACAGCAAGTGCCCAAATTAAACATTACACTCATCAATCGTACGAAAGAACACGCAGAGGCGTTGTTGCCAACGGCGACAATATTGCCCATCACCTCTTTACCGGAAGCTTTAATAGACTGCGATATCGCGGTTTTTGCGACGGAAAGTTATAGACCCTTAGTCACGCGCGAAACGCTGTTGCCTATTTTAGAGCAGCGCAGCACAGTGCTGTATTGTTTAGATCTAGCCTTGCCGCGTAATGTGGAATCAGGGGTGTCTGAATACGATGGCTTAAGTTTATTTAATTTAGACGACATTCAACTTTGGGCGGATGAAAACCAAGACAAGCGCAATGATGCGGCAAAGCGCGCCGAAGTTGAGATTCAGGCGCACAGCGTGCGTTATCAAAAGCGCTTGCAAACCATAGAATTTGATTACCTTATTAAAGCCTATAGACGTAAAATCAACCAAGTGCGTGAGCTGGAATTCAATAAAGCCTTAGGCAAATTGCAACAGGGCATGCCCGCAGAGGCGGTATTGCAAGAATTTTCTCATGCCTTAGCCAATAAAATGATGCACCATCCTAGTTCAGCTTTAAATAAAGCGCGCTTTGAAAAAGGCGAAGATTGGTTGGCATCGGCAAAACTATTGTTAGGTGTGGAATAAAGTACAATGAAAGAATCACTGCTGAATAAATTAGACCAACTGCGCATGCGTCATGAAGAAGTGGCGGCGCTGTTGAGCGACCCTAAAATAATGAATGTGCAAGAAACCTTTCGTAATTTATCCAAAGAATATGCTCAATTAGAACCTGTGGTCACCGCTTTTTTGCAGTATCAAAAAATACAAGACGATATGGCGTCTGCACGAGAATTTTTAACCCTAGGCGATGCCGAGTTAAAGGAATTGGCTGAACAAGAGGTGCAATTATTTGAAAAACAAGGGATGCAATTAGAAAAAGAGCTGCAAATTTTATTAATACCCAACGATCCCAACGACAGTAAAGATATTTATCTAGAAATACGTGCAGGCACCGGTGGCGATGAAGCCTCGCTGTTTTCGGGTGATCTGTATCGTATGTACACGCGTTATGCGGTAACGCAACATTGGCAATGTGAATTGATCAGCGAAAGTTTGGGCGAACACGGCGGCTATAAGGAAGTGATTATTAAAATCAATGGCCAGGGCGTTTATTCACAATTAAAATTTGAGTCTGGCGTGCATCGAGTACAACGCGTACCTGAAACTGAAGCGCAAGGCCGTGTGCATACCTCGGCGTGTACCATCGCTATTTTACCGGTGGCCGAAGAAATTGATGAAGTCGAGATTAATCCTGCCGATTTAAAAATCGATACGTACAGGGCTTCGGGTGCGGGCGGTCAGCATGTGAATAAAACCGATTCGGCTATACGGATTACGCACTTACCCAGCGGTATCGTTGTCGAGTGTCAGGATGAACGCTCGCAACATAAGAATCGTGCACGAGCAATGTCCTTATTGCAATCTAAATTATTGATGGGTGAGCAAGAAAAGCAACGTAAAGAAGAAGCCGAGACGCGCAAGTTATTGGTGGGTAGTGGCGATCGCTCCGAACGCATACGTACTTATAATTACCCTCAAGGCCGCGTCACCGATCACCGTATCAATTTAACCTTGTATAAATTACACGAGATTATGGAAGGCGCTTTAGATCAAGTTATTCAGCCCTTGCTGCAAGAATATCAAGCCGAACAGCTGGCATTTTTGTCTAAAGACTAATGATGACGATTCAACAATTATTGGCTTTTGCACTGTCTCAAGGCATAAATGCACTAGACGCCGAGGTGCTTTTAGCCCATCTTCTAGAAAAAAACCGCGCGTATTTATACACTTGGCCGGATGCAACGGTAAGGCCGAACATCGTAGCCCACTATCAGAACGATTTAAATCGTCGCGCAGTAGGCGAACCTATTGCATATATATTAGGGTATAAAGAATTTTGGTCTATGCCTATAGCGGTCACTTCTGATACCTTGATTCCGCGTGCCGATACCGAATGCTGGATACAGTGGTTGTTGGAACGATTTGCCGATAAACAAGCACTGCGTGTTTTAGAACTGGGCACGGGCAGCGGGGCCATTGCCTTAGCCTTAGCGCACGAAAAACCGCAGTGGGCTATTTGTGCGGTGGATTGTTCTGAGGCTGCTTTGGTAGTAGCGATGCAAAATGCGAAAACTTTGGGTTGTCCACAAATAGAATGGCTGCACAGCGATTGGTATCAGGCGCTATCGGGACGGGTATTTGATCTCATCGTTGCGAACCCTCCGTATATAGCTGAAGACGAGCCGCATTGGAAAGAAGGCGATTTGCGCTTTGAACCTAAAACCGCCTTGGTGGCGGCAGGCAATGGTTTAAAGGATCTAAGGCATATTATTCAGCGAGCGCCGCATTATTTGGCTTCATCGGGGTTATTGTTGGTGGAACATGGTTATCTGCAAGGATCGGCTGTTACTGCTGTATTCAATGCGGCGGGTTTTAAGGCAATACAAACGTATTCTGATTATGGCCGACGTCCTAGATGGACGGTGGGGGACTGGGGCTTCGTGGATAGGCCTAATTGATGTATACTGTTCTTTTTCAGGGTGGCCAGTAACATGATTGAAATCAATCCCATTTTATTGAAAATTGCCGATCTGCGCTTGCGTGCAGAGGCGCTTCGGGGGTATCTTTGACTACGAAACCAAGCATGACCGATTGGTTGAGGTCTTGCGCGAATTAGAAAATGACAAAATCTGGGGCGATCCCGAAAAAGCTCAAAATTTAAATAAGGAAAAAGTACAATTGACGGCTGTATTAACCAGTCTGGATACGATGCGTCTGCAATTAACGGATTTGGATGTTTTATTGGAAATGGCCTATGCGGAGGACGATGAAGCGGCCATGAACGCCGTGGCGGCCGATGTAGTGGAGTCGGAACGCGCGGTTAAAGATTTAGAATTTCAACGCATGTTTTCAGGAAGCACCGATGCAAATAATGCTTTTTTGGAAATACAATCGGGCTCTGGTGGAACAGAAGCGCAGGATTGGGCCGAAATGTTGTTGCGCATGTACTTGCGTTGGGGGGAACGGCATGGCTTTAAGGTCGAGCTATTAGAAGCCTCTGCAGGCGATGTGGCCGGTTTGCGCGGCGCTACGGTGAAGCTTGAAGGTCCGTATGCGTATGGTTGGTTAAGAACAGAAACGGGTGTGCATCGTTTGGTGCGTAAATCCCCCTTCGATTCAGGCAATCGGCGCCATACTTCCTTTGCCGCCGTTTTTGTGTCGGCCGAAATTGACGACGATATCGAGGTTGATATCAATCCGGCCGATTTGCGTATAGATACGTATAGGGCCGGTGGCGCAGGCGGACAACACGTGAACAAAACCGATTCGGCTATACGTATCACGCATATACCAACGGGAATAGTGGTACAATGTCAAAGCGATCGTTCTCAACATAAGAATCGCTCTCAGGCCATGAAACAATTGCGATCCAAAATGTACGATAGACAAATGCAAGCGCGCCACGAAGAAAAGCAAGCCATGGAAGAGTCTAAAACAGAAATAGGTTGGGGCAATCAAATACGCTCTTATGTATTGGATGCCTCGCGCATTAAAGATCTGCGTACCGGTGTGGAAGTAGGCAATACGCAAGCCGTATTGGATGGCGATATTGATGTGTTTATTGAAGCAAGTTTAAAAGAACAGGTGTAATCATGACAGAACAGCAAGAACCCGTGCACAATGAATTAAGTGAAAACGAGCAAATCCTTGAGCGCAAAAATAAATTGCGATTATGGCGGGAAGAAAACAGCGCCTATCCTAACGACTTTAAGCGCGATGCTTTAGCTTTAGAACTGCATACGCAATGGTTCTCTTTATCGGAAGAACAACTGGAAGAAGCACATTATACCGTGAGTATAGCGGGTCGTATTATGACACGACGTTTAATGGGTAAAGCCAGTTTTATTCATGTGCAAGACATGTCTGGGAAGATGCAATGCTATATTACACAAAATATCATAGGAGTAGAGGCATATCAGGCGTTTAAAAAATGGGACATTGGCGATATCGTGGGTGTAGAGGGTGAAATATTTAAAACCAAAACCGGGGAGTTATCGGTGCGGGCCAAAAGCATACGTCTGTTGACCAAGGCATTGCGACCTTTACCGGATAAATTTCATGGTTTACAAGAAATAGAAACACGTTATAGACAACGGTATCTGGATTTAATCATGAGCGACAATACGCGCCGTGTGTTTTCTATTCGCAGTAAAACCATTAACGCTATACGGGATTTTTTATGCCAGCAAGGATTTTTGGAAGTTGAAACACCCATGATGCATGTTTTGGCCGGGGGTGCTGCGGCAAAACCCTTTGTAACGCACCATAACGCCTTGGATATGCAGTTGTATTTGCGTATTGCGCCGGAATTATATTTAAAACGTTTAGTGGTTGGTGGTATGGAAAAAGTTTTTGAAATCAATCGTAATTTTCGTAATGAAGGCATGTCCGTGCGTCATAATCCGGAATTTACCATGGTGGAATTTTATCAGGCCTATGCTGATTATCAAGACATGATGAACATAAGCGAACAATTATTTCAATTTATCGCGCATACGGTGTTAGGGCGTTTTGATTTTAACTATCAAGGTCATCATTATGATTTTTCAAAACCATTTATGCGTTTAACCATGGCTGAATCCATTATAAAGTACCATCCTGAATTAACGGCAGATACTATTTGCGATGCAACGGCCTTAAAGCGCGCGCTAGACACTTTAAAATTGCCGTATAAAAAAACCGATAGTGTGGCTAAATTACAGTTAATTCTTTTTGAAGAAACGGTGGAAGAAAAATTAATCGATCCTACTTTTATTACAGCCTATCCTGCCGAAGTCTCTCCTTTGGCTAGGCGAAATGCAGAAGATCCCAATATAGTCGATCGCTTTGAGTTATTTATTGCCGGGCGTGAAATCGCCAATGCGTTTTCGGAATTAAACGATCCCGAAGATCAAGCGGCGCGCTTTCATCTGCAAATGAAAGAAAAAGCGGATGGTGATGAAGAAGCCATGCCTTACGATGAGGACTATATTACAGCCTTAGAATATGGCTTGCCGCCAACAGCAGGAGAAGGGATAGGTATTGATCGCTTGGTCATGTTGCTAACGGATTCGCCTTCTATACGCGATGTGATTTTATTTCCACACATGCGACCTAAGGCTTAAAGAATGTAAGGGTGGCACAAGTGCCGCCCTTACACAGGGTTTAGACCAGAGTCTTATTTTCCGTTCATGCTGTCTTGCATCATTTGCATCATTGCTTTTTGATCGTCGGCGCTCATGGCTTTAAACTTCATGTTCATACGAGTCATAGCCATTTTCTTTTGGTCGGCATCCATCGTTCGCCAATGTTTTTGCATTTTGTCTTGCCTCATTTTCTTTTGTTCAGGGCTCATGTTTTGCCATTGTGCCATCTTTTCTTGACGCTGTTCGGGCGTCATTTTTTCCATGTCACACATTTTTCCAGAATCCATCATCATGCTGGATGGTGAAGAAGAAGATTGTGCCATAGTTGAACTAGCGGCAAAAACGGATGTGCCACAGATCAGCATAGCGACGATTAGAGATAATTTTTTCATTGTAAAGTTCCTAGTAAATGGGTTATACCCCCCCAATAAGGAATACGGAGGGGTGTTTTGCAGCCTGAAGAAATGCGCCTATTTTGCGCATGACGCCAAAGCAATGCACATACAGTATAGGCTATAAAGTTAAAAAAAACAGCAAATATATTCTTCGCATTTCATGGCCCCTTATTATAAAAAAACATACAAATATTCAGAGGAATTTGTGGATGGGATGCTTATTCTTGATGATTTGTTTAAAGAAGTATAGAATAGGGGTGTTCCATATTTCTAAAGGGGTTTAAGATGAAAGCAACGCGTCAATTAAGACAGTATTTAAACGAAAAAAAATTATATACTGCGCCGGGTGTTTTTGATGGGATATCGGCATTATTGGCTGTACAAGCGGGTTTTCCTTTGTTGTATGCGAGTGGTGGTGCCATTGCTAGGGCTTCGGGATACCCTGATTTAGGTCTGTTGAGCGTTAGCGAAGTGTGTTACCGCCTGTCGGAAATTATAGAAGCAAGCACCGTGCCCGTGATTGCCGATGCAGATACGGGTTATGGCAATGGTTTGAATGTAGCGCGTACGCTGCGTACTTTTGAACGTTTAGGGGTTGCCGGTTTACATTTAGAAGATCAAGAATTTCCTAAGCGTTGCGGGCATTTAGAAGGTAAATCTTTAGTCAGCACGGCTGAGATGGTGCATAAAATTAAAGTGGCCAAAGACAGCGTGAGCGATGCTGATTTTGTCATCATCGCCCGTACCGATGCCATTGCGGTAGAAGGCTTTGATGCAGCTATAGAAAGGGTAAATCGGTATCTCGAAGCGGGTGCGGATATGATTTTTGTAGAGGCCCCTACAACGGTAGAGCAAATTCAAACAATAGGTGAATTAATACAAGCACCAAAGCTTATCAATATGTTTCACGGGGGGAAAACGCCCATGGTGTCTGCAGATAAGCTCGCCGCTTGGGGGTATCAAGTCATGATTATCCCTTCCGATCTGCAACGTGCCGCTATTTACGCGATGCAACAAACCTTGCAGGCAATTAAAGAAGATGGCCAGAGCGAGCGCTGTCATGAGGCGATGGTGAGCTTTAATGACCGTGAAGACATTATAGGCACGAAGCGGTATTTGGAATTGGATAAGCTGTAGGCTCGAGCGCAATGCTATCTCATAGCCTTTTCCAGAATGCGCATGGGTATTTTCTTTCCTGAAAATCTACTGCTATGGTTATCGTAGTTTGCTACTATGCTTTTTTTCGCTGTCTTTTTCTATGCACACTATTCAACCATTCCACAAATAACGAGAAGCTAATGGCAAAATAAATGTAGCCACGCGGGATATGATAATGTGCGCCATCGGCTATCAACATGGTCCCAATTAAGATTAAGAAGCTAAAGGCTAAAATTTTAATAGTGGGATGTTTTTGTATGAAGCGACTCATCGTTTCACTGGACCAAATCATCACGATAACAGCGATGGTGATACTAATAGCCATGATCCAAAAGCGCTGTGTTAAGCCTATGGCGGTAATGACGCTGTCTAGGGAAAAAATAATATCTAAAATGCCAATTTGCAAAATAACCGCCCAAAACCGTTTGGGTTTACCCTTGTGTTCCGGTCCGGTGGCCATATCCATTTCATGGTGAATTTCTTGCGTTGCCTTAACGATTAAAAATAAGCCCCCACACAGTAAAAAGATATCGCGGATAGACACTGAAAAATCAGCGATGCTGAATAAAGGGGCGGTTAAACGAGATAACCAAATGGCCGAGGCCAATAACAATAGGCGTGTGACCCACGCAAGGCATAAACCAAATTGCCGTGCGCGACGTTGTTGCTCTACGGGTAATCGCGCCGAGATAACACTGATAAAAACTAAGTTATCAATTCCTAAAACGATTTCTAATATGGTTAAGGTGAAGAGGCTAAAAACAATTTCCAACATGGTTTAATCCTTGATATCTTTCATGACCCCGTGAGGGACGTGTGCGGTGGTGACGTGTTGTTGCGTGCTGTTGCAATGCCGTAGTTGGTCGTCAAAAAAGATATCGGCATCGAAGGCTTTTAAGAATTCGCTTTTATCTAGGCCACCTAAGAACAAAGCTTCATCGGTACGAATTTTCCAGGTGCGCAAAGTATGAATAACGCGCTCGTGTGCAGGCGCATCGCGGGCCGTGACCAATGCGGTGCGTATGGGACAGGTATCGGCCGGGAATAATTGTTGTATGGCGTGTAGGGCCCTTAGGAAGTTTTGAAAGGGGCCGGGTTGTAGCGGTGTTTTAGCTGCTTTGCTTTCACTGGCCCTAAAGGCATCTAAGCCCTCATTTTGAAACACTTTTTCAGCTTCATCGGAAAATAACACGGCATCGCCATCGAATGCAATTTTTAAAGGGCCATCGTCGTGATGATTGCTTTTTGCAGGCAGTAAGGTTGCCGCAGCGCACTGCGCGTTTAAAGCCTGTTGCACATCCTCATTGTGGGTGGATAAAAATAAGTGGGCACCAAAAGCCGTGATATAACGATAAGGGCTTTCGCCATTGGTAAAGGCGGCACGCGTGATGTTGAGTTCATAGGCTTTGATGCTATTAAAAATACGCAAGCCTGTATCTGCACTATTTCTAGATAATAAAATAACTTCTGCCAAGGGTTCATTGTTTTCTGGATTACGTAAATGTAGCAGTTTTTTGACCAAAGAAAACGCTGGGCCGTGCTCTAAAATATTGTTTTCATGCAGTATTTGGTATTTTTGGTATGCTTCTATGCCTTCTTGTTCAAAAATAGTATGACTTTCGGCCAAATTGAATAGGGCTCTAGAGGTGATGGCAACGACTAATTTTTCACGAATACTGGCGAACATAGTAGGTATATTGTCCCGTAAGGCTGAGTTCAAAGGAGGCAATTATATACCCATTCTGGGGGAATATGCGAATTGAAGGGTTAGATCCCGCTCGGTCCCTTCGGTTTATATTGATTGGTGTTGGTCGACTGGCTCGTAGGAATAAGATCGTTCTGCTGGCTTGCGGCCGCTTGGCGGGGTAAATTTTCCATCAGGGGTGGGATCACTGTATAGCCATCCCGAGTTTTGCCGATTTGCGTTAAGGTGTTAGATAGGCCCGGAGAAAGCTTATTAAAAATTTCCATGATGGCCGGAGAAATGGCCAAACCACTGGCCACCATACGCATATAAGAACCTAAACTGTGGTTCATGGCAGCAATAACGCGCAATAATACGGCGCACATGACATCGCTGGAGGTGGACTCCGGAATGCCGGTTAGGTTGATATAAATGCTGCTGGATTTATCCGGCAGGGTGATGAGAACTTTTTTCTTATTGTCCTTAATTTCTTTTTGTTGCTCTAGGCTTAAATCGTCAATATTGTCTATGGCTGCAAGCTCAACTGTAAGCTCTACGCTGTGTTTCTCGTCTAAGCGCTCTTTTTGTTCGTGCAATAAGAAGTCTTCTAACGATTCAATTAAGTCTTTGTGTTCCTCTAATAGGGCTTCTTCCGACGGTAGAATGAGTCCTGCAAAGGGACCCGCGTGACCGTGGTTGCCGGTAAGAATAGCAGACCATAATTCATAGACATATTTGTCGCTGGCAATCCAGGCTAAACCTTCTTTGGGCAATAGTTTTTCGGCAACCACCAAGGTGTCTAGGTTTGCGATGGCATCTCGGGTTTCTTGTTCGAAAGAGTAGCGATAATGACTGGCATCGTATTGTGTCATTGGACCTGATTTAGGCTGCCAGCGTTGTTTGAATTCGCCATGCGCATCACAAAGAGAAACCCAGTAGGTAGCATAAATCTCGCCTACACCTAAAAAGAGTGCCGCGGTGTATAACGCATAAGACCACAAGGCAATATTAGCGGGGACTTTATCGCGAGCATAACTTTTAATAGGGTTTTGTTCACGGTATAAGCGCATGGTTTGGAATGCACGCAACAACCCCAATAATAAAGTACCGTTGGTGTGGTTGAAGTGAAAATTACGCCTGGAAGGTAATTGTTGCACAAACTCGGCAAAATTTTCTAACGATTTTAAATATAAGTTTTGATACCGTTCTTCTGTGGTGTACACCAGATGCTGCAGTTGTGGTAAAACATGCGTAACTTTTGGATTTTGTAGTAGGCGTTTACTGGATTGTATAGGCAGCAGCATGGGTAAGCGAACGCGATAGGGCTTTGGAGTGAATATTTTTTTACTTGGAGCGTTTTTTGAAACATCGGTTTTTTTAAACATGGTGGTACTCATTGAAAATCCATTTTTTTATACGGGTTAAAAACCTGCCTAGGGATAAAAGCTCATTCTAATGCAAGGAATGAAGCTACCGTCATTATCCAGGGTAATCGCTTTAAAATCAATGATTTTTGGCTTTTAATCCTCAAAATTTAGCTGTCGCCATGCTTCATAGACCGCAATGGCCACGGTATTGGCCAAATTTAGGCTACGGCTGCCCTGCTGCATGGGAATACGCAGGCGCTGTTGTTCGGGTAATTCATTTAAAATAGTTAAGGGTAGGCCGCGCGTTTCTGGACCGAAGAGTAAAAAATCATTTTTTTGATAGGCTATACAGGTGTATTTATGCTGGGCTTTGGTTGAAAATGCAAAAAGACGCAGGGCTGTGTGTTCTTCTAGAAAATGCAGCCAATGTTCATAGTAGCGAATGGTGGCGTATTCATGATAGTCCAAACCGGCGCGTTTTAATGATTTGTCGCTTAACTCGAACCCAAGCGGTTTAATCAAATGTAGATGACAGCCTGTATTGGCGCATAAACGAATAATATTTCCGGTGTTGGGCGGAATTTCCGGCTGAAAAAGGACAACATTCAGCACGATCTAAGCTTCCATTTCAGTCAGCTCATTCTGTGCCAAAGACTGTTTAACAGGGTCGTTACTGTATAGTCGAAATGCGATGGGTGGTGGCGGTGGCGTCGCTACATCGGTCTTTGGTTTTATATCTGCGACAGGTTCTACACCGGGTAATGCGGCATCGTTTTTTTTGGGCACTTCATTTTTGTCATCATTATTTGCGGTTGCAGGTGGTGTATCGGTGTCTGTAGTCAGATCGTCCATGCCATCCAACGGATCCTCATTGGCATTATTGCTTTTACCTTTTAGACCCGTATCGCGTCCTGTATAACGTTTAATGAGGCTTGCACGTTTTTGCAGGTACGCATTGCGAATAAAGGCGTATTCGTCTAGTGATGCTAGGCGTACAATGTCTTCAGATGAAAGTAAGCTTGCGCGTAAGTTAACGATGTCTAGTATAAACAATTCATTGCGCACAGTGTTGTAACCGTGTACATAATCCCAGAGGCTTAAATAATTATAATTTGGCCACAAAGCCAGCGCATCGCGTATAGAGCTAGGGCCAAGAACGGGCAATACCAAGTAAGGCGAGGTGGTAATGCCATATTGCGCCAAGGTAATACCAAAATCATTATAATGTTTGGTAAGTCCCATGCTGGAAGCCGGGTCGAATAAACCTAATAACCCTATCGTGGAATTAACGACAAAACGGCTTAAAGCAATGCCACTTAATTTTAAATTGCCTTGCAGGGTGTCATTCGCAAAGGTGGGAACTTCGCCTATGTTGCTAAAAAAATTGGTTATGCGATCGCGCGCTACCTGTGGAGTCACGAAAGTGTAGGCTTGTGCTGCCGGTTTTAGGGCGTATTTATCTAATTTTTGGTTAAAGCTGTAGGTAACACGGTTCATGCCTTGCAAAGGATCTTCTGGATCGGGTGCATACGGGGTGCTAGAACAGGCCACGAGTAAAGCGGCTGTGCTGCACAGCGTTGTTGCGCAGAGGGCTTTTTTAGAAAATTTCATACGTGTGTTGTCCCGATTTTTGCTTATTTATCACCTAACTATCCTTAAGGGAAAGCAGAAGGGATAAAGAGTAGCACAAAAAACAGCAAAAAACAGCTAAGGGTGGCGGACTAAATAGATTAATAACCAACCACTTTTGAGTTTTAGGCTTGTTTTTTGAGACGGATTTCGGCATACTGCGCCGCTAAAGCTCTAATCGGGGCCCTTTTTTTAACGGTAACCCCCTGTGTCAGGAAAGATGTCGCCTCTGAGTTAAAATAGTACAGGGGGTTTGAGGACAAGAAATGAGGACAATCACACGCTATTCAGAGTCGGTTAAAGCCAGCATT
>VFJV01000063.1 GCA_009885895.1 Gammaproteobacteria bacterium
CCCTCTTTATTTGGCTGATTTTTTTACAAACCAATCATACCTTAAAGCGGGGTGTCTTTTATACATCTATTTGATTTAATACGGATTTTTTCTTAAGTTAGTGCCATTGGTCTAAGATAAGTGATGAACAGGCTAAGAGCATTGTTGATCAGGTGGCAGATTATGTGAATGACGGTTTAGCCGCGGTTCAAGACAGCGTTAAGGGATTAGAAACCAGCGTAAGCGGCATTATAAGCGAGGCTAAAACCATGGCGGGAGTGCAAACTGAACATCAAGGTGAGGCTTCTGGGCTGCAAGGAAAGATTGACACTGCAATTCTTGTGCGCAATAAAATAACGGCCCAAGAAACTGACGTTAAAGCGGCAACAAAAAAAGCCCAAGAAAGAAAGCAAAAATCAATGGAAATGATGGGTAAAATCGCTGAGATCGTCAATGAAAGTTTAGAAAGAAAACGTGAGGCTGAAAATGCTGTGCAGGCGCAAGCGGTTTCTCGTGTAGGGAGCTTTGTAGAAAGAGCTGAAAAGGCTGCAAAAAGCGCTGAGGAAAATGCTGCGTTGCTAGAAGGTGAGGAAAGAAAGACCGTTGCTGCAACAGCCGTTCAAGCGGCCCAAAAAGCGGCCGAAGAAGCAAAAGCATGCGTTCCTACTGAAGAATTTGATGCCAATGCTGAAAAAACAGCAAAAGCAGCTGAGGCAGCGGCTAACAGCGTTATTGCAGAAGTAAGAGCAGAAGCTCTGCAGGATGTGGCAAGGCTTAGAGAGATTAAAAAAAGGGTCGAAACCAATTTTAAGAGCATACAAAGTTCTATAGGGGTATTGTCTGAGGTTTTAAACGGATTTTTTCGACACGGGGATGAAGGAAATGAATCTAAAATTATCCATGGAATGTTAAATGCGGCTACAGCCATTTCTAATACATGCTCCGAAAGCTTAGAAAATGTTAGTGAAACCTTAGATGTGGCTGAAGTAACATTGAAATCCCTTCATGCTGAAAAATTGAATTTGAGTCAGCATAAAAAGGCGATTTCTAAGGCGGTTGCAATCGTCGAAAACTCTGTTAGAAAAACGGATGAAATGAAGCAAGCCGTAGACGAAAATGCGGCTTATAGCATGAAAGTTGCTAGGGATCTGCACGTAGAAGCAAAGGCCGCTTATTTAGAAAAGCGAAAACTAAATTACTTTGCTCAAAATAAGGAGCAAGAAGATAATTTGGTTAGCCCGCTTGTCTCTGCTGA
Source organism: Gammaproteobacteria bacterium (assembly GCA_009885895.1). Taxonomy (GTDB): domain Bacteria; phylum Pseudomonadota; class Gammaproteobacteria; order UBA1113; family UBA1113; genus VFKP01. The sequence goes on from VFJV01000063.1 coordinate 1,235, forward strand.
ACAAGAGATTGCAGCTCAAATGCGTTCAAAGTTAGAGGGGGCAGTGGCCTTATCTAGGGAGATGCTTAAAAAAATGAAAGGTTCATCCGAACAACTAAAGAACTTTGCGGATTCTGTAGAAGACGTTTATAGAAAAGGTGAGTTTGAGAAAATTCAAGAAACTTATGCGGCCGCTTGTTCTGTAAACAAGAAAAACAAGAAGCAATATAAATTAATCATGGCGGCTATAGCCATTGAAAAAGCAAGCACTATGTTGCTGACTAAGGCGGAAATATTTGAACTTGTACATAAGCAATTAAGGGGCGAGTTGAGTCTTGAGAATGCCAAGAAGGCAATTTCTGAGCAGGAAAGCAAAATTAAAGGTTTAACTGCGGTCGTAGCAGAGCTTTTACAGTTAAAAGAAGAAGCGCGGAATGTGTCCTTTAATGCACTGTTAAATGATGAAGAACCTACATTGCTGATAAAAATAGAGGGTGTAAGATTATACGGGCCAGAATTTTCTGAGTTATTGTCTGATTTACAACATCTAGAAAGTGATATAGCATTTTATCAGGAAAGCTTAAAGCCTTTTGATGCTCAGAAAAAAATAGAAATAGATTCGGCCCTAAAAATGGATGGGCTTTTTGAAGCCGCTGCCGAAAATGAAATGTTTAAAAAGACAAGGCTGTATGATTTGCTAGAGAGTATAGTATTTTGTATAAAAGAAAATAGTGACAGCCAAAAAAACGACTTGATTGGATTGTTGTCTGTAGTAAAAGAGGCGATTGTTGGTGGAAATAAAGCCGAATCTAATCAGGGAATTGAAACTCTAAGTTTCAATGGGATTTTGATAAAAGAACTGCTGACATTGCGAGCCCATTTGCAAAAAGAAAATCAGCAGAATGGGCATGCTGAATTGTTGGGGTTTATTGACAAGGCGCTGCTTGATGAGGGTGCTGAAAAGAATGCGTTTAAGCCAGATCTTGATTTTGCCGCAGCGTTGCTGCACAAGGTACAAGTTCTAAAGAAATCACATCCAGAGAATGCACAGGTGGAGGGCTGGAATAAAATGGCTAAAACCGTGTTGGCAATGTTCTTTTACGACGCTAAATCGGAAGAAATAAAGGCGGCGCAAGAACAGGTGAATGGCTTTAAGGTAGATGCTCCTGAAAACCTAAAAGGTCATCTGGATGAAGTCAATACACTTCTTTTAAAATTGACCAGTCTTAGCGTTGGGAAGATTGACAATAAGGCTATTAGAAACAGCCAAGAAGGAAGGGTTGAAATTGTTTTGTTAGAGGAAATCTATCCCAAGATAAAGGCGTTAGGAAATATCTTAAGTGTGCAAAAACAAGAGGACAACCAGAGCAAGAGAATAATGGAGTTAGAAAAGTATATAGAGGGTTTGGATCCTAAAATAATGCTTCATGTTAAAGAAGAATTAACAGCGCTGATCTCAAAGTCCAAAACAGAACTGACTGGCATAGCAGAAGGAAAAATTTCATTGGATAAGGTGGAGGAAGTTATGCAGAAGATAAATGCAGTGCTAGAGGTTGCGGAGCAACGCAAGCAAGAAGCTGAAAAAAATGGGGTTAATGCAGAAAAACATGCGGAACAACGCTCTAAGGGAGCACGCACTATTACGCCTATAGTCGGGAATAGTGATAAGCCGCGGAACCCAGCTGAATCCTTAGATGCGTTAGAAGATGAGGCGTTAGATGCCTCTAACGCGCACTGAGAAAGCGAATCATGTCACCGTACAACACTAGACCAATCCCCTCTTCCGGTGTACTGGAAGAGGGGATTGTCTCAGCGGTGCCGATATGTATAGAAGAATATAAAGATACACTGGACATCTTAAGGCCCGAAAATAAGAAGTGGCTACTGTCTTCGAATATATTGATTTTTAAGGACGATACTTTTCATCGATTGTTTGAGGAGCTAAAGACAAAGATTATTCCTTTAAAACAAAAAACGGAGCATCTAGCCAGCCAAATCCAGAAACTAAAACAACACAGCAACAAGCTTAAAATTAAAGATGGTTTTAGCACTGTCCTGATTGTCGGGATAGGGATCTGCGCTGCATTGGCGGCGACTGAATTAGCCTATGTAGGGCTTAAGCTTGCTGCCTCACAGGCTATTTTCTTGGGGGGCTTGGTTTTATGCTGTATATATCCTGCTACGGAATGGCGATATAGGAAAACACAAAAACAGTTAAAAGCCCTAAGCCTTCTTCAAAAAAAACGGGTACAGTTATATGATGCCTGTTTTACAAAACTACAAAGTGAATTAAATCGTATTAATACAAAAATTGCCAAAACCATCAAAAAAAAATTACGGTATCTAGAAATACAAGCTGAATGGGCCGGGGAAGTTAAATCTGAAAAACAGCTGTTTCATTCATCTTCAAGATTCTTGCAAGGAAAAGCAGCCCAATATAAATCCCCAGGGAAGGCTATATCTTACCTCGCGCCTATTCTATAATGAGCACCTAATGACTCCACAAACGCCTATGCGTTTTTATAGACATGAGCACCCCAAATGCGGCCATTAAGGTGACCATAGAAGTGCCGCCATAACTTACCAAGGGCAGTGGAATGCCCACGACGGGTAATAAGCCACAGACCATACCGATATTGACAAAAACATTAAAGAAAAAAGTAATGGCAAGGCTGCCAGCCAATAAGCGTGAAAAGGTATCTTGGGCTGTATAAGCAATAATAAGACCCCGGGCAATGACCCAAACGTAGATGATCAATAAGATGATCGCCCCCAATAAGCCTAGCTCTTCGCCTGCAACCGCAAAGATGAAATCGGTGGCATGTTCGGGTAAAAAATTTAAATGCGATTGTGGCCCCATCAGCCAACCTTTGCCAAATAAGCCGCCGGAGCCTATGGCAATTTTGGATTGAATAATATGGTAGCCATGCCCTAAGGGATCTGATTCAGGGTTTAAAAAGGTTAACACGCGCTGTCTTTGGTAAGCATGCATGAAGTGCCATAATACGGGTACAGCCGCGGCGGTTAATCCTATAATGACAAGTAAATAACGATAGGGTAAACCTGCTAAAAAAATAACACAAAACCCACTTAAAAGTAGCATTAAAGCCGTGCCTAAATCGGGTTGTAGGGCAGTTAAAGCTACGGGGACCAAGATGATAAACAATCCTAAAAATAAAGTTTTTAAGCGTGGCGGTAGCATTTTTTCATGCAATAAAGAGGCCAGATACATAGGCAGTGCTAATTTCATGATCTCAGAGGGTTGAAAGCGAATAATGCCAAAGTCTAACCAACGGCGTGCGCCTTTGCCTATATCGCCTATGGCCATGACGGCAATTAACAAAAACAAACCCGCGAAAAAAATCCATGGCGCCAGCATCCGTAAACGATAGGGTGGAATCTGGGCCACCGCAACTAAAACCAAAGCTGCAAAGGCCAATCGTATGCATTGCCCTTCTACGGTATGCACATTCTCATTGCCCGCACTGTACAAGATGATTAAGCCAAAAGCAATTAAGAAAAGTAATGCTTGCAGTAAATTACTGTCTAAATGCCATTTATGGAGCAACCTCTGGTGCAGTGGCACCACATTAAGTTTAGGGTGCGGGGGTTGGTGGTATTGCATTTTCAGCCTCGTTAAAAAAAGCATCCATTATCTGGCGGGCGATAGCGGGCGCGGCGTGAATGCCGTTTTCAATTACCACTGCCAGGGCTATTTTCGGATTATCTACAGGGGCAAAAGCAATGAAAGATGAATTGTCTTGCAAATGCTTGGGCTTTCCTTTGTTATCAATTTCTTTACCGAAGGTGCTAAACACTTGGCCCGTACCGGTTTTAGCGGCAACGCTATAGGGGGTGACCCCAAAAGAGTAACGTGCGGTACCCTCTCCACTGGCAATCACGTTGTGCATCGCATCAATGACCAGGTTCCAATTGTCCGGGCTCAGTTGTATAGGCGCTAAGGCCACGCTTTGCATCATCATTTTATCGCCATTGGCTAGGGTTTGGTAATCTACTATGGCTGGTTTGTACAGTTGGCCCCGCATGGCAATGCCCGCAAGGGAATGGGCCATTTGTAGAGGGGTTGTCAATAAATAGCCTTGTCCTATGCCCGCGACAATGGTATCGCCCAGATACCAGGGTTGCCCTTTGGTTTTTAATTTCCATTCTGGTGTAGGCACTAAACCAGAGAGCTCTTCACCTACGTCTAAGCCGGTTTTTTCACCATAACCAAACAGTTTTAATACATTGCCTAGGCGAGTGATGCCGAGTATGCTCGCAACTTGGTAAAAATAAGTATCACAAGAAACCGTTATGGCACGGCTCATAGAGACGCGGCCATGCCCACCTCGTTTCCAACGCCAACAACGGTAGGTGTGGGAACCATTGGGTAGCGTGTAAAAACCATTGTCAAAGACAGCCCAGTCAGGGGTAACTGCATTGTAATAGAGTGCAGCGACGGCAGAAAAAGGTTTGATTGTTGATGCAAAAGGGTATTGCCCACGTATGGCTCGGTTATAGAGAGGGTGATCGGGGGAATTGCGCAGTTGGGTGTACTCGTTGGTACTAATGCCAAATACAAAGGGGTTTGGATCGTAACCTGGGGCACTGACTAGCGCTAAAATCCGGCCTGTTTTAGGATCGATGGCCACCACCGCACCCCGTTCACCCGCTAAGGCATTGGCCGCGGCCAATTGCAGCGTGCTGTCTAAGCTTAAATGTAAATCATGGCCAGAAATCGGCGCTTTGCGTTGTAATACACGTACAATCTGTCCATTCGCATCGGTTTCAACTTGTTGATAGCCTACTGTGCCATGCAGCTCTTTTTCATAAAATTTTTCTATTCCCAATTTACCTATATAATTGGAGCCTAAATAATTTTGTGGATCCACTTTTTTGAGTTCTTCAACATTAATACGCCCTACATACCCTAAGGCACTGACAAAACTATCGCCAAGGGGGTAGTAACGCACTAATTCGGCGTCAATGCGTACACCGTTAAAGCGATATTGATTGACGTAAAAATGCGCCATATCGTCTGCGGATAGCTTTGCCTTTAAGATAAGCGGATTAAAGCGGCCATTTTGCTTTAACTGTTTATAAAAATAGGCGAGATCGTCGTTGGTAATCGTTAAAACGGTCTGTAGATCGACAATGGTGGCCGATATGTTTTTAACCTTATTGGGTGTTAAGGTTAAATTGAAAATGGGATTGTTTATGGCCAATAAAACGCCATGGCGATCGTAAATAAGACCACGCGGTGGCGCGATGGGTAATAAGGTAAATTGATTTGCATTAGACAAGGTGGTATAGCGTTTATGCTCTATGATTTGTAAAAAGATAAGTCTTGCGATTAAGGTCAGTATGAATAGGGCCATGATGCCAGAAATCACCCAGAAGCGTTGCTGGAATAAGGCCTTTTCTGCAGTATGGTTTTTGACCAATTCTTTAATGGTAGACATAGTAACCCATTGATAATAAATATTTTTTAAGCACTGAGCCACTGAGCGAATCCTGATTTTGGCCGCTTTTAAGCCTAGGCCCGCTAAAAATAGCACACTATGTTATACTGTGTCATTGGATAATTTGGCTTTGTACTTGGCCAGACTAAAACAAAAGGAGTTTGTTTGTATGAGCGATTCTTGGAAAAGCAAGGCGCGCTATGCGCCTGTGTTTCGCCATTTACGGCTAGGCAGCAAGGAATATTGGGTCATGGATCCCAAACTTGCCCAGATGCGCGCGGCAAGGCACGTAAAAAAAGGCCTTAATTTACTTCACAACGAGGCAACGGATGAAGAAAAAATTGAGGGATGTGAAGAATTATTATTAGCCACGGATTTTGGTTGTGCTGAAGCTCCTTTTTTGTTGGCCTTACACATTTTATCCTACCCTGAAGATTCTATTTTACCAAACCAAGATTTTTTAACGCTGCTACGTTTGGCTGCCGAACGCGCTAATGGTCGAGCGGCTTACCGCTTGGCCACAAGCTACGCTCAAATGAATCATTTTCCGGCTATTGAACTATTGTGTAAGGCACATTTTACGTGTCTACCGAAGCAAGATAGCGTTCGTTTAGCTGAATACTATTTTGCTCTGGCGATTGCGGCAGGAGAGGATGATGCCGCGAATGAACTGATTCTGGCTTATGCATATGGGCGAGGATTGATACCCAAGAGTTTGGCAAAATTTCAACGCTTATGTGAAGCCATGGTGAAAAAAAACAAACAATCCGTGATGATAGGATATGGTGCCTGGTTATGCGGTATGACGGTTACCGGTGGGGCACTTTTGCCTGAGGCGGTGGATGTGCCTAAAAATACGGCCCAAGGGCTAGAATATCTTTTAATGGCATCGCGGGGTGCAAAATTAAATTTAGCGCAATTGGCTTTAAAATTGATTTTAGTTGCACAAAGCAAAGGGGCTTTTGGGTCTGGGTCGTTACAAAAATTACAGCACTGTTTGTTTCAAGAAGCTAAAGAAAAACATCAATTGTTGGCGTTGTACTTTGCTTGGTATGCAACACCCGTCAGAATGCGCCGGGAAATGCCGGCTTTTATTAGCGATGAACCCCTAAGCGCATTGCAACAACTGGTGGTTCCTAATGAAGAATTAGCCATTAAATGGCTGGATTTGGCTTTGTTTGGTACGAATGCAGTGATGTCAGAAGTGGCTAAATTATTGGTGCCAAACCTTATTAATGAAGAAACGACAGAAGATCAGGTCGTGAAGTTATTTCGGGTATGATTCTTATCTATGCTCTTCGCATTTGATTTTTAGGGGTTCTTGCCTGCGCCCATCTCACCCTAGTATATGACAGAATACGTCACTCCTTGGGCTCGAGGACTCGGCGTCCATCCTAAAAACCAACGGCTATGAGTATAAAACACAGAGCGATTAACGGCTGGCAATCAACAATAATTGGTGCCCTATGCGCGTCGTGTCGCCAAAAGCCGGATAACGATTCGTTAATAGTACTACGCCAGATTGTGTAGCAGGAATGACCCCTATGTAAGAGCGAAAACCATCGAGCGTGCCTGTTTTTTCGATGATAGCGCGTGCATTAAATTTAGTTTGCAAAGAGGATAATTGTCTTGATGGCAGCGGGCCTACGGAATTGCTTTTCTTAGGCAATACCCAAACGCCATTGAGTCGTTGTAGCGGAATAACGACCCAACCCAAACCTTGTTGGTAAGTACCGCTACTGGCAAAAGGGGTTTGCGTTAAGCGCATCGCATTGGCAATGTGAAACGGCGTTCCTTGCAATAGCAGGGATGCGCGCAGAAATTTTTGCATGTCGTTGCCGGATGCTTTGATGGCGTTGGCCGCGGGGAATATATAATCTCTAGGGGGCATAAAATCACCCGCACGATTGTAGCCCTTAGCGCGGTAAGATTCATACTGCTCAGGGATAGTGGTGCCTATAGGGGTCATGCCTAAAGGCGATAGAATATTGTTTTGGTACAGGTTGTTAATGGGTCGATGCATCTTGTTTTCCAGTATGTACCCCAACAAACCCATACCTACATTAGAATAAGCCCAGCTTTGCCCTATATTCACGGGTGCTCGCCAACGGCTAAAGTAAGATAATGCTTGACGGTCTGTTTTAACCGTGCCCGGTTCATCGTAGGGTAAGCTTGCCGTATGCGTGGCCAAATGGCGCAAAGTGATCTTCCAAAAAGGAGTTTTGGTTTGCGTTTGAAACTCGGGAATATAGTCTGCTGTGACATCATTTAAGCTGAGATCTTTTTGTAAAACCTCTTGCGCCAACAAAAGGCAGGTAAACAGCTTGGTGATAGAGCCTACTTCAAAAATAGTGTTGCCGCTAACGGGCATGGTTTTATCTTTATCGGCATAGCCAAAATAATAGGCATGTGGTACGCCATTGGAATAAACTTCAACCACTGCACCAGGGATCCCCCTTTGTTGCATCCAGGGTTTCATGATACCGGCAATCTTAGTGTCTAGTGTTTGTTCTGCGTTATTGGTGGTTGCCGCGGCTGTAAGCGCAAAAAAAAGCAAACCCAAAGATAGGCACAATTTTAAGCTGTTTTTTGTCATAAAAATAATAGTCCAACCAGAAAGCTAAATTAGAAGGTCAGTATATACACAAGCGCCTAGGAGGTCAAAATTTTTATCCTAAGAGGAGCCAAAGCTCCCAGGCTATTGCATCTAAACGCAGAGATCTGTTAACCTCAACGGAATACATTAATGAGTTAACTTAAGGAGTTAGCATGGCCAGTTCGCCTAACGATGATCCCCTTTTCCCCTCGTCGGCCATAGTGCCTGAAATGACGTTCAAGGCCATAGTGCTGGCGGTTATTTTAACCATTGTACTTGCCGCGGCTAATGCCTTTTTAGCACTGAAAGTGGGCTTAACCATTGCCGCGTCTATTCCTGCTGCGGTCATTTCCATGGGGGTTTTACATCTATTCAAGCGATCGAACGCTTTGGAAAGCAATCTGGTGCAAACCGCGGCTTCAGCGGGTGAAGCAATCGCTTCGGGTCTAATGTATTCGCTACCCGCCTTGATTATTCTTCGCTATTGGGTTGGATTCCACTATTGGGAAACCATGTTTATTGGCCTTGTAGGCGGTATTTTGGGTGTGTTATTCACGATTCCTTTGCGTAAGGTTTTACTAACGGAACGTAGTTTGCGTTTCCCTGAAGGTACGGCCATAGGTAATATTTTACGGGTTAATGCGGCAAAAGGGGTGGGTTTAAAAGAACTATTGACGGGTGGCGCTTGGGGCGCTGTTATAGCCCTATTGCAAACAGGGTTTAAAGTGTTAGGCGAATCCCTTCAATTTTGGGCTGTGCGCGGCAACCTGGCGTTTGGGATTGGCTGTGGTTTTTCTCCTGCCTTATTGGGGGCAGGCTATATTATTGGCGTAAACGCAGCGGGCACGATTCTAATTGGCGTAGTCTTGGCGTGGGTGATCGGTGTGCCTGTTTTGTCCTTAATCTACGGTTTGCCGCATGGCATCACCGACCCTAGCCAGATCGCTTGGGCTTTATGGAAAACGCAAATTCGCTATATAGGCGTAGGTACCATGATGGTCGGCGGGATTTACGCTATTCTGGGTTTATTAAAGCCAATTTACATCGGTATAAAATCGTCGATAATAGCCGCCTCCCAGTTAGAGGTCGGTGAGATTATCCCTAGAATAGAACGCGATATCTCCCTTAAGATCGTTTTGTACCTACTTATTGCTATCAGCATTCCGGGCTATTTTCTGTTAGCCCATTTTGGCGTTACCGATATGCTGCCTATTTCCTTAGGCTCTAGCCAAATTATGGTCTTTTTATGCCTTATTTTCACGATTATAGGCGGTTTTTTCTTCTCCGCGGTGTGCGCTTATTTTGCAGGCTTAATTGGTTCCTCGTCTTCGCCCATCTCCAGCATCTCTTTGATGTCTCTTATTTTGTGCTCTTTGCTCATTATATTCTGGCTAGGCCCACATCTAGATGTCACTGCCAATAATGGCCAAACCTTAGCGGGCATGGGCTTGGCCATTGTAATTACCGCGGTGATTTGTTCGGCGGCAGCCATTAGTTGCGATATTATGCAGGATTTAAAGGCTGGGCATATGGTTGGGGCTACGCCTTGGAAGCAGCAGCTCATGATGATGATCGGTGTGGTTATTGCTTCAGTCACCTTGCCCTTTGTGATCAATTTGTTGTTTAACGCTTATGGCATAGGGGGTATTTTACCTCATCCAGGAATGGATCCGAATCAAACCTTACTAGCACCCCAAGCCGGTTTAATGGCAACGGTAGTAGAAGGCTTATTTACCCATCAATTCAATGCAACTATGTTGGGGGTAGGAATGGGCTTGGGGCTTACAGCCCTACTATTAAACCCTTTTTTACGTAAAAAAGGATTTAGCATACCGATATTACCTCTGGGCATAGGAATTTATTTACCCATTAGCACCACGACTCCGTTAATTCTGGGTGGATTCTTGTCTTACTACGTAAAACGCATGATCGATAAACGCACTAAAAACGATCAACCTGAGCTGCGTGCCCAGAAAGAACATAAGTCAAGTCAGACCGGTTTGCTGATCTCCTGCGGAATGGTGGCTGGGGCCTCGGTCATGGCGGTAGTATTGGCGATACCCTTCGGTATTAAAGGCAACGCCGATGCTTTGCGCTTAATACCAGAGAACTATGATACGCTCGCGCAGTGGTTGGGTGCTGCTGTAACCGTTATTTTAATTTTATGGTTTAAGAAACGGGTGATGAAAGCCGGACAATAGAAGCACCAAGAAAGGGAGCCAAAGTAGCTTTGTTCTGAAAAACTACAGAAAAACCACAGTATAGAGTGAAAATAATCGGCAGAACCCCTTGAGTTTTGGGATCAGATGGAATATAATGCGGCTTGGTGTGGAAAGAGTAGTTTATTGCGGGGTGGAGCAGTCTGGTAGCTCGTCGGGCTCATAACCCGAAGGTCGTAGGTTCAAATCCTGCCCCCGCTACCAAATTTAAAGAATGTGATTATGCGAGCGGCCAGAATAGGTTAAGGCAAGCGAGGTCATGAATAAAACAACCCCTACAGGGGTTTTTTTATGTACAAAAGTGGGCTATAGGCCCATTTTTAGTTTTTAGAGGCAGACTTACCCTCGTGGGTAGGTTAGCGTTATTATAAGATGTACTCATAGCAGCTTGCTTTTTAGGGTAGGCGCCGAGCTCTAGCGCCCCAGAAGTGACGTATTCTGTCATACTACTAGGGCGAGATGGGCGTAGGCAGCACCTCCTAAAAAGCAAATGTGAAGAGTAGGGTATGAGTAAAATTGCAGAAATGACATATAAGCACTTAGATACGCTATTAGCGCCGGCAATTACCCACTTAGGGTATGAGTATTGGGGTATGGAACTTCGGCTAGAAGGGCGCCGTAATATCTATTGCATTTATATAGATAAACCAGGTGGTGTAAACTTAGAAGACTGTGCCAAAGTGAGTGCGGACTTATCGGCTTTATTAGAAGCTGAAAGCGATCTAAGCGAGGCCTATGTTTTAGAAGTTTCTTCGCCAGGAATAGAAAGATCGTTGTTTAACTTGATGCAATATCAACGGTTTATAGGGGAAGTGGTGAGTATTAAATTGCACGAAAAAATGGCTGAGCGACGATTGTGGCAAGGTGTTTTAACGGCAGTAACGGACAAAGAAGTGGTCATCAAAATAGATGATGCTGAATATCCAATACCATTCATCAACATTGCTAAAGGACATTTGGTAGCAGCCGAATTAAAGTGAGGCCAATATGAGTAAAGAAATTTTATTGTTAGTCAAATCATTATCCGATACTAAAGGTATCGATCAAAATGTTGCATTTCAAGCACTGGAAGCGGCATTGGTCATGGCGACTAAAAAGCGTTATGGTGCAGATTGGGATGTGGTGGTTAAGGTCGATAAAGACACCGGAGAACACAGCACGGTACGTCGTATCAGCATTGTTGCCGATGAAAATTATTTACTAGAAGGCGCGCAGTTAAACATTACGGAAGCCTTAGCACAAGGTATGCACGTAAAAGTGGGTGATGTGCTAGAAAGCGCATTAGAATCCGTTTCCTTCGGACGTATTGATGCCCAAGCGGCCAAGCATATTATTTTGCAGAAAATTCGTGAAGCTGAACGACTAGAAGTGGTGAATATATTTTCCGATAAAGTCGGGCAATTGTTTACGGCCGTGGTGAAGAAAGTAACGCGAGAGTGGTTGTTGTTGGACTTGGGCTTTAGTGCCGAAGGTCTGTTGCAACGCTCAGAAATGTTGCAAACCGATGCTTTTCGTATTGGCGATCGCGTGCGTGCGTATTTGTATGACGTCCATTACGAAGCACGTGGTCCGCAATTATTCTTTAGCCGTACCCGTCCGGGCATGTTGATGGAATTATTTAGAATTGAAGTGCCAGAAATTGGCGAGCAAATTATCGAAGTAATGGCGGCGGCGCGCGATCCAGGTGTGCGTGCAAAAATAGCAGTTAAAACCAACGATGGTCGTATAGATCCCATTGGCGCATGTATTGGTATGCGCGGTTCTAGAGTGCAAGCGGTATCGAATGAACTCAGTGGCGAGCGTGTAGACATTGTTTTATGGGATGATAATCCAGCTCAATTGGTGATTAATGCTATGGCACCAGCGGAAATTCAATCTATAGTCGTCGATGAAAACGTACATTCCATCGACATTGCCGTAAAGCCTGAACAATTATCGCAAGCAATAGGGCGTAACGGGCAGAATGTGCGTTTGGCTAGTGAGCTAACGGGCTGGACTTTAAATGTCATGACCCCAGATGAAATTGAAAGTAAGGCTATAGTAGAACAAGGTTCATACCAAGACTTTTTTACCGAAAAATTAAACCTTGAAGAAGAAATTGCGGCAATTTTAGTGCGCGAAGGCTTTACGACATTAGAAGAAGTCGCTTATGTGTCTCTTGAAGATATGCTGGCTATAGAAGAGTTCGATGAAGACACTGTTGCGGCTTTGCGTGAACGTGCACTAGAAGCCATAGCCAACGAGGCGGACAAGCGTAAGTTGACGGTTAAACCGGCCGCAGATTTATTGGCAATGGAGGGTATGACCGAAGATCTGGCGTATCAATTAGCCGAGCAAGGGGTTATCACTATGGAAGATTTGGCAGAACTGGCTGTAGATGATTTATTAGAAATCAATACAGACTTAAGTGAAGAGCGTGCGGCACAATTGATTATGAAAGCACGGGAACCTTGGTTTGTGGGCGGAAAATAAGACTGTCACGGCACAAGGTTTTGGACGATAATGAGGTGATTTATGACAGAACATGACGATACGAAAAAAGTTGATCCAAAAGAGAAATCTGTTGCCTCACCTAAAAAATTGGGTTTAAAAAAACTAAGCTTGCCTGTTCTTGCCGAAGAAAAACAAGACGCTAAGCCTTTGGCAAAAATCGCGCTGAAAAAAAATGTTGCTAGCCAGCTTTCAGTTGCGCAAAATGAAGGGCGCAGCAAGGTTAGAAACGTTGACGTTATGGTCAAGAAGAAACCTGTATTGACAAAAGCGGCCGTGGTACAACCGGAAGTAGAAGACACTCCTATAGCAGAGCCTGCAATCGAAACCATAACGATAACACAAGACGCTGTTATTGGGGGTGAGTTAAAAGATGTGGGTTCTGAAGTCAAATCAGACACAGCACAAAAAGAAACCACGAAAAAAACAGGGAACATGGTTCAACCCGCATTGTCATTAGATGAAGGCTTTAAAAAATTAGAAGATGAAGTTAAATTAAAGCATAATAAACAAGTCGTTAGAGAGGGCGCCAGTGATGAATTTGGTGACGGTAAGCGTGGTCATAAAAAAGAGTTTCGCCGCAAAACAGAAGATAATGGTCCGGGTAGCAAACGCCATAAAATAGAAAAACGCGCGGGGTTTTCGCATAATAAAGAACGCTCCAGAAAAGGTCCTGATGAAGCTAGAAGTGCATTGCACCAAGAATTTGCTAAACCCATGGCGCCGATGGTGCATGAGATTTTTGTTCCTGAAACCATCACCGTTGCTGAGCTCGCGCAAAAGATGTCCGTCAAAGGGGTTGATGTGATCAAGGCTTTGATGAAATTGGGCGCAATGGCAACCATCAATCAAGTCATCGATCAAGATACTGCAATGATTGTCGTTGAAGAAATGGGCCATATTGCTAAATTGGCTAAAGCCAATGAAATGGACAGCACGGTTTTCTTGGAAGAAGATGGGGAAGGGGGTGTTGAGGTTTCACGGCCACCGGTGGTTACCATTATGGGGCATGTAGACCATGGTAAAACCTCATTATTAGATTATATACGCCGTACTAAAGTGGCCAGCGGTGAAGCGGGCGGTATTACACAACACATAGGTGCTTATCATGTCACGGTAGACAGAGGCATGATTACCTTTTTGGATACGCCAGGTCATGAAGCGTTTACCGCCATGCGTGCACGCGGTGCGCAGTGTACTGATATTGTAGTCTTGGTGATTGCTGCTGACGATGGGGTAATGCCACAAACGATTGAGGCTATACAACATGCACGTGCAGCGGAAGTGCCGATAGTTGTTGCCATGACGAAAATTGACAAGCCAGGGGCTGATATAGAAAAAATTATAGGCGGATTAGCCAACTACGGTGTTGTTTCAGAAAAATGGGGCGGCGATGCGCTATTTGTTTCTGTTTCATCCAAGTCTGGAGAGGGTATCGATGATTTATTGAACGCTATTTTATTGCAATCCGAAATGTTAGAGTTGCGCGCCAAAATAGGCATTCCTGCTCGGGGGATTGTTTTAGAATCGCGTCTAGATAAGGGCCGTGGGCCAATCGCATCCATTTTGGTTCGAAACGGTGAGCTTAAAAAAGGCGATATTATTTTAACGGGGTTTGAGTTTGGTCGCGTGCGCGCCTTATTTGATGAAACGGGTCATGCTATTAGTCACGCTGGGCCCTCTATTCCGGTTGAGGTGTTGGGGTTGTCTGGAACGCCTAATGCGGGTAGTGATGTATGGGTTGTTAGCGACGAGAAAAAAGCCCGTGAAATAGCGTTATACCGACAAGGAAAATTCAGAGAAGTTAAATTAGCCAGCCAGCAATTGGCAAAATTGGACAATGTCTTTGAACGTCTGAGCGAAGGCGCTTTGAATGTTTTAAATATCGTTTTAAAGACGGATGTGCAAGGTTCTGCCGAAGCCCTGCGCGATGCCCTGACAAAAATGTCTACGGATGAAGTGAAAGTTAAAATTATTTCCAGTGCTGTAGGTGGAATTACCGAAACAGATATTAATCTAGCCATTGCCTCTAAAGCGATTGTCATTGGGTTTAATGTGCGAGCGGATTCTGGTGCTAGAAAATTAGTGGCGGCAGAAGGGGTTGATTTGCGTTATTACAGCGTAATTTATAGCGCCATAGAAGAAGTCAAACAAGCCTTAACGGGGATGTTGTCGCCTGAGCTGAAAGAAAAAATAGTGGGTGTTGCCGAGGTGCGTGACGTATTCCGTTCGCCTAAATTTGGTGCCATTGCCGGGTGTATGGTGACAGAAGGGCAAGTTAAACGACACTTACCTTTACGCGTACTGCGCGATAATATCGTTATTTATGAAGGTGAACTAGAATCCTTGCGTCGATTTAAAGAAGATGTGGCCGAAGTGCGTCATGGAATGGAATGTGGTATTGGGGTTAAAAATTATAATGATGTTAAAGTGGGCGATCAAATAGAAGTGTATGAAGTGTTCAAAGTGGCGAAGAGTTTATAATAATGAGGGCTTTTAAACGTATCGACCGCGTGGGCGATCTCATTCAAAAAGAATTAGCCTCTATTTTGCAGGCAAAATTTCGCGATGCTGAATTACCTATGATTACGGTTTCAGCAGTGCAAGTTAGTCGTGATTTAGCCTATGCTAAGATTTATGTAAGCACCTTGGGTGTAGAAACTGAAATTAAAGCGGTGGTTAAAATATTAAATCACATGGCGCCCAAATTACGGTATTTATTGGCTCAAACTATCCGTATTCGCTCAACGCCGCAATTGAAATTTGTTTACGATAATTCCATTGTCGAAGGTAGCAAGTTAAGTGCACTGATTGATTCTATCGATCCTGACAAAAAGGATTAAATCCAGTGGCAAAAGTATTTTCGCGTTCATTAAATGGTATTCTACTGTTAGATAAATCATTAGGTTTATCTTCCAATCAAGCCTTGCAGTCGGTTAAAAAAATGTTTTATGCCGAAAAAGCGGGCCATACAGGCAGTCTGGACCCTTTGGCTTCTGGCATGTTGCCTATTTGTTTGGGCGGGGCTACCCGTTATGCCCAATATTTATTAAATGCGGATAAGTCTTATAGGGCAAAAATTCGCTTAGGACAAAGTACCACCACGGGAGATAGGGAAGGCAAAATCGTAGCCGAAACGCCGTTGCCTTTATTGGGAGAAAAAGAGCTTGCCGAAACCTTAAAAACCTTCTTAGGGCCTCAACAGCAGTGCCCCCCTATGTATTCTGCTCTAAAGCACCAAGGGAAAAAATTATATGAACTGGCTCGTCAAGGCATAGAAGTCGAAAGACCTTTGCGTGATATTGAAATACGCAGTTTAAAGCTGATTGCCTACGATATCCTCACCTTAACCATTGAAGTACAGTGTAGTAAAGGGACTTATATACGCACTTTAGCCGAAGACATAGGAAAGAAATTAGACTGTGCCGCACATCTACACGAATTGCATCGCTTATCCGTTGAAGGCTTTAAGGAGCAAGCAATGCAGACTTTAGAGCAATTGCAAGAGTTAGCTGCACAAAAAGGGGCTTCAGCGTTAGATCCCTTTTTATTGCCTATGGATAAAGCCTTGACGCATTATCCTAGTTTAACCGTGACGGAATGGTGGTTAAACGTGTTGCGTCAGGGTAAATCATTTGTTTTTTCAGAATTATCGCCTGGACTAAAACGTCTGTACACAGAGGATGCTCAATTTAAAGGTTTGGTTTTGGTGGATGAAACCGGGCGTGTTAAGGCCGAGCGATTACTGGGGTTTTCTTAAAAAAAGTTCTGCCCATCTATCCAAACACCCAAAGGGGCTGTTTTTTCTCATCTTACTGTGATATTCTGTACTCCCATCGTATCGCATGTTTTCATCTATTCGGGGTTTAATTATGACCAAATATATCTTTGTGACCGGTGGAGTTGTTTCTTCTTTAGGCAAAGGCATCGCTTCCGCTTCTCTGGCTGCTCTATTAGAAGCCCGCGGTTTAAAAGTGACTCTTATCAAGCTAGACCCCTATATCAACGTCGATCCAGGCACCATGAGTCCTTTTGAGCATGGGGAAGTTTTTGTAACGGAAGATGGCGCTGAAACCGATTTGGATTTAGGCCATTATGAGCGCTTTGTGCGTTCACGCATGACACAAAACAATAATTGCACCACAGGGCGAATTTATGCCTCGGTGATTGCCAAAGAACGACGCGGCGATTATCTAGGACAAACCGTACAGGTTATTCCTCATATCACAGATGCCATTAAAGAGGTGATTGTCAAAGGTGCCGATACCATGGATATCGCTTTAGTAGAAGTTGGTGGCACGGTGGGCGATATAGAGTCGCTGCCATTTTTAGAAGCCATACGGCAAATGCGTACCGAATTAGGTTCAGAGCAAGCGTTATGTATCCATTTAACCTTGGTTCCCGTGTTAAAAACCGCTCAAGAAATTAAAACCAAACCCACGCAGCATTCTGTTAAAGAATTACGATCTATAGGCATACAGCCCGATATCTTAATTTGCCGTTCCGAAGAAACCTTGCGGGCAGAAGAATGCGCCAAAATTGCTTTATTTACCGATGTCAAAGTCAAAGCGGTGATATCCTTGCCGGATGTAGGCAATGTACACAGTATTCCTGAATTGCTGCAAAAACAAGGTGTCGATGAACTTGTGTTAGAGAAGTTTAAAATTACCGCAAAAAAAGCTGATTTGCACGATTGGCAGTGCGTGGTGGAAGCTGAAAAAAATCGCCACCATACGGTGCACATTGCTATGGTAGGCAAATATGTTAAATTGGCAGATGCCTATAAATCATTGAATGAAGCCTTAAGCCATGCGGGTTTGCAGACACAAGCACAGGTTATTGTTCATGCTGTAGAAGCTGAAGATCTCGAAAAAAATGGCATAATAGCCTTAAAAGACATGGATGCTATTTTGGTTCCTGGTGGTTTTGGCTCGCGTGGTGTAGAAGGTATGATTTTAGCGGCACAATACGCACGTGAACATCATATTCCTTATTTGGGTATTTGTTTAGGGCTGCAAATTGCGGTGATAGAATTTGCGCGTCATGTGGTGGGTTGGCAAGATGCCAATAGCACTGAATTTAAGGAGAGCACAGAGTATCCTGTCATAGCACTGGTAACACAATGGCAAGATGCAACCGGAAAAATAGAAAATAGAACGAACGATGGTGATAAAGGTGGCACGATGCGTTTAGGCTCTTATCGCTGCCATTTAGAAAAAAATTCGTTAGCCTATGCGTGTTACCAACAAGACAGCATTGTGGAGCGACACCGACATCGTTATGAAGTCAATAATACAATATTACCGCAATTAGAAGCCAAAGGGTTGAAAGTCAGTGGCCGTGCTGAGAAAGAACATTTGGTGGAAATGATAGAGTTGGCCGATCACCCTTGGTTTTTGGGCTGTCAATTTCACCCTGAATTTACCTCAACGCCACGCGATGGCCATCCATTATTCAGCAGTTTTATTTCAGCGGCAATCAAAGAACATGAAAAAAAGCAAAGAGCGTATCAGACCGAAAAGGGGAGTACCGTATGAAACTATGTGGTTTTGAAGTGGGTTTAAATCAACCTCTTTTTGTGATGGCGGGACCTTGCGTGGTGGAAAGCGAAGCGTTGGCGATAGAAACAGCGGGTTATCTTAAAGAACTCATGCAACAACGGGGCATAAACTTCATTTATAAGTCTTCTTTTGACAAAGCCAATCGATCTTCACATGATAGTTTTAGAGGACTAGGCATTGATAAATCTTTAACTATTTTAGCTAAGGTTAAAAAAGAAATAGGGGTTAGCATCGTCACGGATGTGCACGAAGATAGTCCCTTAGATGAAGTGGCGAGCGTGGTGGATGTGTTGCAAACGCCCGCATTTTTATGCAGACAAACCAACTTTATTCAAAAAGTGGCGGCCATAGGTTTGCCGGTTAATATTAAAAAAGGTCAATTTTTAGCGCCTTGGGATATGAAACAGGTAGTGGCTAAGGCCAAAGCCGTAGGCAATGAGCATATTATGGTGTGTGAGCGTGGCGCTTCTTTTGGCTATAATAACCTAGTTTCAGATATGCGATCTTTAGCCATCATGCGCGATTGTGAAGTGCCTGTTGTATTTGATGCCACGCATTCCGTGCAATTGCCCGGTGGGCAAGGCACTCACTCCGGTGGGCAGCGTGAATTTGTACCTACTTTAGCGCGCGCTGCGGTGGCAGTGGGTATAGCCGGTTTATTTTTAGAAACGCATCCGGAACCTGAAAAAGCATTAAGCGATGGCCCTAATTCTTGGCCTATGCATAAAATGCCTGCGTTGTTGGATCAGCTGCAAGCATTGGATGAAATCATCAAACGACAAAAAGCATACGATTTAGCATAAGGGGTAAAATCATGTCTACCATTATAAAACGAGAAGAACAATTTTGCGCGCACAATTATCATCCTTTGCCGGTAGTATTAGTCAAGGGAGAGGGCGCTTTAGTATGGGATGAAAATGGTCGTGAATATATAGACATGATGAGTGCGTATTCCGCGGTGAGTCATGGTCATCGCCACCCTAAAATAGTTAAAGCCTTAGAAACACAATTATCTCGCTTAGCAATAGTCTCGCGGTCGTATTATACAGATGTATTGGCCGATTTTTTAGAATATGCTTGCAAATTATTTGCCTATGATAGAGGCTTACCTATGAATACGGGCGCTGAAGCCGTGGAAACAGCCCTAAAATTAGCGCGTAAATGGGGTTATAAAGTCAAAAAAGTGCCCGCAGACAAAGCGGAAATCATCGCTTGTCGCAATAATTTTCATGGACGCACCATTGCCATTGTGGGCATGTCTACCGAGGATCAATATCGTGACGGTTTTGGGCCATTTCCTGCTGGGTTTAACATGGTTCCTTATGGTGATGTTGAGGCCTTAGACAAAGCGATTACGCCGAATACGGTGGCTTTTATTGTTGAGCCTATTCAAGGCGAAGCGGGCATTATGCTGCCTCCAGAAGGGTATTTAAAGCAATGCGCCGAACTGTGCAAACGCCACAATGTGTTGTTGATTGCCGATGAAATCCAAACGGGTTTAGGACGTACGGGTAAGCGTTTAGCGTGCGATCACGAAGGCGTAAGACCCGATTTAGTCGTGTTGGGTAAAGCTTTGGGTGGTGGCGTGTTACCAATTTCCTTAGTATTGGCTGACGATGCCATTATGTCGGTGTTACACCCCGGCGATCACGGCAGTACCTTTGGTGGCTATGCCTTAGCCGCTGCAGTGGGTTTGGCTGCCTTAAAAACGGTAGAAGAAGAAAAATTGGCTGAACGTGCTGAAGTCCTGGGTGAACGTTTAATGAAAGGTTTAAAAGCCATTTCACATCCTGCAATACGCGATATACGCGGCAAAGGCTTGATGATAGGCATTGAAATCGATCCCAAGATTATTCACGGCCACGATTTAGCCGAGAAATTTTTACAACACGGCATCTTAACCAAAGAAACGCATCACGTCGTAATGCGCTTGGCACCACCCTTGGTGATCAGCGAAGCGTTGATAGATAAGGCGATTGAAGTAGTTAAACAGGTGTTTTCTGAGATATAACTACGCATGTAGGATGTATCAAGTTTTAATCGCAATACTCTTCATACTCTTCTGACTCGTGGGCAGCCATAGGGACAACAACTGTTCATGAAAATATCCTGGAGTGGCTTAGAGCAATCTTAACATTCTTTCCGCTTCTAAGCCACATACCACCTAATTTTCTTCTTTATTTTGCAATCGTTACAAGGATGCTTTCGGGTGCAAGTGCTCCTTCAACTGTTCTTCTAACATGTTTATCTGGGAATCGGGAAGCCAGCTGAAAAATGTATCACGTTGTTCCCATAGCACTGGCAACACCAGTGATTTTCCGTATTTTTCCACCGCTTCTATGATTGAGTCTACGCTACGACTGCTAGTATCCAAAAACATTTCCTGAAGTATATCATCGAGTAACACACCTATTGCATCTCTTTGAACATTTTCTGCCTGAGACATTATATATTCTCTAAAATGCGGTACAATTAGTTGCCGCAAAATTTCTTTTTCTTCCGTCGTTCCAAACAGTTGGCCTAATTGTTTTAGAAAAAATGCTGGACTATCAAAATCACTCCTCTGGCAATATAAGTCGCAGCCCTTATCCTCAATATACTTATGAAACCCTTTAATTTTTTCCCACACAATTGCTTTATCTCCATCATCAGCAATGAATTTTGCTAATTTTTTTGTGTGCTGCTCAAAGATATCTAGCAGAGCTTGTTGTTGGTGAGTCGGTTCTTCACTAATGTTCTCGAGTAATTTTGTTATCACAGATAATTGCTCAATTGGATTCATAGCGGTGATGGCACCCTCAGAATAGGGTTTAAACATTTCCAGCAGAGCCTGTTGTTGCTGCTGCGACTCAAACGCTTCGAATAATTGTGTTATCATAGAGAGTTGGTTTATTGGATCAATAGCGGTGATGGCATCCGCAAAATGGGGTTTAAACATTTCCAGCAGAGCCTGTTGCTGCTGCTGCGAATTAAACTTGTAGAATAATTCTGTTATCATAGAGAGTTGGTTTATTGGAGGAATAGCGGTGATGGCACCCTCAAAATAGGGTGTAAACATTTTCAGCAGAGCCTGTTGTTGCTGCTGTGAATTAAGCTCTTTGAATAATTGTGTTATCATAGAGAGTTGGTTTATTGGAGGAATAGCGGTGATGGCACCCTCAAAATAGGGTTCAAACCTTTCCAGCAGAGTGTTTTTTTCATTTGGGCTCTTAACGAACCTGATTAATTTATTTATCGCAGACAATCGCTCATCTGGCTTAATACGCAAGATGTTTTCAAAAATCACGGCGGCCGCCACTTTAAGGTTATCAGCTGATGAAACTGGAAGGTAGAACGACCTGGACAATAACTCTGTTATAGATAGTGCATCATTTGGACTAAAATTCTCTACGATAGTTATTAGATTCTCTGAAAAAAAATCACTCAGAATCCGCCAGCGAATATGGGGATCTTTATTCACTGAAAAAAAATCATCGTCTTCCATTTCTTTTAATAGGCTTTCCATCTGTTCTATTATTGTTACATCTTTTATTTTGAGACAATTCGATAGGATATTTTCGAGTTCAAGTTTAGCGTGCGCTATTGTTTGTTTTGGATCATCCCTGTCAAAATTAAAGCTTGCCTCTTCA
The DNA here is from genome assembly GCA_009885895.1 of Gammaproteobacteria bacterium. Taxonomy (GTDB): domain Bacteria; phylum Pseudomonadota; class Gammaproteobacteria; order UBA1113; family UBA1113; genus VFKP01. Next base: position 23,171 of record VFJV01000063.1, read on the forward strand.
CCGTATTTTTTTGTGACATCTAAAACTTCAAACTCGATTAAGTCAGGGAAAAAAGCGTAATCGAAAACGCATGGCTCAGGTGCAACTGTTTATACGGTCCAAGCGCATGAACGCAACGTGTATGGGCTAAGTGTTAAACGAGAAGCGATAACGGTTATTGAAGAGGCGTTTGCCGAGGTATTACAGCGAGATCCAGAACAAAGTAGAGAATGGATGATACTGGTGGATGGACACCCGCACCAAATTAAGCAGATCAAAAAAGTGATGAAAGGTCTTAAGGTGAAAGCCGTTATCATACAAGACTTTATTCATGTGTTGGAATATTTGTGGAAAGCGACCTGGTGTTTTCATGCAAAAGGTAGCCCAGAAGCTGAAGCATGGGTAGGTACGCGAGCCTTAAAGATCTTGCATGGTAAAGCTGGGCTTGTTGCTGCGGGGATGAAACACAGCGCAACCAAACTAAAAATGAAGGAAAAAGATCGTGAGGAGATTGATGCTTGCGCCACATATTTATTGAAGAGTAAATCACGGTTGCAATATAACTGCAGGATCCCCAATTGCAACGGGGGTTATTGAAGGGGCTTGTCGCCATTTAATCAATGATCGCTTAGACATCACAGGTGCTCGTTGGGGGCTTCAAGGTGCTGAAGCA
>VFJV01000068.1 GCA_009885895.1 Gammaproteobacteria bacterium
CCATCGTTTGACTTAATGCGCATCTTAAATAATGGCTTAATTCCTTCACACTATTTAAGCGACTCTGTACCGCAAAAGTCTTTACAGGCTTATCTGACAGATTACTTAATTCCTGAAGTGCAATGGGAAAGCAGAATTCGCGAATTGGGTGCATTCACCCGATTCCTAGACGCCATTGCTTTTTCTAATGGAGAAATGCTGAATTTATCTAATGTTGCCAGAGAAGCTGCTGTCGGTGTAAAAACAGTTCAAGCCTATGTGGATCTATTAATAGATATGTTAGTGGGCACTCTTATTTTTCCATTTTCTAAAAGTGAAAGTAGACAACTCATTACCAGTACGCCTAAATTTTATTTTTTTGATACGGGCGTTGCCCGTACTCTGAGAGGACAAGCCGCCATCACGCAATTAAAAGGACCTGAAGTGGGTCACGCGTTTGAACATTACATATTCTTAGAACTACTAGCCTATAAAGAAATTCACAATGCGCTGTTTAAAATCCAATATTGGCGTACTAAGAGTGGCTTAGAAGTTGATTTCATCTTAGATAAAGGTAAAGTCGCTATAGAAGTGAAGTGTACCTCTACTGTAGAAAAGACAGACCTCAAAGGGCTGATTGCTTTTGCCAAAGAACATCATCCTGAAAGAGTATTATTAGTCAGCTTGGATCCTAGGAAAAGAATCATTCAGGTGGGTGATATTCATGTAGAAGTTTACCCCGTAGAAGCATTTTTAAGCGAACTGTGGGCTAAGAAAATTTTGCCGGTTGATTGACAGAAATATACAATATATGCGATCATGGTAAAAAATTCAGTAGCACAAGGGAAAACAATGAAAACCATTATAGACACACTTGAAAAAATAAAAGCTTCCGGGTCATTTTGTGCAAAAAGAGCCTTGCCTGTGGATCGGTTAAAATTAGAAATAAAAGAAATGGGGACATTAAAATTCCCATTAACGCCTAATCGGGTTAAAGCACTCATTGCACTGGCTAAACCGGCGAAGTTTGGTTTGCGTGATAAAACTTTGCTAGACAAAAAAGTCCGTAATGCCTGGGAAATTTCTAAAAGTAAGATTAAACTGGATGCTCAGTGGAAAAAAGAGCTCAATCTTGTCCTAGAAGGTCTTAAAAAAGATCTGGGCTTAGCTGAAACAGCAACGTTGACAGCCAGCTTGCACAATTTACTGGTTTATGAGGCTGGGCAATTTTTTGATTTTCACCAAGACTCAGAGAAAACAGAACACATGGTTGCAACCTTAGTAGTGGTCTTGCCATCTGCACACAATGGCGGCACATTGGTCATTGATAATCAAGGCGATAAAAAACAATTTCAAAGTAGCCGTTTTGCTCTAGACAAATTAACCTGCATCGCTTTCTATGCAGACTGTCACCATGCCGTGAAAGAAGTTACCAGCGGCTATAGAGTTGCCTTAACCTATAACCTTAGCCTTGAAAACACGGCTTCTAATAAAATAAATGTGCCTAGCAAAAAAGCCGATCCGGATCTCATAAACCGCCTGCAAGCTTATTTTATCGATGAAAATACTACATCACCGCTTACTCCTAAGAAATACGTCTATCTATTAGATCACCAATATACTGAAAAGGGCCTTTCTTGGGAACATCTTAAAAATGCCGATAATGCACGAGCAGAAGCATTCCGAGCAGCAGCAGACGCTTTAAATCTAGAAATTTGCTTGGCTTTAGCCGAAGTCCAAGAAACCTGGGATTGTGAATTTGATTATGATTCCTATTCTCACCGTCATCGTCGCAGCCGCTACCACCATCGTGGGTATGATGACGAAACGCCGGGCGAGACAGTGACGCTTACCGACTTAATTACGAGCGAAACCACCATCAAACATTGTATTGATGTTGATAATAACCCTAAAAATTACAAAGAATTCTATGTGCCAGATGCCCAAATAACCTGGACAAAAGCCAATAATGAACTTGCGCCCTTTGAATCAGAATATGAAGGTTTCATGGGAAATTATGGCAATACCATGGATCATTGGTACCATCGCGCAGCTATTATACTTTGGCCTAAAGAAAAACACTATGCTGTTCTTTTTGATATAGATCCCAATAGTGCTATGACTGAATTATTGGCCTTGACTAAAAAGAAAAACCAAGAAGAATGGTTGCGAACTATTGTGAGATCTATTTTACCCTACTGGTCATCAAAATCGCTACGAAGCAACAGCGATAAATCGTTTTTTTCAGCCGTATTTAAGCTAAGTCTACACATTAAAGATCCTGAACTCGCTCAAGCAATACTGTCTGTTTTTAGCATTGAAATATTAACAGCCGAAATAGCCGCATTTTTTTTACAGCTCCAAGAAAGTTATGGGACAATCTGGTGTACTCAGGTCTTAGAGCAATGGGCAGATTCAAAAGATCCCTGGAGAACTATTTCAAAATGCAATAAAATGGCGGATATAATAACCGTTCTATCGAATACTAAAGCCGCTACTGAAGACTTAATGGCTTGGCTTTTAAACCACCAACTTAATGAAATAAAAAAATATAGTACGCAGCTATTAATGGCCTCACGCGTATCGCGATTAGAAAAATTACCTGAGTCCATAAAGGAAATGATCGACTTTATTAAAGCTTGTGTTATAGCTGAACAGCATCCCCCTTATAATGCATTCTTAGAACACGTTATGGAATATACGCTAATATATCCCCCATTGGAATTAATGGAGTTATTCTATTTCCTTGAAAAAAATATAAAGCAAAACGATTTAAAACAATGGGGTTATTTCCAGTTATTTGAGTATGTTTTTGATGCCGTTCAAAAAGAAAACGAAGCCGGACTACGGCAACCAGACGATTGGGCCATGCCGGAAAAATCTCACTGCACTTGCGAAGATTGCAATTTTTTAAACGATTTTTTGCAATCTTCCACGTCAAAAACTATCGTTTGGCCCATGGCTAAAAACGGCCGGGCGCATATTCACAACGTCATTGATGGATTGGGCATTGCAGTGACGCACCAAACACAACGTACAGGCTCCCCCCATAAACTTATATTAACCAAAACAAATAAATTACACCTGGATTCGAAAATTCAGTTTCAAAAAGTGAACAAGGCCTTTCTTTATTTGTCCCAAAAAAAGAATTTATGTGACCAACTAACATGATAACTATAGAATTACTCAAAAACCATCCAGACAGTATCCCTAGGCTAGTGGATATTTGGCATGAAGGTAGTGCAACAACATGGCTGCCCGATGTATGCCTTAACCGTGTGCAAGAACAATTACACGAACATTTAAACGAAAACAGCCTGCCACTTACTTTCGTTGCTTTTGATGGCATTACACCCATAGGCATGTGTTCCTTACGTGTTAATGACGGCATTCGCGCCGATCTAAGTCCTTGGCTTGGCTCGCTGGTGGTTGATCTAAACTATCAAAAAAAAGGTATAGGCAAAATGTTAGTTGAGGCTACAAAAAATAAGGCCAAAGAGTTAGGTTTTACTCAGCTCTATCTGTTTGCGTTTGATCCAACCACTCCCAATTATTATGAGCGTCTAGGCTGGATTATAATGGGTATGGATAAATTTAAAGAACATCCTATGACGCTAATGTCGGTGACATTATGAAAAAAACAAAATTAGGCCTCCCCCTGGAATATCAAAAACGACCTGAATACTTTGATGCACATAATATCAATGACGATACTGCAGAAAAAAATTCGGTCATAGAAAACTTACTTAGAAAATATAAGGTTAAAAGCGTATTGGATCTCACTTGCGGCACTGGCTCGCAAGTATTTTTCCTTACAGAACGCGGATATGATGTAACGGGGGCTGATTTTAGCCCTGCACTATTGGATATTGCGAGAAATAGAGCCCGAAGAGAAAAGGTAGATGTCAAATTTATAGACGGCGACATGCGCACACTCAAAGTCGGGCAATTCGATGTGGCTATTACCCTATTTAACGCAGTAGGCCATCTTACAAAAGCGGGTTTTGAAAAAGCAATGAAAAATATACGTTCAAACCTAAAAGACGGTGGCTTATATATATTCGACATATTTAATTTAGAAGCCATGACTGATCCTGTAGTCGCAGATTTAGCCATGTGTGTTCAAAAAGAAGTTAATGGCACCAAGGTTTATCAAGTACAATGCTCTACTTTGGATAGAATAAATGGCATTCTAACGTCTTACGATCACTATGTACTACAAAAAAATGCCGAAAAACCTGAAAGCTTCAATCATACCTTTTCGCTGCAAATTTATACGGCAAAGGAATTAAGAGAAATGCTGGTTAAAAATCGCTTTGAAGTCTTAGCGCAATATGGATTAGATGGTTCTGAATTTATAGCGGAGAAGACTATGAATATTCTCACCGTTGCAAGAAGGAATTAATTTAATTTCCAAACCTTCCTAGATGCCGTAAAATTAGCCGCATAAAACCCAATTAAAGTATTTTCATCATCGATACAGGCCTTTAAGTTGTCCTGTTTTCGTTGCCATTCTGTTTCTGTTAGAGCACCATTTTCGATTTGGTACCGCTTATTTTCAAAACATTCACCTATCAACAACAATCGGCGGACTTCAGGTGATATTAGCATAGGCTGGTAAATAGCGGCAGCTATACATTTCATATTGGCTTCGTGAATAAGGCGTGGTAGTATTTTTCCAATATTGGCATTACGACCTATTCCTTCTTCTACCTCAACAGGAAAATCGCCTGTCTGCCAAGCTATATTGTCAGGA
>VFJV01000092.1 GCA_009885895.1 Gammaproteobacteria bacterium
AAAAATCAGGCTCATGTTTATAAGATAATGCTGTTTCAATAACAGAGTCCGTCTTTATCCCTTCCTCTAATGAAACATCCTTCATGCAGATCACCGACACACCACCACCCTCTTTTTCCGGTATCTTGCCCCGAAAAGAGTATCCAGAAGATATGTCTGTTATTTCTTTTAGCGGTATCATCTTTTTTTACATCACATTAACAATGATGCAAAATATAGACCACAATTATAGGGCTGTCAAGTGCTTTTTGTGCATTATTCGTAATGATGTAAAAATAAGTTGGACCTTATCACATGAATTTGTTTAGTAAACGATCAAAATATCCACCCTGTTTGTTATACACCTCTTTTATACAAATAAGGGTGGCCAGCCCAGGTAAAATCCCAAGCTAGCCTGCGATAGGGCCATGCTACTACTAGGCCTTAGTCTGTATGCCTAAGGCCACATTTACTCACCTACAATAAACTATACTCTCGTCAAAATAGTTTAAAGAGATACGCGCCCAAAAAGTAAGGATGGCGCAACATTCCACACACTTAACTTGAATTCTACCGTTTACGCTTTTGGCGCCTAAGCCCTTACTTAACGGGCTTAAATAAATGTATTTACCGCAAGAAACTTCATGACCAGTTTCCGGTTTACGAGAAAACCCTAAGCGGCACGTTCCACTCAGCTAAGCTGTTTTAAGCCTAGGCCAACGTAAGAGTAAAAACTAAAGCCACTAAGCGGGCATTTCTCGCAAATATAAAACACCCTTTCGCGTCTGAAGCCACGATAAAGTGTAATACAATGTTGAAAAACCGGCATATTTGAACAATATACTTGCAAAGTGTTTGGGAATTGCCCCGGGCGGGCTAAAATTCCCTTGTGTAGATGCTTTGGTGTGAGCTAAACTATTCATAGCCTTACAATCTCCTTTTTGGATTGTGATGGTTAGCGATGGGTTTGGTGCTTGAATCCACCAGCCCGTCGCGCTTACTTACCCAAGTAAGCACCACCGCAGAACGATCCTCAACCGTTATACTCTTCGCATTTGAATTGTAGGCTTTGTTGCCTTCGCGCATCTAGCACCAGTCATGTAGAGTACTACACTCCTGCTGCTCGAGCGCTCGGCGCCTCGCCTAAAAATCAACTGCACTGAGTAGATACAACGATTTTTTATCATTCACGTACACATACTAGACCCTCGTATCAATGCTTGTCAATAGCTTTTTTAACTTTTTTTAAAATATTTTTTCAAAGATGATTATCTGAAGCGTTATCGCTGTAAATATTGCTTATAATTGACTATCTGCACTACTGGATCTAAGTTAAGCGTTTCACCTTTGTAAATTAAAAATGCTTTATCTTCTTCTCCTACCAGCCCTGCAACAGCACTTTTCATGCGGGCGGTATACGTTTCTGTAGATTTTATTTCAATAAATTCTTTATTCTGTTTGCGATCGATAATTAAATCGACTTCTACACCGTGATTGGTACGATAATAGAATAATTCAGCATTTGATTTTTGATGTAGCTCCCGTTTTGTGACCTCAGAAATAATATAATTTTCAAATAAGCTGCCAGCCATAGGCCCTTTTTCATAATGTGCGCGTTCAGTGATTCCTACCAAATAAGAAACCAGACCCGTATCATAAAAATAGATTTTAGGGCTTTTCACAATGCGTTTACCGTAATTATTATGATATGGTGGCAATAAGAAAATAATATAGGAGGCTTCCAACACGGAGATCCATTTTTTAACTGTTTTAACATCCACCCCCAAATCATTGGCATAACGGGATAGATTTAAGGCTTGTGCGGTATTGGCTGCTAATAAATGGATTAGCCGACTAAAATCGCGTAGATCGCCTATATTCGCCAAAAGACGTACATCCTTATTCAGGTAAGTATCCATATAAGATGAAAACCAATCTTCCATCAAACGATATTGTTTACCCACTAACTCAGGATAGCCGCCACGAAAAACAGATCCCTCTCGCAAATCAGGCGGTATCTCGGTGAATTGATAAGGCAATAAAGAGAGTAAACCTATACGCCCCGCCAATGATTCCAATATATGCTGCATGAGTACAAATTGTCCAGAACCCGTTAATACAAATTTACCGCAGCGGGTACGGTCTTTATCCACGGCCATTTTGATATAAAGAAATAATTCAGGAACACGCTGCACTTCATCAAAAATAACCTTGTCATGATAAATACGCATGAATTTTTCGGGATCATCATAAAAGGCTTCGATAAAGCGTATATCGTCAAAATTAACATAGGTGTATTTAGGCAAAATTTTAAGCAATAGAGTGGATTTTCCCGATTGGCGCGGCCCGGTGAGGCCAATTATGGAAAAAAAACCTAGATATTCATTTAACTTTTGCTCAAGAACACGATGTTGGTATGACATGTTTATCTGTGTAAATCTGGGATCGTAATCCAAATTTACACGAAAAAAGGGGAGTTGTCAAATAATATACTGCTTTATAGTTGTACGTCTTTGATTTAGAAAGAAATCTATTTTACGTACACGACACCGCATTCGCCAACTTCACCCATTGCTCTATCTTAATTTGCTCAGCACGTATTTTGGGATCTAGACCCAGAGCAATGAATCCTTCCGCATTGAAATAGTGTTTTAAACTATTTTGTATTGTCTTTCTACGTTGGTTAAATGCATCGCGTAAGATATTTTCCAGCGTCATCATTGAATCTACCCGAAACAGCGGTTTTTCGTAAGGAACTAGATACACTATCTTCGACATCACCTTAGGCTGTGGCTTAAAGGCTTGGGGTGGCACGCTGAACAGTGCTTGCACCTTACAATGCAATTGAATCATCACACTTAAGCGTCCATACGCCTTACAGCCCGGCTCTGCGGCTAAACGCTCTACCATTTCTTGTTGTAACATAAAGAGCATGTCGCCTATATGCTCCTTTTGTGTTAGCAAATGAAATAACAATGGCGTGGAAATATTGTATGGCAAATTCCCGATGATGCGCAGCTTCTGCCCCGACAGATTCAATTCTGTTAAAGAAAAAGTTAATGCATCTTGATGGTGTATATGGTTTTGCAGTTGTGGATAGCGGCGTTGCAGTTGGTCAATTAAATCATTATCGATTTCAACCACATCGATGAGAGCACCGCTATTGAGCAAGGAGCGCGTTAAGGCGCCTTGCCCTGGACCAATTTCTAAAACACGCTCGCCTTTTTGGGCTGAAAAAGCATCGAGGATAGCGGCAATAACCGATTCATCGTGCAAAAAATTTTGCCCAAATCGCTTTTTAGCCGCAAGAAAACGGACCATATTAAGGCGTTGTCTTGACTGGGGTCGCATCATCCTTTAAATAGATCTTAATGTAGGTAGACGCGCGCATACGATTTAACCAATCTTGTGTTTTTTCATCCATCCGGCTTTCAAACAACATACGTTTTACCTGTAATTCTCGGTATTCTTGTGTATTGTCCCTATCCTTTCGGGCTAATACTTCGATTAAATGCCAACCATATTCACTTTTTACCGGCGCGCTGACTTGCTTAAGCGGTAAAGCGTCCATCGCTTTTTCAAATGGAGGCACCAATGTGCCGGGTTGTACCCAACCCAAATCGCCACCTTTAATAGCACTGGTGGGATCTTGAGAATATTTCTCGGCCAATTGCTCAAAGGAAACGCCACTGTCCATTTGGCTTTTCAAGCTCAGCAATTGTTTGCGCACCGTTTCATCACTATGCACCGCATCGGTTTTAATAAGAATATGGCGCACTTGCGTTTCATGCACCGTGTGTTTTTCATTATTATTTTTAACCCCCACTAAATGTAAGACATGTATGCCATTGCCCGTACGCAAAGGAGTGCTCACCTCGCCTTCATTTAAACCTTTAACTGCATTCACAAAGACTTGTGGTAATTCTTCAGGTGTGCGCCAACCCAAAGCACCGCCTTGCAAGGCTTCATCGCCATTAGACTGAGCCACTGCCAATTGATTGAAATTAGCACCCGCTTTTAATTGGCGCACAATATCGTCCGCTTTTTTATTCGCAGCACTAAGCTCATCCGATGAAGGTTCATCGGGGAGTGCAATTAAAATATCTTCTATATTGTATTCCACGGCTTGATGCGCTTCTTGATATCCTTTGGAGTTTAAAATATTCGCTATGTCTTGTTTGCTAATATCATAAACTCGCGGCGCCACTTCGCGTTGCAACAATTGCTGCACAATGAGTTGTTCGCGCACTTGGTTGCGATAAAAATCGTAGTTAATACTGTCTTTTTGCAAGGTTTGTTTTAATGCCGCTATGTTCATCTGATTTTTAGCCGCAATTTTATCCATAGCCTGATCCAATGCCCTGTCATCGATGCTGATGTTCAGTTTAGCCGCCATTTGTAATTCTAGTTTTTGATCTATCATGCGGTTTAAAACTTGAGATTCGAGTTCTGCCTTGGTTGGCAATGGGGTACTGTTGTGGGCCAGCTGCACTTTAATATAGCTTACTTCTTTGTCTAATTCGCTTTGTGTAATGACATCGTCACCCACCACTGCCACCACCGTATCTAACGGTGCTGCCGCCTCTACCACTCTAGGCGATAGCGTTAAGCCCATGCTAAATAAAAGCAAGCTAGAGTAGAAATACACTTTTATTTTGTCCATTTTATGTCCAGATAAGGTTATTTTAAAAGCCTTTGCCAGGGCTATCATGCTTGTGCGTATAGTAACCCAACCTTAGGGTTACACACAAGAAAAATCTAGGCCGCAGAGCCTTTGCTCTCACATTATTCAATTATCCCTATACCACCTGCCCGGCCGCCCAACCTGAAGACCAAGCCCATTGAAAATTATAGCCCCCTAACCAGCCTGTGACGTCTAATACTTCGCCTATGAAATACAAACCTTTCACCTCTGTGACCTGCATCGTTTTAGATGAAATCGCCGCACAATCTACACCCCCTAAAGTCACTTCCGCAGTACGATACCCTTCGGTGCCATTGGGTTTGATCGCATAAGTGTTGATCACTTCGGCTATTTGTTCAAATTCACCGTGCGAAATAGTGGCTAAAGTTTTAATGGCCAGAGTCGGTTCTAAGAATAGTTCAATCACACGCTTAGGCAGATACTCCGCCAAAACCGTATTCACTTGTTTTTGTGGGTGCCGTTTTTGTGCTTTTTTTAGGTGTTCCAATAGATCTATCTGCGGCAACAAGTTGATTGTTATTTCTTCTCCAGGCTGCCAGTACGATGAAATCTGTAGGATGGCGGGACCGCTTAAACCGCGATGCGTGAATAAACTATTTTCATGAAACTCTATTTTGTCGTTGCTAACTATGCTGTCTACAGCGATACCCGATAACAGCGACAGTCTATCTTTGTCGGTAGAATGTAACGTTAACGGCACTAAAGCCGCGCGTGTAGGGCATACCTTAATACCAAACTGCTCCGCTACTTTATAGCCGAATGGACTAGCCCCCATAGTGGGAATAGACAAACCGCCACTGGCAATCACCAAAGATTGACAATGAAAATCACCTGCGGATGTTTTTAATTTAAAATGGTGATCGCTTTCTTTGGCAATGCTTTCTATGCCCGTGTTTAACCGTATTTCCGCTGCAGAAAGTACGCATTCGGCCAACAAGAGATCGACGATGTCTTTGGATTTATGATCGCAAAATAATTGGCCTAATGCTTTTTCATGAAAGGGAATATGGTATTTTCTGACTAGGTCTATAAAGTCCCATTGCGTGTAACGGCTTAAAGCCGATTTGCAAAAATGTGGATTATTAGAAATAAAGTTATCTGGTGTTAGGTTGTAATTGGTGAAATTGCAGCGGCCACCGCCCGACATTAAAATTTTTTTGCCCGCCTTATTGGCATGGTCCAACACCAATACGCTGCGATGCCGTTTACCGGCCTGTATGGCACACATTAAACCGGCAGCACCCGCGCCAATGATAATAACGTCAAATTTTTCCATGCGTATATTGTAACATAGCTTTAACTGTACACCCTGAATTTTAAGCAAAAAAAAGCCCCCGTTAAAAACAGGGGCTTGGCATTAAATAACATGCCGTTAGGATCCCCCCAACAATATGGATCTGGGGGGATTAGCGAAGGTAACCAGCGAGCCTTAACATTAAGACCCAAAAAAATTCTTACAACAACAGAGGGGCTAACTTGAAAGTAGGTCAACATACCCAACTTTCAAATACTCTCCAGGGATTATTGCTGAACTGAATCAGCATCCCTGTCGCCGTCATCCTTGACGGCATTTCCATGTTCATTCCCTTGTGCGCCCTGCCCTGAGCTATAAGTACATTGTACCAGTAGAGGCGAAAAAGACAAGGTGTATTTTTGAACAATCTTATCGGTGAGGCTATGAAGAAACCCGCTAAAAATACAAAAATTCTTTTGTAAATCAATGTGTTACTAATATTTTTCCGGGGTATCTTCCCCCAAAAGCCTTTTCTTTCAGGCATTCTTTGCGAAATTTCGCACAAGGATCGCGATAGCAATCGGTTGTTAAACCCCACGATTCAAATAAAAAACAGGCTAAAAAAGTTATACCGGCGTTAATTTCAGGGAGGAATGGGGTGTTTTTTCTGAGTTGCACTGAAAAAAGCCGTAAACCCAGTGCGATTTACGGCTTTAATTACTCTACATGAGCGCTTATGCCGCAGGGGCCGCTTTTTGTGTATCCAGCATTCCGGCTTTAAGGGCTTCAGGGTCTGTGGCCCCTTTATCATTATTGTCGTGCTTAAACATCCCTTGAGCAGAATCACTTAAGCGCACATCATTAGCATCCAACTTTCGGTATTTTAAGTCTGGCTCTACCTTTACCTCTACAGTTTGGTAGCTAAGAGCTTGTTTTGGCTTATCTAGTTTTTTACCAAAACCATTGAAAAAGTGCTTCATCGTGTCAATGAACTTGAGCAACTTCTTGATAGGCTTATCCGACATCACATTCTCATTTTCCTTATAATGCTTATCGAAGAGCGCTAGACGTTCGGTAACCGGCATTTCTTCTGGGACATCTTCTGTAAACGTATCCCTGGATTCAGGGGATCCGTTTACAGCGAAAGGCGGAACCAAATAGGTCGACGCCTCATTTAAAATGGCAATTCCTTTGGACAAGGCGATATACTCTTTTGCCGTTCTAGAACCGTCGTTAATAACATTGTCCCCTAGGGCTTTTTTTCGTGTTTCCATAGATTCAATGGTGTGTGCTATTTTTTGAGCAGCACAAAAAGCTTCCGCGCTTTCCACATGAGAAGCGAGTTCTAAACGTTCAAATGCTGTCTTTCCAACTGTATTGAACCCTATTCTATCGGCAACCTTTAGCTTTTGCTTAAAACGACTGTCTTTAACTACCACCTTACAGTGGGTTTTACCTTCCAAGATAGCCAGCTTTAAAACGGCGGCATTGTATTGCTTGATGTCTTCTATTTCAGATTGGCCAGTTACACTCATTGCTTTTAGGTTTTGTTTCTTAAGTTGAAGGAATAATTGGAATGCCTTTTCTGCATCATCTTTTCGGCCCTCTTCTTGAAGGAGAAACCCGAGCATTTTTTCTGCGCCTTTTTCTTGATTCTTTTTACGCTCTCCTTTATTTTCATTCACTAACTTAGGATCCAACGCAATTGCATTCTCACCCACATAAATATCCTGGTGGCCGCCTTTCAGCCATCCTCGTTTAACGTTATCTCCCATACCAAATAATGCAGTTAATGACCAATTCGCAGATTGCACAAAGTCCACATATTGTTCTTTTTCAATGCTATTTCCTTTAGCGCCTACATATTCCGCCGAGACTGCATCTGAGGGTACATAGCCCTCGATGCCATCAAGCAATTGATCCGATGCCTCAGCATTAGAAAGAAAGGATAGAACGCCTGGATATCTCTCTAAAAGCGTTTTGAATTTTTCTGGACATTTTTTAATCCAAAACTCCAGTATAGGTAAAATATCGTCTGCGGAAAATCCACCCAAAGCTTGTGCAAGGAAAGTTTCATTATCGACATTTACATTAATTTCTTTTTCTTTTTCTAATTTCACGCTAACTTCCTCGAGAAAGACTCTCGCTTTGACGCCATAGCTTGCTTCGATTTCTTCAATTGTTTTTGATAGCGCATCGGCTTTAAACGACGGAATAATCTCTGACATTAGCATAGTCATGTCATCAAACATTATCTGCATTTCTTCTTTACTGTAACTCATATTCATACTCCCATAAATTTCATAAAATCCAGTCTGCTTAGAGCTTTTGCCCCTAGCATCGTTAATCAACGGGTTATATTCGCTCTTTTTATGTAACACCTTGATTCTGCTGAAACTATAGCAAGCCTAGCTTAAGGAATTATTAAGCGAAGGCCTTATTCTTTTGAAAAAAGAAAAAACTTAAATTTCAGGGCTAAAGTTGCCTGAATAATAAGCAATTTCTGCCCTTGCAGGGAAAAGTCACTTCCGTGAGGGCTAAGGATTGACTGATAGGCGATCAAAAAAGGAGCTTATATCGCCGACATAAGCGCCTTATGCCATTATTTAATGGTTGCAGTCGCCTCTGCGCACTTCGCAGGTACGCGAACGACTACTGTGTTTTTCGCAGCGATCCAATGCATTTTGGCGTGCCGCATTGTAATCGCGCCCCTCATCACTCCAGTGTTTACCTGCATTATCGGTAGCCGTGCAATGCCAATTATTGTTTCCATTCAGAACATTGGGTGTAGGCACGGTAACAGTGGCCGCTAAAGTAGCTCCAGCACCCATAAGACCTGCTATTAGGGCTATAGCCAAAAGTAATGGTTTCTTCTGTAGAATTTTCATCATTGTTCTTCCTTAGTTTTGTTAGGCGTTAAGGCTTAAGTATACACGCTTTTAAAAAAGGGGCAAAGCAAATAAGTGTTTAACCTTAACACTGATTGTGCCTTTTTGTTCATTTTTTGCCTTTTTTGTTGGCATTAGGCCTGCTTTTCAGGTATTATTCTGCTCTATAATAATGAAGGTACAAAGGGCGCACCTTCCTTTACCCCTTCAAATACGCTAGGTATTTTACCTATCATTGTTAAGGCACCCCATGAATACTGCACCCACATCATTAGAAAGCCTCTTACGACAAAAAAAGTGGACCATTCGCCTTTTGCTGCTGGCCTCCATTGCCGCCGGTACTATGGCATCCGATATGTACGTGCCTTCATTACCTGCCATTGCCGAAAAATTGCACGTTTCATCCCTTGCCGTTAAATGGACCCTCTCTATATATCTCTTGGGCTATGCCAGCCTGCAACTTGTCTACGGCCCGCTCTCCGATCGCTTTGGCCGTAAACCCATTTTGCTATTGAGCTTTGTCATCGGCATTGTAGGCAGCCTTTTGTGCGCCATGGCCACCAATATCACCCTATTGTTAGTAGGTCGCTTCATTCAAGGCATGGGCGTAGGTGCCACTGCCACCTTGGGGCGCACCATAGTTCAAGATATGTATCAGGGTGACCCCGAAAAATTATCCAAAGCCATTTCTACCCTAATGATGGTTTTTAGCATAGCACCCATCATTGCGCCTGTATTCGGCGGTTACCTACAACACTATTGGGGCTGGCACAGTATCTTCATTCTTTTTTGTATCTATCTAAGCACCCTAGGTGTTTTGATTTTCTTTCATTTTCCAGAAACCCATTTGCAGCTCAATCCACACGCACTGCATTTACGTAAATTAGGCACTTTATATAAAAAAATGTTGTGCACGCCTTCTTTTCTAGTCTTCACATTCTTAAGCGGCGTTTCCTTCGGCGGCATTCTGGCCTATTATGCCATAAGCCCCTTCTTGTATCAGACTAAATTAGGCCTAAGCGCCGTGCAATACGGTTGGCTGGCCTTGGCAACGGCCGTCATGTTGGTGATTAGTCGCGCTCTCAATATAATTTTAGCAAAACGCTGGCCTTTATCCGCGCGCTTGACAATAGGCCTAGTTTGTCTCTGGCTGGGGCCTTGCATCATGACCGTACTTTCTGTATCACATCAATTTAATATTGCCGTTATTTTATTTCCCTATCTGTTATTCCTGCTGGGTTCCGGACTAGTCATGCCCAACGCCATGATCTTAGCCATCAGTGATTTCAATCATGCCAAGGGCAGCGCCGCCGGACTTTACACCTTAGGCCAATTGATCGTGGTCTTTATCATCAGCATCATCGCAACCCATTTGGGTGAACAAACACAAATGGGATTAGCGTTATTATTGTTAGGCTCTACCGTATTGGCCCAAGGTTTGTATGTAGCGTATTGCCGTTATTTAAGAGGTTAAAACTTATGAAAAAAAGAGCGCTGATCAGTGTTTCAGACAAAACAGGTTTACTTGAATTAGCCAAAACATTGGTTGAACACAATGTGGAAATCCTTTCCACGGGTGGCACAGCAGCCTATCTACGGCTGCATCACTTACCCATCCGCGATGTGGCTGAATACACACAATTCCCAGAAATCATGGAAGGCCGTGTTAAAACCTTGCACCCTAAAATTCATGGCGGCATCTTGGCGCGCTTGCCTGAAGATAATGCGGTTATGCAACAATGGGGTATAGAAGCCATCGATTATGTCATTGTTAATCTTTACCCTTTCAAAGAAACCATTTCTAAAGAAAATTGCACCGTAGACGACGCCATAGAAAATATCGATATAGGCGGCCCTACTTTGATTCGCGCTGCAGCCAAAAACAAAGATCGCGTTGCCGTATGGGTAGATCCAAAAGATTATCCGCTTTTAATAAACGCCTTAAACAATACCGTTTCTTTATCCGCTCATGACCATTGGCGCTTGGCAGGCAAGGCTTTTGCGCACACCGCACACTATGATCTTCTCATTGCCGATTATTTTTCGCAAAAAAACAAACCGGAAAATAGTTTGCCTGAAAGGCTTCATTTAAATTTAGAATTGAAAAACACGCTGCGTTATGGTGAAAACAGCCATCAACAGGCCGCCCTTTATCTCAACCCAGAAAACACCCGCGACCATACTTTGGCAATGAGCCCTTTATTGCAGGGCAAAGCAGTATCTTATAATAATCTAGCCGACGGCGATGCCGCTTGGGCTTGCCTACTTGCCTTAGGCGCAGATAAAAAAGCCTGCGTGATTGTCAAACACGCTAATCCTTGCGGCGTTGCAAAAGCCGAAACGCTGCTTGAAGCCTATCAGAAAGCCTATGCCTGCGATCCCATTTCGGCCTTCGGTGGCATTATTGCTTTTAACGACACTCTAGATGCCGCTTTAGCAGAAGTTATTATACAACAACAATTTGTTGAGGTTATTTTGGCGCCGCATTTCGATGCGGCCGCCTTAAGTCTTTTACAGAAAAAACCGAATATACGCTGTTTGCAGCTTGCATTGCGGGAAGACAGACCAGAATATGAATTCAAAGCTATCTCTGGTGGTTATTTGGTGCAAACGATAGATACGCCTTTATGGCTTAATGACAACATGACCGTGGTTACAACGCTATCGCCTACCACACAACAATGGCAAGATTTAAAATTTGCCTGGTGTGTTGCGAAATACGTTAAATCCAACGCCATCGTTTATGCGTCTTCTGAACAAAGCTTAGGCATTGGTGCAGGACAAATGAGCCGTATCGACAGCGCGCGTATTGCAAGCATTAAAGCCAAGGAGGCTCAATTCAGTTTACAAGGTGCCGTGATGGCGTCTGATGCTTTTTTCCCTTTTAGCGACAGCCTGGAAAGTGCGCATGCAGCCGGCATTAGCGCCATCATTCAACCCGGCGGATCCCTGCGCGATGCCGATATTATTGCTTGTGCGAATGCATTAAAACTAAGCATGGTATTGACTGGCATCCGACATTTTAAACACTAATAAACGAGAACATTGTATGAAAGTATTGATCATAGGCCAAGGCGGCCGCGAGCATGCCTTGGCATGGAAGTTCAAACAATCCCCCGAGGTTACGCAGGTTTTTGTAGCCCCTGGCAATGCAGGTACCGCATTGGAACCGGGTGTTGAAAACATGGCTATTGCCGCAACCGATAATGAACACTTATTACAATTTGCGCTCGCCCAAAAAATTGATTTAACCGTAGTCGGTCCCGAAGCAGCCCTCGCCGCCGGCATTGTAGACGTCTTTCAAGCGCACGGTTTGGCTATTTTTGGTCCTACGCAAAAAGCCGCCCAATTAGAAACGTCTAAAGTGTTTAGCAAAACGTTTATGGCCGAACAGGGTATTCCCACCGCCACTTTCGAAAGTTTTAACGATAAAAATAAAGCCAAAATCTATGCGCGCACGCACCCTTTGCCGCTAGTCGTAAAGGCATCTGGTTTAATGGCTGGAAAAGGGGTTGTCATTTGTGAAACCCTTACCGAGGCCATCGATGCCATCAACACTCTACTAGAGTGTAAAGACAGCGAAATTGTAATTGAAACCTTTTTGCAGGGTGAAGAAGTCAGCTTCATCGTCATGACTGATGGTCAACACATTGTGCCCTTGGCCACCAGCCAAGATCACAAACGTCGTGATGAGGGTGATCTCGGACCCAATACCGGCGGTATGGGTGCTTATTCACCAGTGCCTTGGGTCACTCCCGAATTAGAAGAAAAAATACTAAGCAGCGTTATTCGCCCCACTTTAGCGGCACTACAAAAAGAAAATACCCCTTACTGCGGTTTTCTCTATGCAGGCTTGATGATCAGCCCAAACGGCGAACTGAATGTGCTGGAATTTAACTGCCGGTTAGGCGATCCTGAAACGCAAGCACTGCTCCCACGGCTAAAAAGCGATCTTTTTGCGTTGTGTAGTGCTGCAACCCATAGTCAACTTCAAAACAAAAGTGTAGAATGGGATCAACGAGTGGCGGTATCTATTATGCTATGTGCAGAAGGGTACCCAGGCCCAGCTAAAACCGGTGATTCGGTTAATAACTATGCGCCCTACTGCGGTGAAGATGTGAAACTGTTTGTCTCTGGAGCAATAGCCCTAGAGGAACAACTCATTACCTCCGGCGGTCGAGTGCTTTGTGTAAGCGCATTGGGCCAAACTGTGCATGAAGCACAAATAAAAGCACTCTGTTGGGCAGAGCAGGTCGATTGGCCTGGCAAGTTTTACCGTAAGGATATAGGTTGGCGCGCTGTCGCAAGGGAATGATATGACACCACACGTGAACACCCAAGAAGACACCATTGCTCCCTCGCTTAGCAAAGAGGCGCAAGCGCTATTAAAAACGCGCGTCTTACCAACGCAACAACAAAGCTTAAAAGACATTACCAAAAATGGACAGCCCTTAAGTACGCTACAAAAACGTTATAAGTCAAAAACCTTTATCCCTGAACATGGCGTTAATCCATTGGCTGCTGCTGCCAGCGCCTTATTTTCTCTAGCCAGTCGATTTCGACAAGTCAGCGATTATCCGCAAATAGACGCATTGCATGCCAATTTAGTCCATGAAGTGAATGCCTTTATCTGGAGTGCGCAACGCCGCTCTTATAGTGATGATGAGGTTTTAGTCGCACGTTATGCCCTTTGTGCCACCTTAGATGAAATCATTCAACATACCGTGTGGGGCAAGCAAGCCAAATGGCATGAAAATAATTTGTTATCCTATTTTCAAGGCGAAGCTTGGGGCGGGGAGCGATTTTTTATTATTTTAGAAAGATTGCGTGACTATCCCGAAACCTACATTGACTTGTTAGAATTTGTTTATTTATGCCTTTCTAGCGGATTTGAGGGACAATTTCGCGTCTTTGAAAATGGCACCTTACAATTGCAAACCATTGTAGACGATTTATATCAACTCATTCGAAAGCAACGCCGTTATTACTCTCACCAATTAATTCATAAGCACGACCCCTATAAACGTTTAAGCGCTAAACCGCCTACGCTATCCCCTTTATGGGTCACCTTATTAATGTCGGTTGCAGTATTGCTGGTTGCCTATTGTTCCGTGGGTTACCTTATTCATAGCACATCACAACCTTTATACTCGGCCTTAGATGAATTAAACCCCACTCAGACAATCTCAACTTCTGAGGGTAGACAATGAAAACACAAACCCTAGAACAAAAAACAAAATCTAACATTAAGTTTGCCACAGAATTAAGTGTATTAGAAAAAACATTTTCGGGCGCCATGCAATTTCTAAAAAACACTAAAATTGAGTTGGACCCCAATGGGAAAACTTTATTTGATTTGCCTTGGTTTTTAGTGCTGGGCGGTCCTCAAACAGGGAAATCTTCACTATTGGCGCATTCTGGTTTAAATTTTATTTTAACCAAAAAATCAACGCTTCCCGGACACATCATCCCAACCACACGCCACTGTGACTTGTGGGTGTCTCGCGAAGCGGTTTTTTTCGATACCTCGGGGCAGTTTACTCTGCACGATGCAATCAGCCAAGGGGGCGCCCAATTATGGGAGTGTTTTTTAGACTTGCTCTTTAAAGAAAAAAAAGACCCCATACAGGGGATTATTTTAATTTTAAGTGTAGAGCGTTTAGCCTTGCAAAATAAGGAAGAACAATCGTGGCATTTTCAAAACATCTCTGAACGCCTAAGCGAATTAAAAACAAAACAAATCCACACAGCACCCATTTACTTGACCCTAACCAAAGCCGACTGTCTTGCTGGGTTTGGCGAATATTTTGACGATCTATCTCCTGAAGAAAAAGAACAACCTTGGGGCTTGAGCTTTAGTGAAGAAGAATTAAGCTCCGCTCAAACCGTATTAGACACATTTACCTTGAAATTTAATGGACTAGTTCATAATTTAAATGAACGCTTAATGGCGCGCTTACACAGCGAACGAGATTGGCAACGCCGCGCATCCATTAAAGATTTTCCATTGCAAGTTGAAAGCCTCAAGAAATCACTCAGCTATTTCCTGCATAAACAATTGGATAATTTTACCACCTTATCTCCTTTCGTGTTAAGAGGCCTTTATTTTACCAGTGCACTTCCTGAAGAGCATGTTATTGATCGATTGCTAAAGCCTTTGTCGCAAGGCTTTTCGCTTACCCACTATACTCGCCCCTTGTTGGCACCCCAAAGACAAGTGCGCGAAGCCTTTTTTATAAGAAATTTATTTAAAAAAATAATCTTGACGGATCAAAGGGTGTTTACTTTACAAAAAACCCTAAAGCAATTCAAACATGCCGTTTGGCGCCGCCGCGCGACGTTAAGCATCACAGCATGCAGCCTTATCGCAGCATTTATTTATTGGGGTTATTCTGTCTCACAAAACATACATAACGTGACACTTGCCGAAAAGGCCATTACCCGTTATCAATTTTTAACCGCCAAAACACCCCTAAATCTTTCGCCACAACAATCTTTTGAGGCCTTACAAAGTTTATTTAACCTGCAATATGCCCTCAATAAGGCTAAACTACCTGCGGTATTGCAATGGGCAAGTCACAATAAGGACTTGTCTTTAGAGCAAAAAACAACGCTATCCAATGGTTTGCAAAAAGTACTCTCCTGGCAATTGTCAGAAATACTGCAGCAAGAATTAGAGCAGAAAAACCCTTCCCCTACGATAATTTATGGCGCATTAAAAACGTATCAGGCTATTAATGCTCCAGAAAAGTTTGAAAAAAATTATGCCAAAAATTGGCTCCTTCAGCATTGGAAAAATACGTTTCACCCTAACGAAAAAGAATTGGAAGCGCTACAAGCACAATTAAACAATATCCCTTCTTTTCCTAAGGTAACGTTGCCCCACACTGTATTAACCTTAGCTTACGCCAACTTGGCCCAACAAGCTCCAGAAAAATTGGTAACGGCCATGCTTCGTAGCGATTATGCGCTGAGCCACCCCCCATCCATTGTAAAATTGCCGACCAAAGAAACCTTGTTCCAATTTAAACACAATGCCGATAATTACAGTATCCCGGCAGAATTTAAACAGGAAAATTTTATGGCCATATACGACCAGGAGTTGCCTAAAAATGTGGATCGCTTGAAAAAAGGACAATCCATTTTAAAAGACCGCGTCTTACCTACATTTGATGACACCGACACGCTGCAAAAAGCGCGCGCGGATTATATGGCCGAATACATCGCGACGTGGGACACCATTTCCAAATCTATACACCTAGAAAACAGTTCTGATCTGAATAAAATAAAAGCCACCTTAACACAAATATTAGACACCCACTCCACTTTATCTGAGTTTTTAAAGACGCTGCAAAGCAATACGCATATACTCTACCAAGGCATGCCCACACCCATTAGTTTAGCCTTTGAAGATACTCTTTTATCCCCTGCTAACACCCAGGATAAAGAATGGTACCATGATTTAAGTCGCTTAGAGCATTTGGTCAATAGTGTGAATAGTGCCGCACACCCAAGAGAAAAAGCATTTCTCTTGGCGCAATATCGCATGATGCACGCGCAAGAAGTGGATATTTTTTCCGATTTAGACGCTAAATCGGCATTAGTACCGCCTGTATGGCAAGCATGGACGCAACAACTATTAACCCAAACCTGGAAAGGTTTGTTGCAACAAAGTCAAAATCATATTGAAGCGGCTTGGCAGCAGCAAGTTTGGCCAAGTTATGCTGAAAATATTGTAGCGCATTTTCCTGTGGATATAATGTCCAAAAAGCCTATTACGCTCACTACGTTTGAATCTTTTTTTGCACCCAAAGGCACGTTTAACCTTTTTATGACGCAATATTTAGACGCCTTTATTGATAAAAGCAACCCCACGCAATGGAAAATAAAAACCCGTGATACTGCTGGGATCAACCTGTCTACCCAAACGTTACAAGCGTTACAACAAAGCGATCTTATTACCACCCTGTTTTTTAATGGAAAACCGCATCTTAGCACAACGCAAATGGCCTTTGTGCCTGTACTGCCTAAAGATATTAAAACAGTTGCTATACAGGCTAATGGCAAAACAATGGTTTATAGTCATGAAACCACCACACCCCTAACGTTGACTTGGCCTAATAGCGATGACAAACTGAACTTAACGATAACCGACGACGCTGACAAGATACAACATTTTCAGGCCAATGGCTTATGGGCTTGGGCTGACTTGATCAACCAAGCAAAATTGCAGCCCACCACCAGCGCAACTGAAATTATCTTTAACCTCCCCGCAAAAGGCAGCCCTAGTATTCAATACACGCTCGCCAGCCTAAGCACCGCCGTCAACCCTTTCGTTCCCGGTTTATTGCAGGCAATACATTTGCCCGAAACGATAGTGTCTTAACTATTTCCCAGGGCTTCTTCTTGGTTTTGTTTTAAACGGATGGCCATGCAACCCCTCATAAAAATCCCATCTTCACTCAAAGTGCGTTTTTTTAATTTGACAGCGCAACCCTGCGTACCAAAGCGAAAGTCCAGATGCTGTAGCTCACTGCTTAATTTTATGTTTTCTTGATTGTTTTTATAACTGTGGTAGGTACAGAAATCGACATCTTTCCCAATACGCAACCATACGCCGTTATTTGAATTCGGTGTCATTTTGGCTAAGCCTAAACGTAATTCGTCCAGAAAATTTTGCTGTTCGCTTAAAGCGTGCGTGATACTGTAAGAGTCTCGCGTTTTAGAGGCCACCGCAAAATTGGTGGGATATTGCCTGCTATAATACACAGCTTTCGAGGCAGGATTATTTAAATTAAAATAGCTAGGGTGAAAAATGGTGGGGTAATATTGCGTTAAACCGTATACTTCCACAAACACATTTTGCAAAAAAGCGCGTGGCAAATACAATTCATCACTCGCCGGGGCAAATCCCGGCATAAGGCCTGCGGCAATTTTATAAAGATGCTTTCCCGTGTCGCTAAGATAAGGGTCCATTTTTAGATTTTGTTTTCTTTGCGCCTCCGTTATTAAATCCAGATGCAGATTTAAATCGGTCATTCCAAAATGATATTTCAGAGCATAGCGATAAAAATAAAGATAAATCTTATACCAGGCCGGATCCTGTTTTATTTTTTCAACAAAATTATAGGGCAATAAGAGCGTGCTCATTGTCCAAGTACAACCTTCCGTGGGGTGTTGCGCCAAGTCTGAAAATAATTTTGCGTGCTCATACAGGCTATCTGGTTTGCGCACGCGCTTGCCATATTTACACCGGATATGCCTAAACTGGCGCGAACAATTGATGGGAGGTAACATCATGGCTGAGCGACAGCCCGCAGCACTTTGTAACATAAGAGTGCTTTTTACTTCGCTGATAACCTGTTCCGTTGAAATAAAATCTCCCGCGTGCAAAAGACGATACGGTAAGGTTAAATTATACTGCTTATGATCGATGAACAATTCTACGGCTTTATTTAATACCATCGTTACCGGGGCTGAATGCGCACCATAGTCTAAATCATTTAACAGCGCCGTGCTAAATCTAGCACAAGGTTTATTTAAGGGCAGAAAGTCTCCCTGCGCAGTAGGAATAAAGGCAGTTTCAGTATTCCCTAAAAGTGCCCCAAAAGGATAATGAGCAACATAAAAAGAAAATTCTTTTCCGGGATTAACGTCATCCACTAAGGCGCAAAATTCTGGATTAGCAATTCGCACACGATCACGAATTTCAGCCCAAGATAAGCGCATTAATGTCTTGTTTTCATCTTCAATACTGTACTTGGCATTGGATAATAGCAAAATAAACCTCCGTATACGACCGATTGGACTCAGTTAATGTTTTATACTTTCTTTTGAATAATGTCAACCTTTTCTTGAAAAATAATTCGTTTAAATAATGTTAATTTGACCTATGAAAATTCACGCGATTATTTTATATGTCAATTTCAAGCGCTTTTTGCAAAAAAACACACCTCAAGAGAATATGTTTTTTTATGAAAGCTTTTTAAAATCAATTGGTTCCACAAAAAATGCCTCTAACCCCAAGTATTTAGCCCTGTTTTTGATTCCTAAGTTTAAGGTAGAATCATTGACAACGCATTAAAGTACATGCTATCGTTTTGTACAATAGATTCAGAGGATTGTGCTATGCTGCTTAAGCGTACCCTACATGGATTGACGCTGGTCGAAATATTACTATCACTGATTATAGCCAGCATGATTCTAGTTTTGCTCGTGCCACAACAATTAAAACGCTCGCATGAACAATTGATTGATAAAACTGTATCAGAAATGAATCAACTGCTTCTAGCAGCCCGTATTAATTACCAAGCTAATCGTGCTTCTACCACAAATAACGCCTCTGCCTGGCCAGCCACCTTAAATGACTTAACACCTAACTACCTGCCCAAGGCCGCCTTGTGTTCTTCATGGCCTAAGGGCCCTACAAGCACGCAAAATAATGCGAATAATAACAGCAATGATTGTGGTGGACATCAGGAATATGCCCTATTTCCTGCAAACAGTAGTGGCAAATATGATACCACTGTTCCTGGAGTGGCCATCGGTGCCAGCAACGGCGGCGGCAATTTTTGGGGCGTGAGCCTTTCTTTACCCACCGCTAAAGCCGCAGAAGAAGTGCGCGAACGCTTACCTTTTTCTACGACTTGCGCGCCTGGTGATTTGAGTAAAACCAATACGCCTTGTAGCAGTACCAGTAACATCGTGACCGCCGTGGTGCCTAGGCCAGCGCAATGGCCTGATCTCACGCCCGTTCCTTATGCCAAAGATGGTTTGATTCAATCTATAGGCACTGTAGCCATTTGTGATAATATGAGGGTGTATGCCCCAGCTTGTACGTCTAAAAATAATACCGCCGTCATCGACATGCCTCAAAATTGCGGCACGGATGAAAACGGTAAGCCTTTAACACCAACACTCTTCGCTTATCCCATACAGTATGCCTTGTACAACACAACTAAGGGAACAGATTTTCCAGGTGTCTATGTGCATGTAGAGCAAAATCCAAGCAATGCAAAGCAATGGCTCATTACAGCCGGTAGTAATCAAGATACATCCTATGA
Source organism: Gammaproteobacteria bacterium (assembly GCA_009885895.1). Taxonomy (GTDB): domain Bacteria; phylum Pseudomonadota; class Gammaproteobacteria; order UBA1113; family UBA1113; genus VFKP01. The sequence continues at coordinate 19,870 of VFJV01000092.1, forward strand.
TATAGGCGTTTTTGATCATTTTGCTGTGGCTTATTTTACTGTTTGTCAACCCACTATTCTACAAACTGGCTCATGGTCATTGACGTATTAACTTATGGTGCTCCGTATGATGAATAAAAAATTACAGCCTCCTATAAAGAGAGTGCTTGGCTTTACCTTGTTGGAACTGTTATTGAGTTTAACTGTTTTGATTATTTTATTAGTGTGTTTTTTGAGTTATACGCAAAAAGCGCAACAACGCAATACCATTGCCCTCGCCAAAACGCAAATAAATGCCTTACTCACTGCGGCAATACAGTATAATAGCGTTTATCTGCAATGGCCTACTACATTCAGTGCATTAATCCCAATGCTGGGCACAGATCCCTTAAAAACGCCTTCTTTCTGTTCGCCGTGGATTACCAGCAGCAATAATTGCGCGGCCTATACTATTGCCAATACTACGCATTACTTTGCCTTAAAAGTAGCTACGCCTACCCCCCGCAACGCGCAAGACTTAGTCTCTGCATTACAAAATGCCTACATTGACACCGACAACAAGACCGTCGTGGCGTATGTAACCGCTTTTTCTAATAAACCCCGACCTCGCCCAACTGGGGTTATGCATGCCAGTGATCAATTTATTGGCAATGGTTGTGACACCAGTACACCCGGTACCAGAAGCACAGGTCCTTACGGATTAATCAATATCGCTAACAATACTAGCGTTTCTGCTCATGCCTGTACGGGTAATCAGAATAAAAGCGTATCGTATAACTCAACTGCTTTTTCTTGCCCACAAAATAGCCAACCCACGATGCTGCTTATACCCGCAGGAACCAGTCCAAATAATACGATTTCAAAGGGTTTATATTATTATGATTACCGCTATGTTCAAATTTCCGGTACAACAACTCTAGGGCCCTATTTAGAGTTGCATGTGAATAGTTATGACTACCCTTCATTTGGTAATAGCATGCCGTTCTTGGATATCATTTGCTTAGAACCCAGCAATATTCAATTATGGCCAAACCCACGTTACCCCTATAGTTTCAAGACTAATTAGAGAGGAAAAGAAACGATGCGCAATTCTAAACATCAATGTGGCTACGTCCTATTGATAGTGATGCTCTTAATAGGCAGCTTAGGGCTTTATCTTACTTATGCGTTGTCCACCCAAAAAATAAAAACCCAATCTTGGCAATTACAAAAAACAGCAACGGAAATATCTTATTGGATGGATACGGAATATAATTATGCAGCGGATCAAGGTATTCTCTTAAGTAATGATAGCATGAATGCCTTCTCCCTGGGGGATCTCATCTCTAATAATTATTTACCTTATGGCCAATCTCGTTATGTGACCTTTCCTTCCGAAATTATTTCCGAAGTATCAGAATTTATGTGTTCACCCTTGCCCGGAATTACCCGTAGCGATGGTACCTTACAATACTCAAGCGATAACAGAACAAATCTCACTTGCCCAGAATTATCCGACAGCAGCTCAGTAACCTATACTCAACATTGTGGCGCTCCCTATACACCTGCTTATTACTCCTGTAGTAGCACGATGTCTACCAACAACACTCAGAGTATCGCTAAGGCACAATACTATATTAACGCAAATTATATATCACTAGGTAATTTGGATGATATAATGGCTGGCATAGGTCTTATTATTCGCACCCCAGGGGCAGCCAATACTTTTGTCGACTCCAGCACTGGCCAAACGGCCTATTTACCCAATAATAGCCTAGCACAATCTTTACTATCCTTATTACCGACCAGCTCATTTGCTCTCTACTTAACCGACTCATCCAGCGTCAACGGCATTGGTATAGGCACTTACTTATTTAACTCAGGTGCCCTTTCCGCTATCAAAAATGATCGTTATTCTAAGATCATCGATATGGGTTTAGTGCAAGCGGTTGATCCCACTAAATTACCTGTTAATAGCAATAGCAAGAGTAATGGCTGTTGTGGTTGGAGTGCTGACGGTAAAAAAATAATTACCGCTGTTTATACTGGCACTACGGATTGTACTACTAAGGGCGCAGCCCCCCCTGTTTGCATTCAAGTAGACACTACAAAATTTGGACCTAGTGGCACTGTAGAAAGGTGCGACCGAATTGATGTGCTGTACACTATGTTTTCAGACTGGCAAGCAAACAATACCTATTGGTACCTAAACTATAGCAACACTTTTATTAAAACAGTAGGTAATCATCAGGAAATATATTTGTCCATACACTCCGACACCGATGTTTCCGCTTCAGGTCATTATATATTCAGCAGCAGTGGTAAGAGCGCACAAAGAAACTACCTAGCCTATCTAGTCCGCTGTACGCGCAATAACATCCCTTAAGGAGGAATGATACTATTGAATAAAAATGTTAGATTTAAACAATCGGGCGTAACCTTACTAGAAACCCTGTTGGCAACAGCACTGATTCTACTAGGCATCATAATAGGGTTTCAGCAATACAAAAAAATTATTTTAAATCGCCATGTGGCCCAAATCAAAAATAGCATACGCCTATTAACGAGCGCTTTAGAGCAATATTATTTTACAAACTGTTATTGGTTTTTAAAGGATTCTAACTCTTATACCACACCTTATACTATTTCTTTAAATAATAACCTTTCTTTTTTACCCTCCACGTCTAACCCCCCTAACCCAACCTTACAATACTATATTATGCAGCCTAACCTAATCGATAACCCTTACAGCACAAACAGAGGGCTAGCGGCTTATATCTACACCATAGATACAACAGGAGACTTTCCTATCCTCCGTGTCAGCACTACTTTTAACGTTACAGCTGCCATGCAGGGTATTTTATCCGGCCTCTTAAAACCTACTAGCCGTAGCGGCGATCAGTTTACTTGGTCAACAACCCCGGGTAATACCTATTTAACTGCGGCTAGCTTAAACCCTAACTTATCTTATATGCAATGGTTAGCTGCAAAATATAACGTATCCCGTTCGACTTCGACTCAGAGCGAGTCTGTTTCTTATCAATATGTTGATAAGAACTCCCCTTGGAATATGGCCCCAGCCCAGATCAATGTTTGTTACTACTGGCAACAGCCAAAATTGCGATGCCTTATAACAGGCGATACAGCGCGCTGCGATTATCAAAACAAACCTGACTAGCTCAAGTAAACATCAAACCTATAGGCTGCTAAGCTCAAAACAAAATTAGGTTTTTTATCTAACAGGCTACGCGCTTTAAGCGGTCTTTTTACCACCACACGCCCCGGTTTTAAGTTTATAGCAACTGTCAATAACGCATCGGCATCTTCCTCAGGCCCAATTAAGGCCTGTAAATATTGCATTTCTTTTTTAACTTGCGCCTTGTGGCTATGGGCTTCAAACATGGGGTCTAAATAAATGGCATCGAAGGTTTCTTCCGTAGTCGCTAAAAAATCGCGACTGTCAGCGGCGATTAAAGTTACATGGTCGCGCCAGGGGGCATTACAGCGTGTTAAGGCATCCTTTAATAAAGCGACCATAATGGGAGAGCGCTCTATTAAAGTGACTCTAGCGCCTAAGGAGGTCAATAAACAGCCTTCGCGGCCTATTCCAGCCGTTGCATCGCAAATAGTGAGTTCTGGTTTTTTATGCAAGCCTACGGCACGCGCTAAGGGCTCTTTTGAAATACTGGCGCGCTGCAAACGTTGATAGAGTGCGCCGTGGTTGAAGTCCAAGTATAAGGGGCCTAAATTTAAATGCGTGGCCATTAAATTAAGCCCGTGGGTATTGTAATACAGATAAAAAGTCGGATCTTTACTTTTTTCGCTGTGTAAGGGTAAATTCAACTGTTGGGCTAATTGTTGCGCTTGATTATGAAAGTTGGGGGTGCTTAGAATGGCGTACACGATGGATCTCATTTCAGAAAAGAAGGTCAACGCGGTGATCTGTCGTAGGGGCGACCCCCCGTGGTCGCCCTTGTTGGGCAGGCACGGGGGCCTGCCCCTACGATACCAGGTTTTGTGAGACTTCTAATTATTCGCCACCAACTTAGCATTTTGCACCGTATCTAACATAGTTTGTTTTAGAGGGCTAGTCAAAATATCTTGCACTGCAAAATATTGTAGCGAATAAACACCGCCCTGACCTCGCTCTATACGTCCCACCATGTGTTGACTTTCTTTACCGCCCTTACCGCAAGCCATGGTATCGGCTACATAAACGATTTGATCATCACTTTCACTTAAGGTTTGCCAATTGATTTTTTCGCATTGGCCCTTGGAAGATTCCTGCGCTTGATCCATTAAATTTTTAGGACTTTGCCCTTTAGCCGCGGCTTCGGTAATAAATTTGTCGGTAATATTTTGCTTCCAAGTACCCATGTTTTGGTTGTTTGGGATCCAAATGAAGTTATTAACGGTATCGTTTTGCACCTTATAGCCTACTTTCCATACCTCTTGGTTAGGCAGGGTAAAATTCCAGCGTTGCGCCTGCAGCACATCGGCTTGGTGCGTACTTTTGCTGGTGCTCGGCGTCTTATAGGTAGGCTCATTTGAGCTGCAAGCACTGGTTAACAGCAGCGCGCCTAAGATAGTGCAAATACTAATAGTGGTCTTTTTCATTCGTTGCTCCCTGGTTTTGGTTATAAAATACACAGTTCTTGCGGCCTAAACGTGGCGCGCCCTATAGGCTAACAATAAAGGAAATACCCCTAAAAAACAAGGGGTAATATACTCTTCGCATTTGGTTTTTGACTTTACATCTTTGGGTCACAGGGTTTAGCCCCTTCCTTAATAAAAAAGGTAATGGCAAAACTAATACCCAAAGGAATACCCAATAAAAATAACGGCATCAATAGCTCATTGCTAAACTGAAAATGTCCCATCAGTAGTTTGACGATTTGCCCGAAGACCAAGGGAAATAAAAATCCCCCAAAGCCAATGATCGTATTGACCAATGCAAAAATGCTGCCATGACTGTCTATGGGATAACAACACCTCGCAATTGAAAAAGACAATAACATAGAAGAAACAAAGAACCCCAATAAAAAATAAATTAGAACAAGAAAGCCGGTGGAAAGTGAAGCCATAGAGGCCAATGGGATCGATAGAAAGAAAATTAAGGTCATAAGAGCGCACCACCGCATCCAAATACTTTGCTTAGGAAACCAATTTGAAATAATGCCATGCAAAGGTGCACCCACCCCAACGCCTATAAAGATAAACAGGGTGATGTGCGTGGCTTGTTGTGCACTCATGTGCATTGATTTTTTTAAAAAAATAACATCGTATAATTCGGCAAACGTATTCATAACGGTTCCAACCATAATCGCTGCATAAATCGCGAGCAGCCAAATGTTTTTATCTCGGATAAGGCTTAAGAAATCCCCCTTTTTCTTGTGATTTTCTGATGTTAGCGTTGCAAAAGACAGGGACGTGCTGGCTAATCCGGGCGTATTCTTTAATAAGAAGAGAATAATGATACTCCAAAATACCCCAAATAAGGCAATATTAAACAGTGCCAACTGCCAGCCGCTGATTTCTATTAAGTGATTAATAAAGACTTGTCCGGTTAAGCCGCCTAATACACCTATAGACTGCGTAATACCTACAAACAAAGAAAAATATTTTAGCGGAAACCAAATTGAAATTGTCTTTAAAGCACCTATAAAAGCAAAAGCCGAACCTATGGCAATTAAAACACGGCCTATAATAATGGTGCTGACAAAAGGCGCTAACATACAGAACAAACCCAAACTAACGGTTAAGCACGACCAACCCAAAGCCTGTTTAACGCCGTATTTGTCTATTAAGTAGCCTGCGGGAATTTGTGAGAGTGCATAAACAGGAAAATAGATACTCATGATCGTTGCAATATCGATGTAATTCACACCAATACTGTTAGAAATGGGCTCGATTAAAACGCTAGGCACCGTGTGCTGTAGATAATCTAAGCCGTAAAATACAGCCGCTATCCCCCACATAAACAGGCTTATGGTCATGAGACTATTTTTGTTTTCTTTTAAATTGCGTTCCACTCGTGTTTCCTCGTTACTCCGTATCGCCCTGGACTGCGTCTCTAAGCTCATTGCGCGCGCCTTTTTCCACGGATGGGGAAAAGGCTTTATTCCCCTCGCTCTTAGCGACTATGGTTGTTGCAAATAAATCGCCTATGACGTTGGTAATGGTCTGCGCCATATCATTCAAACGGTCTACACCCGCAATCAACGGTAGCGCGCCTAAGGGTATCCCTACTGACCCCATCACCGCGCCCATCACAATCAATGCCGAACCCGGAACAGCCGCAGCACCCATCGCTGTAAACACAATGGTTATGATGATGGTGCAGTATTGTGTTATCCCCAGGTGTATGCCGTATAAGTTCGCCGCAAAAATAGTTGCCGTGGCAAGGTAAATCGACAATCCATTTAAATTAAAGGTGGTTCCTAAGGGCAGTAAAAATCCCGACAGGGTTTTAGAGATCTTTAGATTTTCTTCCGCACATTTTAAAGTGACCGGCAAGGTGGCAGCAGAACTGGAGGTGGTAAACGATAGAATCATTGCCTGGCCAATTGCCTTTAAAAATTTGATGGGGTTAATGCCATTGGCGAATAAAATAGCGCCGTACACCAAAATGATCTGCAACGCGCAACCCACGTAAACCGTAATAACAAACTTAACCAAAGGCAATAAAACTATAATGCCATAACGCCCAAACACATAGGCAATTAAAGCGTACACCCCATAAGGCGAGAAACTGATTATAATATGAGAAAATTTAAACACCACTTTTGAAAAAGATTTAAACAACGCTTCCACCGGTTTTGCAGCTTCTCCCGTTAAACGTATAGACAAGCCTAACAACACTGCAAAAATTAAAATTTGTATCACATTGTTTTCAACAAACGCCGCAACGGGACTAATGGGGATGAAACTCACCAATACTTCACTGGCCGTGGGTACGTGCTGTACCAAAGTAGCGGCCGTACTTAAATGCAATTGCATACCTTGGCCTGGACCTATTGTTATCGCGCACAACACCCCTATGGTAGCGGCCAGGATCATACTCAGCGCATAAAGGCTCAGGGCTTTTAGCACCAATCGCCGCATTTGGGTCAATTGGTCCAGCGACATAACCGCACACACGATGGCGGTGAAGACTACCGGCACCACCAGCATTTGAATGGCATGTATAAACATTAAGCCTACGACTTGTATAGGTTCGACATGGTGCCCACCTATAAGGCCCGTGGCCATGCCTAACACCAAGGCAATTAAAATTTGCCCCCATAAAGGCAGACGAAACCAACCCCGTAAAGGACGTAATAGTGCACCCATCATGTTAAACTCCTTATTCATTACAAACCAGCGATGCTGGAAACCACATTCAATACTAATCTTAATAATGGCGATAATATTGCAGACAATACATTGGTTAACAATAATGCCATTAAAATCATAAAACCGTAACGCTCTAGTTTATTGTAATGGTACGCTGCACGTGGGTTCAATAAACTGCTAAGAACCCGGCTGCCATCTAGAGGAGGCAAAGGTAATAAATTTAACACCATTAAGGCTGCGTTGATCATAACGCCCGTTTTTGCCATAATCAGCCAATGGCTAGCCACAGAATGGCTTAACGCAAATTTCAAACAAAAAGCCCAAAACAAAGCCATCAAAAAATTAGACAATGGCCCCATGACGGCGACTAAAGCCATGTCGCGTCTAGGATGACCTAAATTCCGCCAATCTACTGGCACGGGTTTCGCCCAACCAAAAAGAAAAGGAGCCTGCATTAAAATAAGCAGTCCAGGCAAAAGAAGCGTCCCTATGAGATCGACGTGTTTAATTGGATTCAACGTTAATCTGCCCGCAAATTTCGCCGTGGTATCACCACAGCGCAAAGCCATCCATCCGTGTGACACCTCGTGCACCGTAATGGCAAACAAAATGGGTATGCCCATAAAGATAATTTTTTCTAAAATATTCACACTATCCACGTTTTTTTACTCCACCAAAAATGCGCTGATGGCGTCATTGGTAAAATATTTCCCCATCGTTGTTAAATAGAAATAATCTGCGTTGTATTCCATTAATCCTTTACGCACTAGATCGTCGCAATAAGCAAACACCGCCTGCTTCTGCCAGCCACTGCGCTGCTCTAACAAACGCCAAGTAACTTTGTCTTGCAAGCGCAGGGCATTCAACATAAATTCAAATAAAGCTTCTTTTTGTGTTACCACCTTTTCTTCTTGCATAAACCCGGCACCTTCTAAATAATGCTTAGGATGTTTTTTCTTAGCCGTGCGCACAATAGTACCATCTTTCAAGGTGATTTTACCATGCGCTCCCGCGCCTATGCCTATATAATCACCATATTCCCAATAATTGACATTATGGCGACAGTAATCTTGATTTTGACTATAAGCCGATATTTCATAACGCTGAAATCCTTGCGCACTTAAATAGGCGTCTCCTTTTTCGGCAATCAAGATAAGATCGTCTTCTGCGGGCAACGGTGGCGGTGTACGATAAAAAGGAGTATTCGGCTCTAAGGTGAGTTGGTACCATGACAAATGCGTAGGCTGTGTGTGACAGGCTTGTTGTAAATCGTACAGTGCATCGTTTAGTGTTTGTTGCGGTAAGCCATGCATCAAATCCAAATTAATGCGCGTAAATCCCGCTTGTTTCGCGTATTGCATTGCCTCATAAATAGCCTCTGGGCCATGAATACGCCCCAAAGCACGTAACTTATCGGCCTGAAAACTTTGCGCGCCTATAGACAATCGATTAATGCCTGCACCGCGCAAGGCCTCGAGGGTGTCTTTCCCTAAGGTTCCAGGATTGGCTTCTAAGGTGATCTCCACGTCTTTTTTTAAAGGCACGCTTTTTGCAATACACCCTAACAACTGACTCAGGCTATAGGCCGAAAATAAGCTAGGCGTACCGCCGCCACAAAATATTGTGCTAATTTCACGATCCCCCACCCATTTCAAATCTTGCTGCCAATCCGCCATAAGTGCTTGAATATACTGCTCTTCAGGCATCGTATCGCGCAATGCGTGCGAGTTAAAGTCGCAATAGGGGCATTTTTGTACACACCAAGGAAAATGAATGTAGAGGGCTAAGGGTATCTGCATAGAGGCATTGCCAAAACGTAATAATAAGTTATTTTACCACAACAAGGGGATCAATTGTATTGTTTAGGTATCTTAAAAAGGTTGAATGATCTCCACTTCTGCAAAGTGTTGCAAAATGTTTTCAGTGTCTTTTTCTAAAAACAAGAGTTTCAAATTAGGTCCCGCATCTTGAGTGAAATAAACGTCCACATTGTCCTTTCGCAGTTGCCACACGTGTTGCATCCACGCCGTTGTTTGCGGCGTACTATAAAGAATAGACGGTGTAGCCGTTAGCATAGTGGCATGCATGGCCAACGCGTTGCGCTCGCTCGTTTGTCCTAAGGTTGAAAAATCTTTTTCTACTAGGGCCTTTTTTATCTGGGTTAAATCGATGCTGACTTGCTGTGGCCATAAAGCATAAAACCCGGATGTTTCTTTGGTCAGGGCCATAGCGTCTCGTGAAGAAATACTTTTTTTCTCGCTAGAGGCTAACAATAACCCTATACGTAATTGTGGCCAAATACACGTTAATGGCAACCCTAGACTATCCATCCCATCGTCACGCGCCCCCATTTGCCATTCTACAAACCCACTCCACAAAGATCTACAGGCACTACCGCTGCCTAAGCGCGCAAGTATAGATAAATCGCTGTCGTTCAGCTGCCAACCATATAATGCATTTAACCCTTTTACCACCGATGCAAAACCACTGGCGGATGAGGCCAAGCCTGCAGCAATAGGAACGGTGCTATTGATGTTAATATCTAATCGCGGTGTAGAGGAGGTTCGAAACAAATTGATAAATGAAAATAACCGCTGATAAAAATCATCCTGATCGTTAACGACGGTTCTATTTAACATTAAGCGATCTAATTTCTCATCCAATACTTCAAACGCAAAATGACTGCCCTTTTGTGCAAGACCAATCGATAAGCTTGACGTCATGGGTAAATTTAAAGTGCGGTTTCTTTTTCCCCAATATTTACATAAGGCAATATTAGCCGGCGCATAGACAGTGCCCTTTTCCAGCTGTATTTGTTTTGATTTTCCAGAAAGAATTTGGTCGATAACATATTCTTTAGAGTACAAGGCTAACTCCCGTGTTGCTGATGCTTAAGGGAATGTGGCGTGCTTTAGGATGTAATGCGGTTATCTCTTCCTGGCGAAGGTCTTGCCAATTGCCGCCCAAGGCTAATAAACAATCGCCTAGCCCTGAACCTGATATTTTCACGGCCTCTACTGCCACACGCGTTTTTAGCCACTGCATTAAGTGTTCACAATGGGGGTCGCTGACTTCTAATGCTTTTTGTAATCCTTGGTGTGTCTGCATGCACTGCGCCAATAAACCCCTATCTTCTTTTTGCCATGCGGTATAAGCCAATTGTACGGTCTGCCCTATGGCGCGATACAATGCGGTTAATTCATTCTCGGCAGAGCGGAATGTGTTGCGTACTTGTTGCAGCACTATATCCGTTGCTGTTTTATAGCCGCAATACAATAAATGCAGATCGGATCGTGGCGTTAGGATTATGTGTTGTTGTGTTTGAGGCAAATAGTACAAAGCACCACCGTGTAGGCTGGCTAAAGCATCCATGCCCGAGCCTTGACCTTGCAGCGTACGGATAACATTACAAGCACTAGAAAAAATATCGTCTTGAAGGTTAAACATCTGTTTTAGCGCGGTCAATATCGCAACGGTGACGGCGGCAGAACTGCCTAAACCCAGAGTGGGGTCTATTTCTGAATGGATGTGCATTCTCAGTCCACAGGGAATATTTTGTTTTTGTTGCATTAAACACGCTAAAACAAAAGTGTAGGGCTGTGCTATCTTAAGCTCTTTTAATGTGCTTGTATAAGGGGGGAAAATATTAGAAGCAATCTCAAGGAGATCATCGGAGCGTTTTTCTAGCGTTACCGTAAGGTATTGGGCTATAGCAGCCGCCATGGCGGCTTCGCCGGCTAAGACAGCATGCTCGCCAAAAAGCATAACGCTGCCCGGAGCGCGCACTTTAACCCAATCGCAGGCCATCTGCATCACCTATTATTTTTTCTGCCGTATACCCAAAATGTTGGCACCAGGGTGTAGGATCGTCTTTACTGGCAATGAGCACAATACCGCCTTTATCGCCGCGTATACTACCCGCGCCGCATATTTTTGCAGCAATGTCCTTGCTTTCTAAATAGCGTATAAACGCTTGTACCGATGTAGGAACCACGCCCAATGCTACTAATAAAGCATGGTTTGTACGAAGCGCTATTTGAAAATCAGAAAAACGGCTCTGAACCACGGCCATTTTAACTGCCGCCGTGACAGCCCCTATTTCTGCCGCAAGCGTTGTCTTTTCAAATAATTGCTGAGTGTGCATGACGCATTCACCTGTAGAACTCTCGGGGCTGCCGGTATTGACCATATACAAGGGCCATTCGGGTATGGTCATTGTATTAAACTGTCCATTATGATATTCCAGCGCACCCCCTTGCAACGATACGCGTAGGTCCAACCCACTAGAATAACCATGTTGCAGATTTTCAGTTTCCAACGCCAACTCAAATAAATTTTCTTTATCGATGATTTCTTTAAAATGATGCGCTAAAGCAAACTTAAGCGCTAAGATCATGGCGGCCGATGAGCCCATTCCACAGCCCATCGGTATAGTGGATTGCGTTTTTAATTGTAGTCCTTCATCAGAAAAACGATTGAAGCGCTCCATAAAATTACTGAGGGCAAAATGGGATAATTCATGTGGCAGCTTTAACACATCTTTAATGCCGCGTTCACCGCGCAAAAACAAATGATAATCTTCCGCTAGACGTGCTTTAAGACGCTTTAAAGCTTTAACCGTGGTGTCTTTATGGTGTTTTAAATTCAATAAATCAAATACCACCGTAGCAGGGGTGTTGTGACGGACTACTGAAGCTCTAGCATAGCGATCTACGGCAAGGGCTAATGCGGGTTGGCCGCAAACAACGGAATGCTCTCCGGACAAAATAATTTTTCCTGGCGCAATGGCCGTCGTCATGAGGATGCAGTGGGTTCTAATGCGGATGTTTGCGCGTGACGCTCAAAAAGGGTGTGTGCACGCATCAATTCGCCGGGATTGGTTTGCGCGGCCAATAAAGAAATTTCACCACATAACACGGTTGCCGCAATAATCGCGGCTAAACGTCTGGCATTATCTCCTAGTGCACGGATTTCAGCGCAGCCCAATAATTGTAAATTTTTTTGTACGAAGGGATATTCTTTTCCATTACCCACTGTGCCCACAATAATATTGGGAAGTGTGGTCGAGAAATACAGGGCATCATCACGCACTTCGGCAAAAACCATACCTTGCGATCCTTCAACAATATTGGCTGCATCTTGACCGAGCGCAAGATAGAATGCCAGCAATATATTCGCAAAATGTGCATTGGCTGAACGGATGCCTCCCGCCAATAAAGTCCCTAATAAGTTTTTCTTTATGTTAAGATCAACTATTTTTTCAGGCGTTGTTTTTAAGGTGCTTAGGCAAATAGTTCGGGGAATTAATAATTCAGCAACCACATAGCGGCCTCGACCTAAAATACCATTGACGGCCGTTGCTTTTTTATCGGTACAATAATTTCCGGAAATGGAAACATAGCGTAAAAAAGAATATTGTCCCAACAACCACGCCATGATTTCATCTGCCGCTTGGGTTACCATATTATGGCCCGCGGCATCGCCAGTAGAAAATTCTAAACGTAAATACAGTAGATTACCGACGATTTGCGTATGACTATCGATTAAGGTGGCAAATCGGCTACTTTTTGCCACTTGCAGCTGTAATTCGACTTGGCGCAGCTTAACGGCAACAGCGACTTCATGGCAGCGTGCGGCATTGGGGGCTTCTAATAGAATAGAGCGGGTCATACGTTCGTCGATAATAGTGGTTAAAATACCACCACATTGGCGGGATAATTTAGCGCCTCGGTTGGTCGATGGCCACATAGGTAGCTCATAGGTCGCCAAAGGCACCATGACTTCATCGTCAACCACAGGCCCTATTAGTTTAACCGGCCCTATAGTGCGCATGGGAACCTGGGCTGTACTCTGTTCCATACCTACTCCAGCATCAATACAGTGTTAAAAAATAAGGCACCATTTTATCATCTTTTGCAAACGAAGGCTAGTTGAATAAAGAATTTAATTTTGCCTAAATATAGGGCACATAGCCCCTATGCACCCCAAAATAGTCTATACTAAACAATGGATTGATTGTATTATTATAAATTTTAACAGGCTAAAACGTTTATGACAGTATCAGACCTTCCTTTTGGGCATCATATTTTGCTCGTAGAAGACGATAACGTCTGCCTGTTTGCAGCCTCCGAGATACTGTCTCGCCTAACTGCAATGGTAGATATGGCAAGAGATGTAGAAGAAGCCAGTGAGCGGCTAAATGCCATCGCTTATGATTTGGTTATCGCAGACATTAATTTACCCGATGGCACGGGCATGGACATTCTTCGTCATGCCTATCGCAGTGACCAGTCTAAAAACAAAACAACGCCTTTTGTGGCATTGACAGCACATCAAAATAAGCAAAAACACCAAGAAATACTCGCCAGTGGCTTTATCGATGTGGCTATGAAGCCACTTAGCCTAGCCCGCGCTTATTTATTTTTAGAAGGTTGTCAGGCGCAAAGCGATAAAGTAGCAACGACAGCCGATGCCGAGATTATAGATCTGGCATTAGGAATGAAACGTATAGGCGCAAGCAATGATGAAAAAGCGGTGATCGCAATCGGTATGTTAATCAGTTCGCTAAAGGAAGATATTGTTGAACTAAAACGATTGCAGGCAATTAACGATTGCGTAGGCGTGCAAACACTGTTGCATAAAATCAAAGGCGGTTTAGAATACAGTGGAACGCCTAGATTCCAAAAATATATTGTTTTGCTCTCCTGCGCAATCAGCACAAGTGTAGATTTGTCGGGCGCAAAGCCCCTATTCGAAGCAGTTTATGCGCAAAGCACATTATTAACCAGGGCTTACCAAGAACTTGTAACCGATAGAAGAAGGTGATTTTCTTCTTTGGTTATGTTAGTCTTAAGACAATTTAATTTTTCACGGGAAATTCATTTTGACACTCGTTTCATCTCAGGTCATTTTAGTAGATGAAAATGACCAGGCTATCGGCAGTGCGGAAAAAATGTTGGCGCACGTTGAAGGCTTACGTCATCGCGCTTTTTCTGTCTTTATTGTTCATCGCATTGAGAACGATTGGGAAATTTTATTGCAGCAACGCGCCTTTAGTAAATATCATTCGCAAGGATTATGGAGCAACACCTGCTGTAGCCACCCTAGCCCGGGGGAAGACATTATGAATGCAGCACAGCGCAGGTTACAAGAGGAATTTGGTTTTACAACGCCATTGCACCCTGTAGGCGTGTTCCATTATATCGCCCATCTTAAAGAAAAGCTTATAGAAAATGAAGTGGATCATATTTTAATTGGTTATGCTAAACCCGCGGTGATTCAACCTAATCCAGACGAAATCGTGGCCTATCGTTGGTCTGCTTTGAGCGCACTAAAAACGGAAATAGAGCAAAACCCGCAACAATTTACGGCTTGGTTACAAGAAGCCTTGTCTTGGGTTGAGAGCGCGTTGAAAAAATGAATCTAAACAAACAGTGGGCTGCATTAAACCGTTTGTTAAGCGGTGCGCACTTAAAGCAACAGGACGGTACTGCGGAGTTTATAAAATCTTTTCTAAAAAACCCAAAATCTACGGGTGCCATATACCCTAGTTCAAAACGTTTAGCCAAAATCATGGCATCTTATGTGATTTTTTCTCAGAACCAGCTAGTGGTAGAGCTGGGGGCCGGTACCGGTATAATCACGCAAGCGATGCTCCATCGGGGTATTCCCGCCACGCGCATTATTGCCATTGAATCTTCTTCTTTTTTAGCTGAAAAATTAAGGCAACGTTTTCCAAAAATCAACGTGATCGATGGCGATGCCTCGCATTTAGTGGCGTTCTTGAAAAACGAAAAACGCCCTATAGGAACGATTTTATCCGGATTACCGTTGCGGTCTTTAGAAAAAGAAATGACGGACCATATTTTATCCAATATCCCTTTAGTATTATCCCCGCAGGGGAGATACATCCAATTTACCTACGATTTGCGCAACAACACCAACTTCTATCCGCCTCAGTACCAGCTTCTGCGCACAAAACGCGTTTGGGCCAATATACCGCCAGCAAAGGTGGAAGTGTATGGGATCGTGCCGAAAACTATTTCAGATTAAATTTAAAATGCGTAGAGTATGTAGTATTCGATCGCGGGATCTAATACTTTGTAATAGCCGTTTAAACAGTAAATCAAATCTTTTTCGAGCAAGGCTTCTACGGCTTTGTGTACACTGGATTGTGTTAATTTGATGCCAGACAAAAATTCGGCGCTGTATAATTCTTTAGCTGGATTTTTGGCGAGTTTGCTTAAAACTTTTTTCTGATTGAGACTTAACGCTATGATATCATCGCTGACTATATGGCGATTGCTTTGAATGTATTCTTGCCAGCATTGTTCCACTTGTGCTTCATCTGGAAAAATGGTTTCCATCCATAACGATTGACAAAGGGCATTCACATAAAAAGGATGTTCTTGTGTTAATTGCATAATCTTTATAAAAGCTTGAGACGGAAGGATTTTTGACCACCGTTTTAGTGCGCATTGATCCAAATACTGCTTATAGTGATCGCTATCAATTCGCCCAATTTCCAATGTATGACATAACCTATACAAAGGCCTGTGCTTATCGCCAAACATTTTCTTCAAAAGATGGCGACTACTGCCACTAAAGCAATAGGTCACATTACGACTTCTTTCTACCGCGTGACGTATAGACGCTTCAAGGGAATGCGCATTTTTCAAAAAACTGAGCTGCTGCATTTCATCTATAAAAATAATGGCTCTTTTTTTGAAATGCACGGCCGTTTCATCTAATTTTAACAGCAAGTCTGTGATGGTATGGGTTGCGTTGTTGGGAGAGTGAAACACAATTTTTTGTCCGAAAGCACTCACCGTGAGTTCGGGCTTCATGCTGCTAAATATCTGCAGCACTTTTTCTTTGGCTTTCTGTAGTGGGGGCAGCAAATCTATGAACGCGAGCTATGTTTAAGCGGCCATAAGAACCTTCCTATCCTCGTCAGAGAATTGTAATGTTGGTTTGTTTGGGTGAAAGATATAGGCAATAATAGCAGAGAGCATGTTAGCAAAACCATTAAAAGGACTGCGGTGTCTAGAATGCTCTAGGTGAAACGCATTTTTGAACTGGTTATTGATGATCTCAATCAAACCGCGTTTGCGCAGTAATATTTTATCTATTATGGGTACGAGCTTGTTTTTCATGTTCTTTCGAATACCAGTGATAAGCTGCAACCCTCGCTCAAACAA
>VFJV01000069.1 GCA_009885895.1 Gammaproteobacteria bacterium
AAAATAGCTGTAGGTAATTCGTTGCCAAAGTTCAATTACACACTATCACCCATGGAGGCTACTGATATGTGAGACTAAAAGTTGCGGAACTTATTTCGTGCACGTTCCATGACTGGAGCGAGATGGGGGAAGGCAACAACCCCTAACTACAAATGCGAAGAGTATATATTAAGACAAGCTGAACATCCAGCAAAAACCAGGCTAAAATAAAAACAAACAGCCTAAAGCCTGCTATCCTTATGATTATAATAATAAGATTTTAGATAAGGGGACGTATCATGAACTTACCTATTAAATCAGCGGTGTTGATATCCAGTGTTATGTTAGCGGGTTGCTCGATGATGAATAAGGATTCATCTTTCAACCAATCGGTGCCTACGGTGAATGACAATAAAGCAACAATGGTAGAATCTGCGCCACCACCAGCACCGCCGTACCAATTTCCTGCTACACAGACGCCTACGGGCAATAAAATGCTTATTGTGGATCCGAATGAACACGCTTGGGGTGCATATGGCCCTGATGGTGTATTGGTGGCACAAGGACCCGCGTCTACGGGGAAAGGGTATTGTCCCGATTTAGGCCGGGCTTGTAAGACGCCATCGGGTACCTTTACCGTGTATCGTAAGGGGGGATCAGAGTGTCAATCGAGCATATTCCCTATACCTGAAGGGGGTGCGCCCATGCCCTATTGCATGTTTTTCAAGGGGGGCTACGCGCTACACGGCTCCGATTATGTGCCCAACTATAATGCCAGTCATGGGTGTGTACGTTTACAGCCTAGTGACGCACAATGGTTAAGTCATAATTTTGTAACGGTGGGTACTAAGGTAAAGGTATTGCCTTACTAGGCTGGCCACATTTATCTGTAAACATGATAAGATACCCCTGTTTTTGCTAAGCAGGGGTTCTTATGTCTGTATCTATTATCGTCAGCAGTGTAAAAAAAGTGTTAGCCAGCGCTTTGACTCTTAGCGCTATTCCTGATAACTGGCTTCAACTCATTGAAAATAAAGAAAATCATTATACGCTTAACCTTAGCTTGCCCTTTATGCACGATAAAATCCATCGACTATGGCAACAGGACATTTTGCAAGATCTCTCTAAAAATAATACGTTAAAAATCAATGGATTAGAATGGAAATGGCAAGCAGCGGTGGCGGCAACGCAGGCTCCAATGGGGGCTAAAACCTTGCCCCAAGTCAAAAATATCATTGCTATTGCCTCGGGTAAAGGGGGGGTGGGCAAATCAACGGTTACGACCAATCTTGCCTTGGCGTTGGCTGCAGAAGGGGCGCGGGTGGGTATTTTGGATGCTGATATTTATGGTCCAAACCAGCCCAATCTTTTGGGTATTACTGAAAAACCGCAATTGCAGGGTAAAGCGTTAATCCCGATGCTTAAATACGGCGTACAATCCATGTCGATTGGCTATTTATTAGACAGCGTGCAAACGCCGGTTATTTGGCGCGGACCTATGGTCAGTGGTGCATTGCAACAGCTATTATATGATACGCTGTGGCACGAGTTGGACTATCTGCTCATAGACATGCCGCCGGGTACGGGCGATATACAACTGACTTTAGCCCAAAAAGTTCCGGTCTCGGGGGCGGTGATAGTCACTACACCTCAAGATTTAGCGTTACTAGATGTGCAAAAAGCCGTGAATATGTTTAAGAAGGTGGCTGTTCCTCTACTGGGTGTAGTGGAAAATATGTCTTATTATCATTGTCCCAAGTGTCAGCATGTGGATGCAATTTTCGGTGAGGCGGGGGGCAAACAGATGGCGGAACAGTTTGAATTGGATCTCTTGGGCGCGCTACCTCTGAATACAGATATTCGTCGCGCCTGTGATGCGGGTGTGCCTTTGGTGGTGGCAGCACCTGAGGGCGAGATTACGCAGCTATATCACCAAATTGCGGTTAAACTGGCGGCGCGTTTAGCCTTAAGAGCCGCGCCAATGAAACGGCGTTTTGCCAAAATTGTAGTGGAGTAAAAATATGAGTATCAAAGCGGATCGCTGGATCCAACAAATGAGTAAAACCCAGGGAATGATAGAACCTTATTGTGATGAACAAGTGCGGCGCGTCGATGGTCAAACCATTATTTCTTATGGTACTTCCAGTTATGGTTATGATGTGCGTTGTGCTAGAGAATTTAAAATTTTCACTAATATTAATTCCAGCATCGTGGATCCTAAAGCCTTTGATGAAAATAGCTTTGTAGATATAGAAACGGATGTTTGTATTATTCCACCCAATTCTTTTGTGCTTGCGCGCACGGTCGAATATTTTCGTATTCCGCGCGATGTATTGTGCATTTGCCTAGGTAAATCCACGTATGCACGTTGCGGACAAATTATTAATGTAACGCCACTAGAGCCAGAATGGGAAGGCTATGTCACCTTAGAAATCTCCAACACCACACCATTACCGGCTAAAATTTATGCTAATGAAGGCATTGCACAAATGATTTTTTTGCAATCTGATGAAGCCTGCGCAGTGTCTTACGGGGATAGAAAAGGTAAATACCAAGGGCAGGTTGGTGTGACTTTACCAAGGACTTAAATGGTATGATTAAAGAAAAATGTATCGTGTGGAATCGATCCTCTGAGCGTTTAGGACGATACCGTTTATGCTTAGCCAAAAGGACGCAATAATATGCCACGCATTGTGCGTAGGCACGCCAAGGAGGATAACCAGAAAAAATTAAGTGCCCATTTACCCCCCTTATTGCAGCGTATTTATGCCGCCCGCGATGTGTCGGATATGGCGCAATTGGATCACGAACTCAACCAACTGTTGCCCTATCACGATTTACTGAATATAGATCTTGCTATTCAATACTTGGTAACGATGTTGCAACAACAATTGCGGGTGTTGGTTATTGGTGATTTTGATGCCGATGGTGCCACCAGTGCGGCGCTGTTGGTTTCCGTCTTGCGTTCTTTTGGTTTGCAACACGTGAATTATTTGGTGCCCAATCGTTTTGAATACGGTTATGGTTTAACGCCTGAAATTGTGCTGGTGGCTAAAGAGCGCAACCCGGATTGGATCATCACGGTGGACAATGGTATTTCCAGTCATGACGGTGTTGCCAAAGCGCATGCATTGGGCATGAAAGTGATGGTCACCGATCACCATTTGCCGGGCGACACGTTGCCACCTGCGGAAGTGATTATTAATCCAAATCAACCGAATTGTAACTTTGCCAGTAAAGCATTGGCCGGTGTGGGCGTCGCGTTTTATGTATTATTAGCGTTGCGGGCGCGTTTACGAGAATTAAATTGGTTTAGCGAAAATACTATTACAGAGCCTAATTTGGCGCACGCTCTGGATTTAGTTGCTTTGGGCACGGTGGCCGATGTAGTGCCTTTAGATCGCAATAACCGTATTTTGGTACACCAAGGATTAAGACGCATGCGCTTAGGGTGTATGCGTCCGGGGATCCGCGCCTTGTTAGAAGCGTCGGGCCGCAGTGTGCATCAATTGGTGGCGACTGATTTGGGTTTTGGCGTAGGACCGCGATTGAATGCCGCCGGGCGTTTAGACGATATGTCTTTGGGCATTGAGTGTTTGTTGACTGACGATCACGATCATGCCAGGCACATTGCCGAGCAATTATCGCTATTGAATGAAGAGCGTAAACAAATTGGCGACGATATGCAATACCAAGCCATGCAAATTATTCAAAATTTGCATTTAGGTGAAGGCAAAAATTTACCGGCGGGTTTGTGTTTATACGAAAGTACCTGGCATCAAGGTGTCATTGGTATTTTAGCCGCACGCATTAAAGAAGCGTATCATCGTCCCGTCATTGCCTTTGCTCACAATGAGGGTACGGTATTAAAAGGTTCGGCGCGTTCGGTGAAAGGGGTTAATATACGCGATGTATTGGATTTGGTGGATAAACGCTGTCCGGGGATGATTATCAGCTTTGGTGGCCACGCTATGGCGGCAGGCTTAAGCTTAAATGAAAAAGATTTTCCGGCCTTTAGCGCCGCTTTTGCTGCTGAAATAGGCAAATGTTTAACGGAAGACGATCTGCAAGGGGTTTACTACAGCGATGGCGAATTGGCCTTAGACGAGTATACCTTAGACATGGCCACTCAATTGCGCGAAGGCGGACCGTGGGGGCAAGCTTTTCCTGAACCGAGCTTCGACGGTGAATTTAATCTGCTGAATCAGCGTATCGTGGGCGCTAAACATTTAAAATTGCAATTGGGCTTTCCGGGTAGTCACCGTATTTTAGATGCCATTTATTTTAATATTAATACCGATGAATGGCCGAATCGGCGCGCCGAACGTGTGCGCGCGGTGTATAGATTAGATGTGAATGAATATCAAAGCAAACGCAATGTGCAACTGATGATTGAACATTTAGAAACAATAACGGATGAATAGGAGTCTATAATGGCTAAGATAGGGTTTATTGGTTTGGGGCATATGGGTGGGCCAATGGCGGCGAATTTAGTCAAAGCGGGGCATAGCGTAACGGTTTACGATGTAACGCCGGTATCGTTATCAGGCGTTGTCGTCGCGGCAAGTTTAGCCGCGCTTATTCAAGATGTAGAGTATGTAGTGTCTATGCTACCCGCAGGTGCGCATGTGCGTGAAGTGTATTTAGGAGCGAATGGTTTATTAGCGCATGCGCCTAAGGCTATCACGTATATTGAATGTTCTACCATCGACGTAGAAACGGCAAAAGCCGTGCATGCTGCTATAGCAGAAAAAGGCGGTGTGTGTGTGGATGCGCCGGTTTCGGGCGGCACCGCGGCTGCAGCAGCAGGTACTTTAACCTTTATGGTGGGTGGTAGCGATGAAGCTTTTGCTAAGGCAAAACCCATTTTAGAAGGCATGGGCAAAAAAATATTTCATGCGGGTCTTTCAGGCTGTGGGCAAATGGCCAAGATTTGTAACAATTTACTATTAGGTATTTCGATGATAGGCGTGTGTGAAGCCTTTAACTTAGGTAAAGCCTTAGGCCTAGAATCACAGGCTTTTTTTGATATTTGTAAAGAGGCCACCGGACAATGCTGGTCTTTAACCCAATATTGCCCTGTACCAGGAATTCTACCCAATACACCTGCAAACCGAAATTATGAACCCGGCTTTATGGCTAAAATGATGTTAAAAGATTTGAACTTAGCTGAAGACGCGGGCAAAAGTGTAGCCGCTGCAACACCTTTGGGCGATAAGGCTCGCGATTTGTATCAAGCCTTTTGCGACGCTGGTGGCCAGGATAAAGACTTTTCAGGGATCATTGAGTGGCTACGGGGGCAGTAGGGAGCCATTTAAAGATCCAAAATGGTCGATAAAGCTGAAAAATGGCCGATAAACAGCTATAATATATAAAGGTGGCCGATAAACCCAAAAAAATGGCCGATAAACCCAAAAAAATGGCCGATAAACCCAAAAAAATGGCCGATATTTTTAGTTTTCAAGGACAACTATGAGAGATATTATGCTACATAAGCCTATCAGGGAGTTAATGGTAGTGCTAAAAATGCACATGACTCCTATGTCAATTGCTGAGATTAAAGTAGCTTTAAGAATAATTTTAAAAGAACCAATCTCTGAACGTACACTACGGCGTTGGTTAAAAGCACTGATGGATGAGGGGCACGTATTGGCATTGGGGCAATATAGAGCCCGGCGCTATCAATTAAAATCTATCATAACCCAATCACAGCATTCACCTTTTTTTTCAGAGCACAGTCTTTTGATGCTACAAGCCGTAGAACGACCTATTTTTGAACGTGAACCTTGCGCTTATCATGAGATTTGGTTAAAGCAATATATTCCTAATGAAAGTTTTTATTTAACACAAGAAGAACGAGATATTTTAGCGCAGCACAGTGCATTGCCTTTTGAAGAAGGCGCTGCTAACACGTATACACGCAAAATTTTTAATCGCTTATTGATTGATTTATCCTACAATTCTTCCAGACTTGAAGGAAATACTTATTCTTTACTGGAAACGCAAAAGCTTATTTTAGAAGGCAAAGTGCCCCCAGATAAATTAGATGTTGAAAAATTGATGATATTAAATCATAAACAAGCTATTCAATTTCTTGTAGATGGAATTTGCCGCATTGATGTAGACGTTAATTCAGTCAGAACGATGCATTATTTATTAGCAGATGGTCTAATTTTAGCGGATGATGCGGGACAGATCCGTAAAGAATCGGTGCGCATATCACTAAGCACCTATGTGCCCATAGAAGGACAGAAAAGATTATTACAATTTTTAGAGTTAATTGTTAACATCGCGGCTAAAATTAGCGATCCCTTTGAGCAAAGCTTTTTCCTATTAGTGCATATTGCTTATCTGCAGCCATTTATTGATGTGAATAAGCGCACCTCTAGATTATGTTGCAATATTCCATTGATTAAAAATAATTTAATCCCTCTATCTTTTAATGATGTGAGTAAAGATGAATATATCTCGGCTATGATTGCCATTTATGAGTACAATGATACCAGACCATTGGCTGAATTATACACATTCGCATATTTACGTTCATACTTGGAATATCACACTTTGAGCGTAGAGGTAGGTATTGATATGATTCATGTGCGTTATAGACCGCTACAAAGAAAGTTAATTTCTAAACTAATACAAGAAAAAATAACAGGTGCTGCTATTAAAGAAGCTATTCAGGAATTTGCATTAAAAAATATTCCTGTTGAAGATCAAGAAGCCTTTATAGACAATACCCAGCATCAAATCGATACTCTAGAAGAATATAAAATTGTGGGAATGGGGATCTCCGTGCAAGAATTTCTAGAGTGGAAGAAAGATCACAGGGTATAACTTTAATTCATAAATTAAGAATCTTACGATTGACGTTATCCATAGATTTGCCAATGGCGTATAGTCTATGATATATGAATGCTTCACCAGAAACATCATGCGGGAGACCCTAAAAATGGCAGCTAAGGTTAAGCCAAAAAAGAACAAAGTTAAAAAAGCAAAATTAAAAATTGATTTGCACAATTGGAATACAACGGATGCCGATGAAATAACCCGCAGGCAAATACGCGCCGAAAGTGAAAAATTTCAGATTAAAAATCGCGAGCCTATACAGCCTTATTTTGGCACGTATGAAATCAATTCTAGAAATATTAAAAAATATATCGTTGAAGTATTTTCTTTAGGGGAAAGGATTAATTCTTGCAATTGCCCAGACTATTGCAATAATGGTTTGGGCACTTGCAAGCACATAGAGGCACTTTTAACGCGATTAAGAAAACGAGGCGCAAAGAAATTTAAGGAAGCGGGCGATAAGGGTTCTGAGCGAGTGGAAATATTTTTGGATCCTGTGGGTGAAGCAATCATTCGTGTGCAATGGCCTAAAGCAGTGAAATCTTCCATAAAAAAATTAATTGAGCCTTTCTTTTCTAGTGATGGCAGTTTGTTGGGCGAGCCTACTGTTTATTTTAATAAGCTAAGCGAAACGATTGCGCAAAATAAAAAATTAAGCCCTGATATCAGGGTGTCCCAGCATATTCAACAGCATATAGAGTATCAAAAATTAAAGCTACACAAGCAAGTTGCTAGGAATACTTTTGTCAGAGATGTCAGATTAGGGAAGCAATCGTTTAACTTTGTAAAACAGCCCTTGTTTCCTTATCAACAAGAAGGTGTATTGCACTTGGCTTTTACGGAGCGTGCGTTGTTAGCCGATGAAATGGGTCTAGGTAAAACCATTCAAGCCATTGCTGCCTGTGAATTATTACGTCGTTCGCGACGAATTCAGCGGGTTTTAGTGGTGACAACGGCTTCTTTAAAATCGGAATGGGAAGAACAGATTGCTAAATTTACTGATCTTAGCAGTCAGATTATTTTGGGCACACGGGCTCATCGTTTGCACCAATATCAACAGAACGCCTTTTTCTATCTGATGAATTATGAACAAGTGGTAGTCGATCACGCCGAAATTCAGCGTTTGCTAGCGCCGGATGTGATCATCTTGGATGAAGCGCAACGCATTAAAAACTGGCGCACCAAAACGGCGAATGCGGTCAAAGAACTAAAAAGTCGTTATGCTTTTGTGCTAACGGGTACACCTATAGAAAATCGCATTGATGATATCTATTCTATTGTACAGTTCCTGGATCCACAGCTATTTGGTGCTTTATTTCGCTTTAACCGTGAGTTTTATGACTTTGATGAAAATGGTCGCCCAGCAGGATACAAAAATTTAGATGTGTTATATAGGCGCTTGCACGCCGTCATGTTGTGTCGCAAAAAAAGTGATGTAGAAGATGACTTGCCGAAGCGGCTCAATAAAAACTATTTTGTCACTATGGAGGATGAACAACGTGCCCGTTATGAAGAATATGAAGGCTATGTTGCGCGTTTAATGCAACAAGCAAAGCGTCGTCCTTTGCGTTTTGAAGAATTTGAAAAAATGCAGAAATGGTTGTCTTGTATGCGTATGCTATGCGATACGCCCTATATACTGGATAAAAACTGCAGGGTTTCGCCTAAGCTAGTAGAGTTAAGCACTATTTTAGAAGAGTTGCTTGAAGATAAAAGCGCTAAAATTATTATCTTTTCGGAATGGGAACGTATGCTGCATCTGGTCAAAGACTGGCTTGAAACACAAGATTGGGGTTTTACTTGGCACACGGGGTCGGTGCCGCAAAAGAAGCGCAGAGACAATATAAATCAATTTAAAAACGATCCTAATTGCCGCTTATTTTTATCTACCGATGCAGGTAGTGTGGGTTTAAATCTGCAGGTAGCCAATGTGGTCATTAATTTAGACTTGCCCTGGAATCCGGCGAAACTAGAGCAGCGCATCGCGCGGGCTTGGCGTAAGCAACAAAAAAGACCTGTACACGCGATCAATATCATTTGTGAAAATAGTATTGAGCATCGTATGTTGTATTTGCTAGAGCAAAAACAATTATTAGCCAAAAGTGTTTTGACGGGCGATGCTGATTTAAAAACCATGAAATTGCCCTCAGGCCGTGCAGCGTTTATGGAGCGTATGGAAGAATTGATGAAGGCATCGTTACAGCCGCATCAGGCAGAAAAAACAAACTCAGATGCGCCTGCTGCGGAACAACAGATTGGCAATACAGTGTTAAAGGCAATAGGCTTAGATTTAGACCTTTTGCAGCATTATTCGCATCCGGATCAGAATAAATCAACGCTATTTGCTGTTTGTGACACAAAGCCGGAGATATTGCTAGATAAATTAAAGCCGCAGTTACAACAAAGTAACCAGGCTATTGAAATCGTCGATCGCAAAACCTATGAAACCATACAACGTCTCATTGATGCGGGTATTTTGAGTTGCAATACGCCACTGTCAGTGCTGTATGACAGTACGTTACCTGAAGCAAAGAAAGCCATACAAAAACGGAAAGTAGAAGAAGCTAAAAAGCATTTTGTAGCAGCGCAGCACAAACAAAAGATGGCGCAACTTTTATATGAGGGTGATTTTCATGAAGAATCTGTAGTCCCCTTACGCGAGGCCCATACCTTAAGCTTGCGCGCTTTTGCTTGCCTAATGGGTGAGAATCAGCGTGTTTCAAATAATGACCTGGAAGCTTCTTTTGTTCAAAACATTTTAGTCGATAAACATGGTCTACCAAATCACACGTCGGCGTTATTTTCATCTTTAACCGCGGATCCTGCGGCTGGTGGAAATATCAAAGAGTTGCACACTCAGCAAACAAAGGTTCTTGCTCATGTGGACAGAGCATTGGCTGAGGTGACCTAAAAGGGCTAGTATTTATAGGAGGGCTCCTATGTTTAAGAGATTTTTTCTCTGTGAAAATTTACTTAAAATTTATTTACAGCGTTGTACTGAAGAAACTCGCAGTCAATTGTTACTAACGACTCATAACGCGTTATTAATAGATCAAAAATTATTACGACGGGATGAAATGTGGGTGGCGGAACGAAACAACAAGGGTGAATCCAGTTTGTATTCCTTTAGCGAATATAAAGATGTACGCAAAGATAAAGATATACTAAAAAGTTATTTGCAAGGCCGTTTGGGTGGTATCCCTCGTTTATTGTTGGGGGGGTAATCAATGGAACGAGATACTAGAAGATCGTTCAAACGACTTGTTCCTGATAAATCATATCGCAAGTTATTTTTAATAGCCGTTGAAGGGCATAAAACTGAATCGGGATATTTTGAAAAGCTTTTTAGAAAAGATATCATTAAAATATGTTGTCTGAAAGATAAAAAGCATAATTCTCCCTTGCAAGTATTAGGGCGGTTAAAAAAAGAAATCAAGGGGAAATCTTTAAGAAAAAACGATGAGGCTTGGGTAGTGGTTGATAAAGAGGATTGGACAGAAGAGCAATTGGCACAGCTATACCAATGGTCGCAGCAAGATGATCGTTATGGGTTTGCTTTGCTTCACGCGACAACTATCCTGACAGTCACCGAAAGGACCATCAAGGAAAGGTGTGTTGAGCGTTATAAAGGCAAGAACGCAAAGTCTCGTATTGAAGAAGCAAACGATAAACTGGATAAAAGTCCCTTTACTGAACACGAGGCAGAGTATATTCCAATACTCAAATGAGTCTGAAGGGGTGTGTAAATTATGCACTAACCTTATAATCCTCATGTATGTTTTTAAATAATAATCTGCGCTGCT
>VFJV01000110.1 GCA_009885895.1 Gammaproteobacteria bacterium
ATGCTTGTTCAGCCAATTCTTTTTTACTTGTCTTTTTAGCCGCCATAGCCATCCTCCTTATTACTGCATTGATACGACCGATTATACATTAAAATGGCTTGGAACGGTTTAAAAATACTTCGCTTAGGGGGTGAATCGGGCAAAATAGCGCAGAAAGCAGACATAAATGCGTGGAGGAACGCTAAAGCTTGTGCGAAATTTCTCAAAGATGGCGGGATAAAAACACTTTAAAAGGTCTTTTTTATAGCAAACTGCCTGAATCTAAAATGAAATTATCTGACTAAATAACGCTAGCCCTATTGTTCCGGCTTGTTGCATACAGATGAATTATGTTCTATCCTCTTGCGCGTGCAGTGTGTTCGCTGAATAAGAGGCTTCTGCTTAAAGAGTTAGTGCCTCCTTATAGAACGCAACTTAGAAGACTAATAATTTTAAGCAAGGTGAAAAGTGATTTGTTTTGATGATTACAAAAAAGAAAACTCGGTTGTGGGTAAATATGAAATGGACGCCCGGAGCTTGGATGATTTTTTACTAGCTATTGACAAAAACTACCAAGAAGAAGCTAACAAAATAGATTTATTCAATCCGATCCTAACGGCACAATGGACGCAAGAACAAAAGACGTTATTCGTTAAACTCTTTTACCATGCTCGTGGCCATTTCTATAAATTTCTTTGGTATATGGGCTCACTTACCCAAGATTCAGAACTAAAAGAAAATGTACTGCATAATATTAATGAAGAATTTGGAGAAAAAGGGAAGTCCCATGAACAAATGTATTTTGACTTTGTTAGTAGCTTAGGCGTAAATTTAATCAAGGAGATTTATGAAGAAAATTTTTACCTCGATTTTTTGCGAAAATTTAATAAAAACCACATGCAATGGATTTCAGAAAAAGATGATACGGGAAAACTTTGCTTATTTTCCGCCTATGAAAGGCTGGATAATGTGGACTATCTTAATTTGTTGAAACTGGTGAAAAGTATTGGGGTTGTAAAAAAAGAAGCCTTACTATTTTTTATAGTACACAGTCAGGCAGAGCACTTTGATCAATTATATGATCAACTGTTTAGTATATGGGCGGAAAGAAAAGAAGATGTTATAGCGGCTTTTCAATTCACCTATGATAATCAACTGGTAATGTGGAAAAAATTATCACTGGCTATACAGGAGAAGACATGCGAAACATTATAGGGGGGATGACGCAGTTCTCAGAAAACAAGGTAAAAGAAAATGGTGCCCAATACATAACATTCGGCATTTTTGGTATTATTAACTATCCAGTTTTCTACTTTATATGGCTGTACCTCTCTAAGCAACCATACTCTAACGCGACCTTAAGAATTATAGCAATCTTACTGTGTATTTTTTTAGCTTTAAATAAACAATGGCCAGGGAAAGCTAAGAAATACTTACCCCTATATTGGCATATAACTTTGACTTATTGCTTACCCTTCTTTTTTACATTTTTTCTATTAAAAAATAGTTTTTCCCCGTTATGGCTAGCAAACAGCATTTTAGCGCTTTATTTTTTGATGCTGTTGGTTGACTTTAAGTCATTTATTTGGTTATTTTGCATAGGTGTTTCTTTAGGGATAATTTCATTTTTCATAGATAATAATTTTAGTTTTAAAATGCAATACCCCCCAGATTATGTTGGCATAATTATTACCTATCTAGCATCATTATTCGTCGGCATGTTTTCCTACAATAGGGAAAAGTTTGAAAGTGCAAAATTTACCGCATTGAAGTCCATAGGCGCCACCGTTGCTCATGAACTCAGAACCCCGTTATCGACTATACAATCATCCGCTAAAACCATAAAAACCCTAAATAGCACAAAAAACACCCCCATAACGGGTAAAGAGGCTATTATTGATGAGGCAGTGACCGATATCCTCGATGAAACAAAATTCTCTAATACTATTATTAACATGATCTTAGTCAATGTTAAAAGAAATAAAACAGGGGAAGATTTTGCTCAAATATCAGCAAAATGCTGTGTTGAAAAAGCACTTAAACGATACCCTTTTCAAAAAAGCGAAGAAAATCTTGTACAGTTTGATAGTACGAATGACTTCCCATTTTACGGCGATGAGATAGCGGTTGTACACATATTGTTTAATTTAATAAAAAATGCCCTGTATTTTATACAATCTGAAAAGAAGGGGGTTATTCTTATATGGTTTTCCTCTGAAAAAGGATATAATGTTTTAAATTTTAAAGATACGGCCAAAGGAATCGCGAAATCTGAGCTATCGAATGTATTTGATAAATTTTATACAACCACTAGACATGGAACGGGTCTAGGGCTGTCTTATTGCAGCAGGGTCATGGAAGAAATGGGTGGGAAGATACAGTGTGAATCTACCCTAAACGAGTTTACTTTGTTTAAAGTGAAATTTCCTAAGTAAGTGTATTTTGTAATTTAATAAAGGAGTTTGAAAATGAATAATCTATCTACGATCCCTTGTTTTTACCACCCTACAACGGCCATTATAGTGGATGACAACGAGAATTTTTTAAAAAGCATGGCCAGGCTTCTAACCAGTATGGACCCACATATTAGCGTTAAAACCTTTTCAAATCCAGATGAAGCCCTTTCCTATGTCAATACAGCAAAGAGTTTAGCCACTGAAATTTTGCCTTCTTTCGATTCAGATGAATCTTTGCCTTCATCAGGGAAGATACAGCTTGAATTTGACATTTCTAATATCTACAAACAAGCAACCCAAAGAAAAATTTTTGAGGAAGTCTCTGTTGCTGTTGTTGACTATAGTATGCCTAATAAAATGACAGGGAGTGATTTTTGTGAAGCCATCTCAGAAACCAATATCAAAAAGATTATGTTAACAGGTGAGGCTGATGCTGAGTTGGGCGTAAGCTTACTCAATGATAGAATCATCAATAAATTTTTAGTAAAGGGTCGCCCTGATCTCGAAGAAAAACTAGCCAGCAGCATTATTGACATGAAAAAAGCCTACTTCCAAGACTTGTCTTTAGCTGTTTTGAAAAACATAACCCCAGGCATATGCCCAAATTTAACAGATCCCGTTTTCATTCAATTCTTTAATGATCAGTGTAAAGATCTTAATATTTCAAGTTACTACATGATTGAACTGTCGGGTAGTTTCTTGCTTGTAAACGATGAAGGAAAGTTGTTTTGGCTGATTGTAAAGACAAAAAAAGACATTGATGAATATGTGGATTTTATGAAGTCTGCTGATGACCTGCCAGAAGACACAATCAGCATGGTTGAAAACGGCGAGAAGATAGCTTATTTTCATTCAGAAACAGAGCATATGTACTCTATAGACGCAACTTTCCCTTTAGAAAAACACCTTTACCCCGCTAAAAAACTAAAAGGTAAAATTGACTATTACTATAGCTTAACAGACGCCATCCATAATTTCCCCCTGGATAAAGCTGAGACGTTTCGTAACGCCGTTTAGTTAAAACATAGTAGCGTGGCGGCAGCTCAGCCGCCACTATCTTTGTTATGATGATACCCTAGCCGCCAATATCTCCCTCATCGCACTTTCGGATAGCTTACAAAGCCATTCATGACATTAAGCACTCTTATCGCGGCAATTATGTCACAAGTTCGTTCATTCTCATCGGTTGCTATAGCCCATAACCTGGCGGTAGACTCCTGCTTCCTCCTGGATGATTGTGCGCCATTTCGTCCTTTAACATTTCAATCCTCGCTAAAACCCTGCTCTTTCTAGCGAATGCAGCCGCTTTATTAGCCACCAATTCGGGTTCTAAGTCGTCACTTGAAGAAGAGAAGACTAAGAGTTAAGCGTCTAACTGACTCATCCCCGTAGCAATTGCTTGTGCAAATATCTCTTGTTTAGTGCTTAATTTATGCATCATTTTCTCCTGTCGTTTTTGTTAAATAATCCTGGCCAAAGCTCATGGGCTTGGCGTTGGTCTGGATCGTCTGATTTAGGCTGATACCCCTCACAACGGAAGGGTAGATCGCCCATGGGGTGGTAAGTCCTCTCAGCCTTAATTTCACCCCGCCATGCCGCCATACACTGCCCTGTAGTGCTTAGGTTTACGCATTGATGGCCAATAGCGGCGGTCGTCCTCACCCCCTCCTGTGCTGGCCGCTTTATGGGCCATAGCCATCCTAAAGAAATATTCACGTGCGGCGATATCTTCCTGGCACTGGCGTATAACCCTGGCTATAGCTTCGGCATTGGTTTCGTTAATTGACGCTAGCCAAGCAAGGATTAGATCCCTTTCTTCACTTTTCAGCAAAGAGGGGGTGGCGACTTTGGCGACTTTGGCGACTTTGGCGACTTTTAGCGGCATGTGACTTGAAAAGTCGCCAAAGTCGCCGGGGGTATGTTGCTGAGTTTGCAGATCTCTTGGGTTAAACCACATACAATACCCTCCATGAAAGCCTAGCCTTAACGCCGTCCACCTCTGTGCTTGGCTCGTTTTTAACCAGATAGCCGCATTTCACCAGCTCCGCAATCGCTTTATTAAAGCGCGGTTTGTCGCGCAGCGATCTAGGGCCACTATTTAAAACATGCTTTGACCGGAATGTTTTGATGCCTTTTTCTTTTAACCAAGCTGATAGCAACTCGGCATCAATAATAGATTGTGATATCGCTGATGCGCTACGTATGCGCAAGGCTTCTTCAAGGTACCACTGGATGATGCAAAGAGCCTGAGCCATATGCTCTCGGCTGATTTCCTTAGTGCTTAAACCGCCGTCTATTATCGCCAGAACACAAGCAATACGGCAGGCATTTTCTATTGCCTTCGCAGCTCTGTCTTTCAGCTCGGCTAAATCTTGTCCTTTTGCCATTAAAAGTTCAAAGCGTTTACCGCTTTCTAAGGCTAAAGCAGCTGACGCTTTAGACAATGGCAATGGTGTTGGGTCAAGCTCTTGGACATTTTCAGTGGTTCTAGGAGGTGCGTTAATCAGCCCATTAATTACCTCTATGTAAGCCTTAATTTCCGCTCTATCTCCTGCTATGCAATAAGCGTCGTCAATTCGGCTGCCTATCAAAGAATCGGGCCATGCGACTAAACAACGGGCTAGCAGGCCTTGTTCGTTCGCCATACGATTAGAGAGCAACATGGTCATGACCTCTGGTTGTGCTAGTTGATGCATCGCCATTCGCCTACCATAAAGCACGCCAGAGCCATCAGTACTACGTACTCGGTCAAAAGGAGCTCCATCCCACATCTTAGACCAGCGCGTCATCGTCTTTAAGGCATTCTCGCTATTTAAAGCGTGACCACCGATTAACAACCCCGCTTCATCCGAAAATAGAGCCACATTAGGTTGGTTTTTTTCCAAAAGCTTATACAGGCCTTCAATAGTAGGGTCACTGATTAAACGCATCGGCATAATGGGTTGTTTTGGCTTTTCACCGCACAAAGCATCTGCTTTCAAAATACTTTCGGCCGTTACAAATGCTTTAGGTTCAACGGCTTTTTTTCTAGACTGTTCAACCGCTTTTTGCCAGGCAGAATCTTGTGCTTTGTAAGATTCTAAATCTTCTAGATACTGCTTTTGATCTGCTTTTTGCTTAGCTTTTATGCCGCTTAAAACTGTATTATCTACACTCGATTTACGGGAGCCCGATTCACCTACAGTTAAAAAAAACAAAGTACATGGCTTTTGCTCACCCCATGGCAGTTTTATATCAAAATGCGCTTGCACGGCATAAGAAGCCACTGCTAAGACACTTTGAGCACACATGGCTAATGGAGCTTTAATATCTTTATATAAGGCTATAGCAGCCCTGGATAAGATCGGACCTAACTCATCTACGGGGTAAAGCTCAGCTGGTGAGAGCTCCGCGCGGAGAGGCTCAGGCTCGCATTCATCCAGCGCAGGGGTGGCGACTTTTGCGACTTTGGCGACTTTTGCCGCTTTGCTCAATGCATCGCGAACTGCTTCTGTTCCTTTTTTATCCCATAAGTCCCAAAAATCGCATTTTTCACCGTTCAATTCAGGAATCGCAACACTGCCATCAACGGTCTTAGCCGCTTCAATCGCAGCTTTAACACCCACATTTTCAGAATCTTTTGAAGCGTCATTATCCGCTAGAAAA
>VFJV01000057.1 GCA_009885895.1 Gammaproteobacteria bacterium
ATAAGGCGGTGATGCAATATGCCAAACCTGGATTGCATGAATATCAGGTTGAAGCGCATTTTAATTACCATTGCGGCCTAGAAAATTGCCGCTTACAGGCGTATTCGCCTATAGTGGCGGGTGGCGCTAATGCGTGTATTTTGCATTATATCGATAATAACGCAGCTCTTTGCGATGGCGATCTATTGCTGATCGATGCTGGGGGTGAGTATAACTATTATGCCTCCGATATAACGCGTACCTTCCCATTGAATGGCCGCTTTAGCGAAGCACAACGACAAATTTATGAGTTGGTTCTAGCCGCACAATTAGCCGGTATTGCCGTGGTGAAGCCGGGTGTAGCCTGGAATGAAGTGCAAGGCGTGATGTTGCATATACTCACTACGGGCTTAGTCAAACTAGGCTTGTTAAAAGGCGATGTAGAGTCGCTAATAGAGGGAAAAGCATTCTTACAATTTTATATGCATGGTTCAGGCCATTTCTTAGGCTTGGATACGCACGATGCAGGTGCTTATAAGGTCGCGGGTGAATGGCGATTGTTTGAACCAGGTATGACTCTAACAGTAGAGCCCGGTCTTTATATAGACGCCAACGATACGACGGTAGATAAAAAATGGCGCGGCATAGGCGTGCGCATTGAAGACGATGTCGTTGTTACCCAACAAGGCTGTGATATTTTAAGCGAGGGTTTAATTAAAACCGTAGCGGATATAGAGGCATGGATGGCAAGATGAGTGATGAAAGCTACGACATTATTATTGTAGGCGGTGGCCTAGTAGGCAATAGCTTAGCTTTGGCTTTAGCAGAATCGTCTTTACGTGTAGCGGTTATTGAAGCTATAGATTACGAACAAAAAACAGATAGTGCAGACGATAATCGTGCTATAGGATTATCCTATACTTCGCAACGCATTCTGCAAAAATTAGGTGTGTGGTCAAAAATAGAAGCTAAGGTGCATCCTATAGACAGCGTACACATTTCATTACAAGGTCGTTTTGGCGTAGCGACCATTTCAGCGGCAGAGCAGGGATTAGCATCTCTGGGTTGTAATGTCGATATTCACTATTTACAAAAAATATTAGCGGACAGTGTGCGTTTAGAGGCTCAGTTGGCTTTGTATGCACCTTATCGAGTCAGCACTTGTCAACGTGTTGAGGGCCAATGGCAATTAGCTTTGACCAATGGATTTATAGAAAAAAAACTTAAAGCACGTTTAGTGGTTGCTGCAGATGGCAGCGATTCTGAGTTAAGACGTACTATGGGCATCACAGCGCAAGTATGGGATTATCAGCAAAGCGCTTTGGTGTCACGCTTAACTTTCAGTAAGCCCTTAAATAATCGCTCTTATGAGCGTTTTACGCCTTTTGGTTTAATGGCCATATTGCCCGCAGGGGAAAGTGAGGCCACTTTTATTTTGAGTACAAGCCATGAAAATGCCGCTTATTGGCAAAGCGTAGATGAAAAAACACGGTTGCAGCAGTTGCACAGTGCATGGGGTTATAGATTAGGGCGTTTGCAGAGTCTATCTCCTGCTATCAATTACCCCTTGCGACGAATAGAAGCCCATACATTACACCAAGAAGGTTTTGTATTGATAGGTAATGCCGCACAAACCTTGCATCCTGTCGCAGCCCAAGGTTTTAACTTAGGATTACGCAGTGCGATGATGCTGGCCGAAGTCGTGCAATGGTCACAAAAAGTGGGCCGTGATTATGCCGATGCCGCGGTTTTAGCAGAGTATGTAGATAAACAAGCACAAGATAGAAAACAAATTGCCCGCTTTACCCATTTTTTAGTGAGCCGTTTTGCAGCGGACAGTGAGTTTTTCAACCACTGGCAGCCTTTGGCTTTGTGTGGTTTAGAATGGGTTCCAGGCGCTAAGTTTTTATTAGCGCGTTTAGGTTTAGGGGGCGCACAGAAAGCATTATGGGTGTAAGCAAAAAACAGTACGATATCATTATTATTGGTGGTGGCATAGTTGGTTTAAGCATGGCTTTGCTATTGGCCGAGAGCGATAAACGCATTGCCTTATTGGATAGAAAAGGTAGGGTAGAGTCGTTTAATCCAGAACAATACGATGTGCGCGTCAGTGCGGTCACACCCGCTTCGGTTAAATTATTTGAACAATTATCGGTTTGGGCCGATATGGTGTCTTTGCGCGTTAGCCCTTTTACGCACATGCACGTTTGGGATGGTCAAGGTCAAATTCAATTTAACGCTGCTTCAATGGGGATGAATGAATTAGGATATTTTGTGGAAAATAACGTGATGCTACAAGTATTGTGGCAACGTGTGCTTGCTACGGCGAACATTGAACTATTAAACGATATTGATTTAGACTATTTACAACGTCATGAACATAATTCGAATATTGAACTACATGGTGGCGATACTGTTTTAAGCGCAGCGCTAATTATAGGCGCCGATGGCGCTCAATCGTGGTTGCGAGAAGCGGCGCACATGGGGATTACCGAGCGCAATTACCAACATCATGCTTTGGTGTGTACGGTTAAAACTGAAAAAGCACACGATAAAACCGCGCGACAGCGGTTTATGCCAGAAGGACCATTGGCTTTTTTGCCTTTAGGATCTGCGCATGAATCTTCTATCGTTTGGTCTAGCGCACCTACGCACATTGATACTCTGATACAATTGTCTAATGATGATTTTGCCCTAGCATTAACGGAAGCGTTTCAATCCAAATTAGGTGCTGTGATAGAAGTAGGTCCGCGCGCAACCTTTCCTTTGGTTATGCGCCATGCTAAACAGTATGTACAACCCGGTCTAGCCTTAGTGGGCGATGCCGCACACACGGTGCACCCCTTAGCAGGGCAGGGCTTAAATTTAGGTTTAGCCGATGCGGCCTTATTGGCAGAATGGGTATTGCAAGACTATGCGCATAAAAACGAACGCGTAAACTACAGTACATTAAGACGTTATGAACGTGCGCGCAAGGCCGAGAATGCAACCATGTTAGCGGCCATGGATGGGTTTAAGCACTTGTTTGGCAATGACATTCCCTTACTCAAATGGCTGCGTCACCGCGGTTTGAATCTAACAAATCGCCTGGATTTTGTTAAAAGTTTAATTTTACAAAAAGCGATGGGGATAGCTGTGTTGTGAGTCCAAAGCTATCGTTGCCGTTGTGTCAAACACGCCGTAAATAAATCCCTGTAGGCTCGAACGCGGCATCCGTTCCGCTTACGGTTTGACAGAACTTTGCAACGATAGCTTTAGACGCACGCTTTTTGTTTTTCTGCGTAGAAAGGTGGAAAACTTATGGAGAATAAATAAAGATGACATTTGCCTACACAATAATCGATCTGACCCACACTCTAGATGAAAATATTCCCTCATGGAATGGAGACTGCGGCTTTCAATGTGAAACCACCTTGGATTACTCTGATTGTACTACAGATCCAAAATTTCGTACGCAGCAATTGACTATGCGGGCTGGAATGGGTACGCATATGGATGCTCCAGCGCACTGTATTCCTGGGGAAGCTACCATTGAACAAATTCCATTGCCGCAATTATGCGTACCTTGTATCGTGATTGATGTATCTGCGGTTAGTCACGAGCGTTATAATGTATCGAGACAAGATATAGAGCAGTTTGAGAATAAATACGGTGCTATTGCTAAGGGTACCTTTGTGATGATCAAAACAGGGTGGGAACGATTCTGGCATACTCCAGAAAAATATCACAATGATTATCTTTTCCCTTCCGTATCTGTAGAAGCAACAGAGCTTCTGATCAATAGAGGCGTGTGTGGATTGGGGGTAGATACTTTATCTCCAGATCGGCCTGAAAGCGGCTACCCAGTTCATCAATTGTTTTTGGGAAAGGGAAAATATCTAGTTGAAAATGCAGCTAACTTGGATAGTTTACCTGCACAAGGAAGCTTCATTTTGATCTTGCCTATGAAAATCAGGGGCGCAACAGAAGCGCCTATCAGGTTGGTGGCTTTAGTGGATCAGGCAGGATAAAAGTACAATCATCCGCTAGGAAGACTTTGATCGGGTTAATCTACGCTGCGGCACAGGAATCAAAGTTGAAGTATTTCCAGAAGTATTTCCAAAAGCAGAAAAACCTGCTTTCAAAGTTTGGCTGATTTTGGTGCGCAAATTGCCGTTTTGCAAACCTCGGCGCAAATCATACTTCATTATACACCCGAAAGTTTATTAGGCTAAAAAACCGCAGACTGCGTGAATCCAGGAGAAAAAAATATTCCTAGATTTATATCGCAGTTTCTTTTTCTGCATGAGTCAGTTTTAACCATTTTCCCGCAATTTTTGGATATCTACGCCGCAGATGTCCAAGAGATGGTGAAAAGCCTGACCACGTTCGTCACTTAAGCCATCGATGTAGGTTTCAATATAAAGGGTTAGTACATAACGGTATTCAGGGTGTAGTAAAATAGGCAATATTTTTTCGGCACGGGTAATGTCTAGACGATTTCCGCCTAGACAGGTTTGAAATAAAATATCGGCCAGTAGTGCCACTATAGACGCGCGACGCGGTGCGTTGGCATGTTCAAAGCGCGCAATGCATTCTTCTAGGGCGCGGTCTTGATCCCACTCGCGCCAAAATTCAAACAACTCTAAGCTTTCTTGGGCGTGGGTTTCGTCTAAATCGCCAGGGTTTTGCAAAAATAACAAGAGCCATAAATAAGCAGGCATGCTGGCTTCAATATTAGCCCAGGAGCAATTGCCTATGACTTGTCCCTTAATGGGTAATTGCGCGAGTGGCGTTAAGCCTAAATAAATTTCTAATTCTTCTTCTATAAAATGGCGACTCGACGGGGTATACAGTATGTGCTTTAAAAAATCTTTATTGATTCGCTCTGGATGGGCCATGGTATACAATATTATACTGCCATGTTTTTTACGCGCTTCACCACGATCGCATTTGATCCAATATTTTCCGTAAGTGATAAATGAAATGGCATGTCCTTCATAGCCTACGGGCAGTAACAAAGGCTGAAACTGCAGTAAAGGCTCAAGGGTATCTCGCACGATGCTAATATCCAGCAGATAATGCTGGTAGCGCGCTAATTTGGCCGCATTGTGTAAGGCTGCGGAATAGTGTTTTAAGGCGTCGAACTGTTGCCTATAGTGTTTAGCACCAAAATTATATAAAAAGCGATCTATAGAATCGCGTATTAACCCTACCGTAAATTCTAAAAAAAAGCCTTCATATTCCATTTCCACAAAACGTTCTTTGGGGGAGTAGATATCGAGCGTGCCTTCTAATTCAAAACGATGCCCCAGTAATTTGCTGTGTATAAAATCTTGGGCAAAACTAAGGCTTCCCCCATATTGAAACAACAATTCTTTCAAGGGTTGCTGTTGCCGCAGGACGGGCATAACCAGTACGGATAAACCGCCTATGGTATACGCATTAGCGTCGGCACCGCGATCCAATAAGGTACGGCAAAAGGGTAGATTGTTGTTGTCAGCGGCCCAATGTAGAGCCGTTCTACCCGTTAAGTCCTTAGCGTTGACATCGGCACCGGCGGCCAGGAGTGCCTCGCCAATGTCTTCTTTATTGGCAATAGCACTTTCAACAAGCGGGGTGTAACCATATTCGTCGTAATCATTCAAGATAGAGGGATCTTCAGCCAGCTTTGCCAGTACGGCGTTTTTATCATCGTAGATGATGGTTTGGGCTAGGGTTTTTCTCATGGGATTGAGGGGGTTAAGACTATTTTCGTCTTAACCCTATTCCACTTAGGCTTGCGCTAAGTTCTTGATTTTTTCATTCAAACGGCTTTTATGTCGAGCCGCTTTATTTTTATGGATAATGCCTTTGTTGACCATGCCATCGATGACGGGAACGGCCTCACGAAAAGCGTCATTGGCTGCGGATGGATCGCGTCCAGCAATGGCAACCAATACCTTTTTGATGTAGGTACGAAGTTTGGAGCGTAAGCTCGTATTATGTAGTCTGCGTTTTTCATTTTGTACCGCGCGTTTTTTCGCGGATTTAATATTAGCCAAGGTTTCCTCCTACGGATAAGTGCTAAATTGCCAGTAAGTTCGCATTATCTCTGATTTTGGAGGCGAGTGTCAAGGGATATGGCCTGAAAAAAAGTGTCATTGTGCTGGCCTAGGCACGCCAAAAGGCGCTATACTCAGAAGCAGAGCTAACTAAGCGATAAGTTAAAAATGTTTAAAAGCATATTAACGGGTTCTGTTTTTGTCATAATGGCTATGGTTATAGCCGCTTGCCATCAGAAGGACCATCACCCTGGCGATGGCAATGGTACCAACTGTCATCGTAGTGGGTACCACGGTGGCGTGGAGTGTCGCCGGAATTAATATAGCCGCTCAAACCCCTGCAAAGGGGTTTCAATCTGTTTACCCAACGCCAATACCTTAAATAACTCTCCCATTTCGCTAGGAAGCGTGAGCATTTTAATTTGTTGCGCGAGTTGATATTGCTCTATAGAATTGTGTGCTGTTCCGGCAAGTTCTAGCAACCCTAAAGACAATAAAAAATGCGCTTGCGTACAATAGCCTAAGGTGCTTAATCCGGCTGCTGTTGCAGCATTGATAACGCTACTAAAATTAACGTGGGCGGTAATGTCTTGTTCTCCTACTTGAATGAGGGGATCGCTGTGCGATTGGTGTTGATAATGACACATTAAAGTACCCTCTTTGCGATCGGGATGATAATATTGTGAACTTAAAAAACCATAATCCATTATAAGAATAACGCCAGCCTGTAAGGACTCGCCTAAGCTTGCTATCCAAGGATTAATGTAAGGATTCACTTCGGTGAGGTAGCCTGCACTTAAAACATCTGCTGGCAGGTTTGCCGCAATGGTTTCGGCTTCTTTTTGTAGGCTTAAATCCGTTATTTTTTGATAGTGCCAGTTAAAATTTGGTTCGGTGTAGGATACAAAAGCCTGCTCATAATGAGTGTCCTGCAAACGAATAATTTCCACTGGCATGGCATCTAATACTTCATTGGCAATAACGACACCCTTAAATTGATGGGGCAATTGGTTTAGCCAAATAACTTTAGCACCTAAATGGGGGCAACGTTCTTCTAACTGCTGTCGTTGCGCTTCTTTTAAGGAGGCACTGAGTTCTAAGATAAAATAATGCTGTGGTAGGGCATTTTGTTGTTCTAAAGACAATAATACATCGCAAGCCAAAGTGCCTAAGCCCGCGCCAAATTCTAAGATATTGCCTTCTGGGAGACTGGCTAGAATATTGCTTATTTGCCGTGCTAAACAGTGGCTGAATAAGGGCGATATTTCCGGGGCGGTAACAAAATCGCCGTTTTTTCCTATGGGTAGTTTTGCTCGGCAATAATAGCCTAATTCGGGCGTGTATAAAGCCAATCGCATGAATTCACTAAAGGAAATACAGCCATTTTGGGTTTGAGCGATGCTGGCTGTGATGTGTTCATGTAAAGACATAGGGTTACTCGTAGGATAAAAGGGCAAAAGCATGATATCGCAATGGTATCTGTTTTTCCATGCTCAATTTAACGCATTTATCTTTTGGCGCTAAGAAAGCGGCAAAGTAAATCGGTATTACTTGCATTATATGACAAAAAAAGAACAAAATTAAATTGATTTAACGACCGGTTGTGTGTAATCTCTGCTATTCTTTCTTGGGCCCTCTCTCTAGAGGGTACTTTAACGTATAAGCAAAAGGGGGTTGTAGATGCCTAGAGCTAAGCGGAAACGCAGTTCTGGATTGGGGATGGGGTGGGATATATCAAAACGCCCAAGACTGTTAATTTTAACAGCCGACTTCCGGGGGGTAGTTACACCGGTGGAGCCTGAAGATCCCATTCAGGAGTTCCCGCAAGAGGCTCCGAGAAGGTGTGTCGGTAATATCGAACCAGAAGATCCCATTGAGGACTTTTCGGAAGAAGAGTCCTCGGAAGATAAAAGCGAAGATAAAAGCGAAGATAAAAGCGAAGATGCCACGGTTTTGAGTTCAGGGTCTTTGGCAAAACAATGGGGAAGTGAAACTGCAATTCCCACTGTGCAGCGGGCTACTGGATTAAAGCCCAAAATGGCGGCACAGGCCTTTGCGGCCTATTTCTTTGAGAGTGGACGCACTAACCAGCAACGAGGGCGCGCTTCAGCAACGAGGGGCGCTTCAGAAAACGATATTAATGCTGCTGATAAGATGTCTTTGAGCAGGGGTTTTTCTGTGCGTGGGTCTTTTTAGATGGGGTAATAGGCTAGTCTTCATAATGTGCTAAAATTAAGGCCTTATATTTTATTGGGACCATTATGACTAAACTGCCTTTATCGGGTCAAACAGCCTTAGTGACGGGCGGCGCGCGTCGCATAGGGGCGGCTATCGTGCGCGCGTTGCACACCGCGGGTGCTAAGGTTATCATCCATTACCATCACTCGCATGAGCAGGCAACGGCACTGGCCACGCAATTGAATGAAGAGCGCGCCTACTCTGCGTTTTTAGTGTCGGCTGATCTACAGCGGGGGGATCTATCGGCGATGATGCAACAGGTTTTATCCTATGATAATGGTTTAGATATTCTAATTAACAATGCATCCCTATTTTATCCTACTTATTTAGACTGGAATGAGACCGCAGCGCAGGCTTTCATGCAAGTAAATGCCTTTGCACCCTATCAATTGTCTTTGTTGGCAAAAGTAGCTTTGGAAAAACGTCAGGGTACGATCGTCAATTTGGTCGATATACATGCCGAAAAACCCTTACGCGATTATGGCTTATATAGCCAATCTAAGGCCGCATTGCGCCAACAAACGCTGAGTCTAGCCAAAGAGTTTGCACCTCATATACGCGTTAACGCAGTGGCGCCTGGCGCTATCTTGTGGCCAGAAGACAAAGCGGTGTTAACAGAGGATCAAAAAGCGGTATTGCTAAAAAATATTCCTTCAGAGCGTTTAGGAACAGCAGAGGAGATCGCCGAAGCGGTGTTGTATCTGGCAAGCGCAGGGTATGTCACGGGTGTTATTCTGCCCGTGGAAGGCGGGCGCTTATTGGGTAAATAGATTATTATTCAATACCTTACCATCAAGACTTAGGTTTTTTATCAAATTCCAAGTTCAACTTGGAATTTGACACTGTTTTGAGCTATAATAAGCCTAATCTGTTTTTTTATGGTCATCAGTATGTTTACCCGAGCATTAACGCCTATATTGCAAAAAGCCGTTCATAGTTTTCCCGTTACGGCATTAACTGGACCTAGGCAAAGTGGTAAGACTACCCTGTTGCAATCTACTTTCCCCGAGTACAATTATGTGACTTTAGAATCTCCTGATAAGTTACTGAACATACAAGATGATCCCCGTGGTTTCTTAACGCAAAGCCCTCTGCCGTGGATCATTGACGAGGCACAGCGTTTTCCCGCTTTATTTTCCTATATCCAAGAGTATGTGGACAAAGAGAAAAAAGCCGGTCATTTTATTTTGTCTGGGTCACAAAATTTTTTATTATCACAACACATCAGCCAAACATTGGCTGGGCGCATTGCCAATTTAGAGTTATTGCCCTTAAGTTATCAAGAATTTAAAACGGAACCAAAGTTATCGGATCCGTTGTCCTTGTGGCAATATTTATTTTATGGCAGTTATCCTAGACCCTATCAAGACAATTTGGATACGGACTTATGGTTCAATGCCTACATCCGTACTTATCTAGAAAGCGACGTGCGCAATATGGTGAATATAAAAAATCTGACACAATTTCAACTTTTTTTACGATTATGTGCGGGTCAGCACGGGCAACAACTTAATTTAAACGCCTTGGCGCAAGCCTGTGGGATCTCACAAACCACCGCAAACACCTGGCTTGCCATATTAGAATCGAGCTATATTATTTTTAGGGTGCGCCCCTATTTTAATAATTTCAAAAAACGCTTAGTCAAAACGCCTAAACTTTATTTTTATGACACAGGTATCGTTTGCAAATTATTGGGATTGCAAGCACCAGAGCAATTATTGGCACATAGTGCGAGAGGCGCTATTTTTGAAGGGTTTATTATTGCTGAAATAGCTAAAACGCTTTTTGCTAAGGGCAAGACGGCATCCATTTATTATTGGCGTGATCACACCGGTCATGAAGTCGACTTATTGGTTGAATACGCGGGGAAATTATTCTCTTTAGAAGTGAAATCTGGCATGACACTTACGACCGATCTGGTAAAAAGCTTACGCAAATGGCAGGAGATAAGTTTGCTCCCTAAAGAGTGCTGTTATGTTGTTTATGCCGGGGATGAGAAAATGCAATTTCAAGACTGGACTATTCTGCCCTGGCACTATGATTTTAATCGTTTATTTCAATAAGACGTGGTAATCCCATGAATATACTAGAAAATATCATTATTCCAGGCCCCTCAGGCGCATTAGAAGCCTGTTTACACAATAGAGCCGCGGCCAGCGTAGCAGCCCCCTGGACTTTAGTTATTTGTCATCCTCACCCTTTATATGGTGGGACTATGGATAACAAGGTTATCACCACCATCGCCAAGGCGGGAGTAGAGTTGGGCATGCAAGTGCTACGCTTTAATTATCGCGGCGTGGGGCAGAGTGCAGGGACTTTTGCAGATGCTGTGGGCGAATGCGACGATTTACAAGCCGTTATTGCATGGATAAAAAAACAATTTCCAAATTTACGTTTAATAGTATGTGGTTTTTCCTTTGGCGCTTATATTGCAGCC
Organism: Gammaproteobacteria bacterium; assembly: GCA_009885895.1. Taxonomy (GTDB): domain Bacteria; phylum Pseudomonadota; class Gammaproteobacteria; order UBA1113; family UBA1113; genus VFKP01. The sequence goes on from VFJV01000057.1 coordinate 10,678, forward strand.
AAAGTGGCATCCGAAACACCGAAAATAAAAGGGTTGATAACGGTAGCGCCTGCTGTGCTGCATTACGATTTCAATACGTTAATCAAAATAAATTGCCCGTGGTTTTTAATTCAAGGCAGTGCAGATGAAATCGTTCCACCACAATCGGTTTATGATTTTTTAGAAAAAACATCACAAAAAATTCATCGCATTGATTTCGCGGATGCGGGCCATTTTTTTCATGGCCGATTAGTTGAGTTGAAGCAAACCGTGAAAGAATGCTTTGGCCCCATCATCGAAGGTGAAGTTGAATGAGTTTGCTAGAACAGTATCAACAGCGCATTCGAGAAGGAAAAATAGAATTCGATGTGTTGCAGCAACAGGCTTTGAAAGTCTTTGACCAATTTATAAATCAATATAACCAGTGCTATCAAAAAAAATGGTGGCGTTTATGGTCGCGCCGTTCCTTGATACGTGGCATCTATTTATGGGGCAGTGTGGGTATAGGTAAAACCTGGTTGATGGATTTGTTTTATCAACAATTGCCTGGAACACGTAAAATACGGCAGCATTTTCATATATTTATGCGTAGCGTGCATCAACGCTTAACGACATTGCAGGGGGTAGACGATCCTTTAAAACACATTGCGCGCGAATGGGCAGATAAAGTCGATGTGATTTGTTTTGATGAATTTTTCGTTAACGATATTACCGATGCTATGATCTTAGGTAATCTGTTTAAAGCCTTGTTCGAAGAAAAAGTGAGCCTGATTGCGACCTCCAATGTGCCGCCGGAAAATCTCTATCGCAATGGCTTGCAACGGGAATTATTTTTACCGGCCATTGCTTTGTTGCAAATTCAGTGCGTAGTCTATCATTTGGATAGTCATCAAGATTATAGAGCGCGCACTTTAGAAAATGCTGGGGTTTATTGGTGTTTACGACAAACAGACAAGGAAGACGGCATGCAAGCCTTATTTCAAACCTTAGTGGGCAGTGAAGTATTGCAGAAAGAGGATATTATAATAGAAGGCCGTGCTATTCCCAATTGGGGCCATACCGACAATATTGCAGGTTTTGATTTTAACGTTTTGTGCCACGAACCTAGGAGTCAGCGCGATTACTTAGTGTTATCCGAGCAATTCTCAACGATCTTTTTAAGCCATGTACCGGAAATAAGCGATCGCGAACACGATAAAATAACTTACTTTATTCAGTTAATCGATATCCTCTATGACGCTCACATAAAATTAGTGTTATCGACGATGGCAGAAACCCCCACCTATATTTACAGACAAGGGCCTTTTAGCTTTGAGTTTGAACGTACGCAAAGTCGTTTAACGGAAATGCAAACGCATGAATATCTGGCCAGGGGGCGTTGATAAGTGATATTTTTTGTACAAAAAAATGTTTGTGTTCAGCCCCCAAAAGCGTTATGCTGTCAAGGTATAAAAGAACAATCCATTTAGGGCCATTATGAGTCTAGAAGACGACGAACGACAACAGCTTGCCGATGCCTTGCAGGAGGCAAAGCGTACTATTTTTGAACGGGAAGTTACGCCTAAAGAGTTTTATGCCCTGCTATGTCGCTATCCTTATTTAGAAGTTCGCGAGGCGGGCACTTCCATGCCTCCTGTAGGGTTTACACCTACGGTCATCACCGCTAAAAATGGTTGGAAAATATACGATTATGGCAATTTTTTAGCTTCAGGCTGCCATGAATTGATGGCGTATTTGTGGGTTTTGGAAGACAGTGAAGAAGGTGGCGGCGAGGGTGGTGGCGATTATGGCACGATTGTGCAACAGGCTGCCGATGTGGTCGAGCAGATGTTATTGCTTGCTAGGAAAAAAGGCTGGGCCAGCAGCGACATCGTTTCAGGGCATTACCCCTTGCAACGCTTATATTGGGTTTTAGCGGATCTATCTAGTCATAAAGTTGCAAATTTTGAACCTAGTTTAGAAGATTATGTGGTGCGACGTTGGGTTTCAGCCTTGCGCAGCAACAACTTTGTTATGCCCAAATACCCTCAGCAGGGTCGCTAGCGCTGCACTTTCAAAATCGCTATAATGGCGTATCTTTATCATTTTTGACACAATATAATGACCACACTAGAGTATAAAAGCACCTTAAATCTGCCTCAAACCCCTTTTAGCATGAAAGCGAACCTAAGTGCCCAAGAGCCTAAATGGTTGGCATTTTGGCAAGAACACGCTGTTTACCAACAATTACGTACCCAAAGAGCTGGGCGCGCGAAATTTATTGTGCACGATGGCCCTCCTTACGCGAATGGGCCCATCCATATTGGCCATGCCCTTAATAAAATTTTAAAAGATATGGTGGTCAAATCTAAGAATTTAAAAGGCCTAGATGCGCCCTATGTGCCAGGCTGGGATTGCCATGGTCTGCCTATAGAATTGAATGTAGAAAAGACGCTTGCAAAAGAAAAAAAGAGTTTAAGTAAAAAAGAATTCTATGCCGAATGTAGGCGCTATGCTAATTCACAAGTCATGGAGCAAAAAGAATCGTTTATACGCTTAGGGGTGATGGGGGATTGGAATAACCCGTATTTAACGATGGCACCTCGTTATGAGGCGGATGTTTTACGTGCCTTGGCCGACATCATGCAACGCGGTCATTTGCATCGTGGTTATAAACCGGTGCATTGGTGTATGGATTGTGGCTCTGCACTGGCGGAAGCGGAAGTAGAATACGAAGACAAAACCTCGCCGTCTATTTATGTGCGTTTTCAAGTCAGTGATGAAAAACTTTTTTGGGATGCCTGTCATCACACACCGGGTGACGGTGCACCTATTGCAGGTATTTATGTTCCTATTTGGACGACAACACCCTGGACCCTACCAGCCAATCAAGCCGTGGCCTTAAACGCTGAATTAGATTATGCTTTAATTGAAGTGAACGATGCGCATCAGTGTCACTATTATTTGTGTGCCGAAGCCTTGTTAAATGATTTTGTAGGAAAACTATCGCTCGCACAATATCGTGTGGCTGCTTATTGCAAAGGTCAGGCCTTAGAAGGCCTGTTGTTGCAGCATCCTTTGTACGATAGGCAAGTGCCCATTATCTTAGGTTCACATGTCACCACCGAGGCGGGTACCGGTGCGGTTCATACTGCGCCAGCACATGGTTTAGACGACTATATCGTGGCGACACAATACCATTTGCCGGTAACGCATGAAGTACTGGCCAATGGTTGTTTTAGCGACAAATTGCCCTTATTTGGTGGGATGCAGGTTATTAAGGCAAATGACGCAATTATTGACGTGTTAAAAAACAAGGGCAATTTATTGCATCAAGAACGCATTCAGCACAGTTATCCACATTGCTGGCGCCATAAAACACCCGTGATTTTTCGTGCGACGCCGCAATGGTTTATTAGCATGACTGCAAGAGGGTTGAAAGACGCTGCATTAGACGCCATAGAAACAATACAATTTGTACCAAGCAATGGTCAAATGCGCTTACGTGCCATGATTGCCAATCGCCCCGATTGGTGTATTTCACGGCAACGTTTATGGGGGACACCGATACCCTTATGGTGTCATAAAGAAACGAATGCGTGGCATCCTAATAGTGTGACATTTATTTTGGAAGTGGCTAAGATCCTCGAAGAAAAAGGCATTGAAGCTTGGCAAGAAATACAATTAGATCAATTTGAAATTAAGGATGCTAAGGATTATTTTAAGATTGAAGATACCCTGGATGTGTGGTTTGATTCGGGGGTGAGTTTTTATGCGGTGTTAATGCGTAGGCCCGAGTTGCAATTTCCGGCGGATCTTTACTTGGAAGGCACCGATCAGCATCGAGGCTGGTTTCAAACGACTTTATTGGCCTCTGTAGCAGTCACAGGAAAAGTGCCTTATAAAGCCGTATTAACGCATGGTTTTACGGTGGATGCGCAGGGGCACAAGATGTCTAAATCCTTAGGCAATGTAATTGCGCCTGAAAAAATAACGAGCACATTAGGGGCCGATATTTTGCGCCTATGGGTAGCGGCCACCGATTATAAAACTGATTTAGCCGTGTCGAATGAAATTTTGCAGCGTAATGCCGATGGTTATAGACGCATACGCAATACGGCACGGTTTTTGTTGGGAAATACTTTTGATTTTGACGCGGCCATTGACAGCGTTGCTTTTAAGGACATGGTGGCATTGGATCAATGGGTTGTGGATAGAGCGTATCGTTTGCAGCAAGAAATCGAAGAGGCGTATGAACACTATCAGTTTCACATTGTGTATCAAAAAATACATCATTTCTGCAGCATCGACTTGGGTAGTTTTTATTTGGATGTGATCAAAGACCGGCAATATACCGTAAAGCGCGATGCTTTGGCGCGCCGTTCTGCACAAACTGCGATGAGACATATACTAAACGCTTTAACACGTTGGTTGATGCCCATCTTAAGCTTTACGGCCGAAGAAATTTGGCAATGTTTGCCGGAGCCGCGTGAAACGTCCGTATTGCTCGCGACGTATTATGAAGGCTTATCCTGTTTTTCGGCAAAAACCAGGATGGATGCCGCCTATTTTGAAAACATCATGTGCGTACGCGATGAAGTCAATAAAGTATTGGAAGCCGCGCGTGCGGATGGAGTGATTGGTTCTGGTTTAGAAGCCAAAGTAACGATCGCCGCAAAGGCGCCGTTATATGAGAACTTAAGGGCATTAAAAGATGAATTACGGTTTGTATTGATAACTTCTGCGGCAAAAGTGGAATTAGCCGCAGAGCAGACTGACGCATGGGCAGATAGTAGCGTGCCGGGTTTGTGTCATATTGCGGTAGAAAAAATGGATGCGCCTAAATGCGCACGCTGCTGGCATAGACGTGAGGATGTAGGCGTAGTGAGTTCGCACCCTGAAATTTGCCAACGCTGTGTGGACAATATTGATGGAGCAGGGGAGACGCGTCACTATGCCTAAGAAATTTGCTTTTAATCCGTGGATAGTATTATCCATTGCCGCCATTCTGGCCGATCAAGCCTCAAAAATATGGACGCAGAGCCATTTTTCTTTATATGAAGTCTATACCCTCACGCCTTTTTTTAATTGGACCTTGGCGTATAATACGGGTGCTGCCTTTAGTTTTCTCAGCAATGCCAGCGGTTGGCAAATGTGGTTTTTCTCAGGTATTGCGTCTATTGTGAGTGTGGTCGTCATCGCGTTATTGATGATGACACCTAAACAGCACAAATGGCATAGTGTGGCTTTATCTTTTTTATTGGCTGGAGCCTTGGGGAATTTGAGCGATCGCCTGCGCTTTGGCTATGTAGTGGATTGTATTCAATGGCATTATCAACAATGGTATTGGCCTACGTTTAACTTAGCGGATAGTTTTGTGGTTACCGCGGTGATAATGTGGCTACTCGAAGAGGTATTTTTTAAACGTGCAAAATAAAATAGTACAAAAAAATAGTGAAATATGGGCACATATGACCATAGAACTTATGGATGGTTCAGTGGCCGATAGTACGCGCGTTAATCGTAAGCCTATGCTATTGCGCTTGGGTTGTGAAGATTTATCTGCAACTTTTGAAGACAATATTCTAGGGCTAAAAGAAGGGGCTAAAAAGGAATTTGTGTTAGAGCCTAAAGAGGCTTTTGGCCTGCCGCATCCGGCCAATATACACCGTATGCCACGCGGTCAATTTGCAGAGAGTTTAACTTTACGCAAAGGTTTGATCATCGAATTTGCTCAAATGAATGGTAATGCCTTACCTGGAGTCGTGCGCGATTTTAATGACGATACCGTCATCATCGATTTCAATCATCCCTTATGCGGACAAAAGCTTAAATTCAAATTAGAAGTGGTGAGCATTGCGCCGCACGATGCAGATAAAGTAGCGTTGTTTTAGAGAACGAATTATCTGAGCGGTGACCGTGCGTGTGAAAATAAAATGTGGCCTGCGAAGAGTATAGAGTGTCTAATGGAAAAAAGATGCATTAACTTTCCTCTAAAACCACAGTATTTTTTTCCAGTCTTATTTTTTTATACGGCAAAATCAATAAAATGGCTAGACCGCCAAAGAGTGTTAATACGATGGCCAATGGCATATTGGACGTAACGGGCCGTAGTAATGCGAGTGTACCCACTAGTGTAGCCAATAAAAATTCTGCGGCACCCAGCAATGCGGCAGCGGTACCGGCAATATCCGGAAAGGGTTCTAGTGCGCCGCCGGCTCCTGCGCCCATCATCAGTGCGCCACCTATGCTTGCCAAGGCGGTGGGGGCTAGAAAGCTCCATAAACTAGTGCCGAACAACATCGTCCACAGTAACATGATGATACCGCTTAAAAAGAATAATATAGAGCCTAATACAGCAACCTTGATAATACCTAATCTTATATTCAGTTTTCCTGCGGCGATACTGCCTATAAAAAACATTATGCCGATGATTGCAAAGTAATATCCAAATTGGGTTTCAGGCACGTGCAGTGTGCTGATTAAAATATAGGGTGAAACGGAGAAGAAAGTAAAAAAAGACGCTAAGGCACTGGCTGCGATAAAAGCAAAGGTAATAAATTGTCTGTTCTTGATAACGCGCGCATAGTCTAGAAAGGTGCCGCCGAGCGAGGCCGTTCTGTTTTTTTCTTTAATGCTTTCCGATAACAGCAAGAAAATAACGATAAAAATGGCTATGCCTACAGCGGCTAAGAAGAAAAAAGGAGCGCGCCATCCAAATGCAGCATCCAAGTAGCCGCCCACGATAGGCGCTAATAGCGGTGAAATGGCAATGGAGCCATTTAAATAACTGTAGATCCGTGCCGATTCGTTGCCTTCAGATAAATCGCGCACGATGGCAAAAGCGCAAACCATCATGCCACAGGCCCCAAAACCTTGTAAAATACGCATAAAGAGTAAAACCTCGATGGAGTTGGCTAAAGCCGCTGCAACCGATGCCAACGCATACAGCACAATGCTCAGTAAAACAACGCTTTTACGCCCAAAGCGATCTGACAAAGGCCCAACAACGGGTTGCCCGGCGCCTACGGCTAACATGAATAAGCTTAAGGTGAGTTGCACCATCCCCGGTGAGGTGTGAAAAAGAAGGGTGAGTTGTGGTACCTCTGGGATAAAGATATCTTGTCCTATCGCAAAACTAAAGACCAAGGGGGCTAATAAAAAAACGAGCTTTAAAGGGGTGTATTGCACAGAAGGGCCTATAAATAAAGGTCTACAGGGGGTGATTATATCAATACTTGCACATAAAAGCAATAAATATTTAAAGACCGTTATGTTATAATATGCGCTACTAAATGGGGATTCTTGAAGGTACAATAGCGATGCTTATTTTATATAATGACTACAGATCATACGCCTGTCAAAAGGTGCGTGTGTATTTGTCTGAAAAAGGAATTAAATGGAAAAACCACTATTTTGATTTGCTTAAGCAAGAACACATTCTTGATGAAACGTATAAACACATTAATCCTCGAGGACTTGTCCCTGCATTAAAAGATGGTGACTCAATAATTTGTAATAGCACAGAAATTATGGAATATATTTCCACAAAATATCTCCCTAAATCAGCTCCCTTCTTATCTGCAGCAATACATGATTTTTGCAAACAAGATGAATTATTACACGATCCTCATATCAGGATTTTGAGCTATTACACTTTATGGATGGCAGGTGTAAGGAGCGATGAAGACAATAATCGTTTGCTGGAGATTGCAGCAAAACACCCGGATAGCGGTAGAGCTGAATTTTTAGCAAAAGCGGTAATGGGGAAAATCACACTTGAAGAAGTGAAATTGGCTAATATACTCATAATAAATGCTTTGTCTGATATGGAAAAAAAATTAGCCGATAGCCATTCAGGCTTTATTTTTGGAGACGAATATACAATGGCTGACACGGTTTGTACTGTCAGATTATTTCGCTTTGGGCGTTTAAATGTGAAAATTGAATTATTAAAAAACCAGTATCCGCATACGGCCGATTTTTATGAAAGAGTAAAGCAGCGTAATAGCTTTTGTGAATTACAAAGTTGAACGCATCATTCTATACTCATAGTAGTTTTAGGGCTCTATGTAGAATAGAGTGGGTAGTCGAATTTAAGCTTGCCAGATAAAAAATAAATCATGTTGATAAAATTTTCTGTGCGTCGATATCCCCTAGCCCTTCTTTTTGTTAACTGGATCTTACGGTTGATCCCCTCTAACACCCCGTTATTAATTTCTGTTTCACAAAAATTAACGATCCCACTCCAG
>VFJV01000050.1 GCA_009885895.1 Gammaproteobacteria bacterium
CAGCACTTCCCGGTGTTCATCAAATACCCGCGCCAACACTCCCGCCAAATTCGCAGAAGCGGCTTCGAAATTACGCTCTTTGATGTCTTTAAAGCTTATAGTGATGACCGGATACTGCCCCTGGTGGCGCATGTATTCTTCGCCCGCTTGGGCTATGTTTAGGTGATCAAACAACCCTTTTGTAGATTGGCCAAAGGCTTTGGATGCAAAGAAATAATGCAACATGGATAAATTCAAGCTTTTGCCAAAACGGCGCGGCCGGGTGATGAGGGCAACTTCAGAAAAATTGTCTAAGAGATCTTTGATGTACAGGCTTTTATCCACAAAATATAGATTTTCAGAGATGATTTCGCCAAAATCGTCGAACCCTATAGGCAGTTGCTGCAAACGCTTAGGTTGTATGGTGTCAGTCATGGATAGAAAACCCTATAAACGCTCATTATATCAAAGATACCTATCATTATATGCTTAAAAGCATCCAGAATCAAAGGCTAAGGAGCGCAAAAAACACGTAGAACGCTGAGTCTTAAGCAAAAAAGCATTTACTTTTTATTTTATTTTTGATACGATCCCATTTGCCTGGCGATTAAACGCCACGCACAAGCGTGCAGCTTCGAGCCCTCGTGTTAAAAGACGGACTCGACGTTGCGTAACCTTAAGTCGCCCCTCTGGCAAGCTACAAACAAGCCAAAGAGGCTAACTTGAACCTTAGAATCAATAAGGACAAGCTATGCGCATTATATCCGATCTACGCGGCCGTTTACAGCGGCCACCCTTTGCCCACCATACGGTAGGCAAAAATGCTTCTATTTCGCCCACATTGGCCCATTTTCGGGTTAAAAATACATTTTTAGCCCTAAAAATACGCAAAATGTGGCGTTATGGTGTTTTTAAAAATCCCTTTCTCTGGGCTTCTGCAGTCTAGGCTTCTAGCTTAAACCACAGTTATAACCAGGAGTACAGCTATGCGGGATTTTTTTAGGCGCGCATTTTGCGTCCCTTATGGTGGGCGAGATCCCCCTTTGCCCTAATTTGCAGTATAAAAGGGTATTATTTAAAATTTTTGTGTCTCAATGAGGAGAAAGGTATGATTTTATCTTTTTTAATTGAGTGGTTACGTAAAAAAAGGAAGATTAAAATGTTAGTGTTAACGCGACGCATGGGTGAGAGCATCATCATAGGGGACAACATACGGATAACGGTGTTGGAGACAGGCGCCCAAGTACGGATTGGGATCACGGCACCTAAAGAGATTACGGTGCACCGAGACGAAATTTACGAGAAGATCCAACAAGAAAGACCGCCAACTTCTGTAGAATGAGGTCTAAAACGGCAGGGGCGGGCTTAAGCCCGTCCTTGCAACCACCGAATTAGTGTAAATTTTATACAAAGCCAAAGCCTGCTAGAGTCCATTCCCAGAAAAATACCGCGAAATTAGTCAGTAAAAACACTATTTTAGCCAAAAAAGTAGAAAAAAGCGACTTTTTTAAGGTTTTTGCGGATTCCTTAATGTGCCCTTAATAATCGGATGGTAGAATAAGGGGAAGTCAGGCATTTGTCTGAATGCGTTACCAATAAATAGAGCGAGGTGTATTATGCCATTACCATTATTAGTTATTCCAGCAGTAAAATTGGGTTATGAAGCCGTTTCATTGGGTGCTACCTGGATCCCTAGGATATTGTTGGCCCGTGCGGTATACAAAAGCGTCGATAAATTCTTTTCTCCGGGAGTCGCCACTTGCGCCCCCTTTGAGCTGGACGCAACCCATGCTGTGTTTAACGTGCCAGCCAATCGACCTTTTACCGTCTGCACGGCTGAAGACTTTAACCCTGAGTCAGAACTTAAGAAGGGTATACCGGTTTATGGCGATGATATCACTATAGGAACTGATGCTAAGCGTAAATTGGATAAGGAGGGCGAATATTTTTTGTGTGATGCTAACCGCATTATCTTTGCAAAGCCCGGACAACCCTATTGTGAAATATATTTAAATGAGGAAGAGGCTGTCTCGGTGGAGGGTATTGTGGAGCATAAGCTATCAGAAGGCAATCAACAAACAATAACCAGGCTATTTAAAGCAAAGCAATTTAAATGTGCGGCGTTTATTCAGTTAGACACACGGCCAACTGTAACCCCGGAGTACATAACAAGAGGGCATACTCAGATAGCGGTTTGCGAGAGCGCAAAGTACTCTACTAGCGGGAACGCGATTACAATCCCTCCTGAAGGCCTATACGTTCTCCATGGCAACAGTATCTTGTTCTTAAAAAAAGGCGAACCCACGTATGAAATATCGCGAGATCAGTTAGAAACGCGTTTTTTTGGTGGTGGCGATAAGGAAGTAATAAAGACTGAGATTGAGAGTTTTAAAAAAGGAAGCGCTAATAACTTTAGCGAAAAGGCCCGGAAAATTCTAGCAAAAACATTTAAAAAAGCGGTGGATAAACACCAGAAAGAAGCCCTGAAGGTTTTTGAACAAAGGCTTCCTTCCAATTACAGAGAAAACTTTAAGGTGCTTAATAGAAAATTAGATGCGCAAAAGAATAGAGAAAACGGCTTTGTAGGGGTAGCTAAAGGTGCAGTTGAAGATGCAGCTGCTTTGTTTTCCGATAAATTTCTTTCATCTACGCCTCTAGATAAATTTTTACGGTACAAACGTGATGTGGAAGAGTTGCGATCAAAGGCGAAGCAAGTTGCAGAAAAGGCGAATGCTAAGCTTAATAGTAAACAGTTCGCGATCTACGTTTCAGGTAAAAATGAGTTAGAAAATAATCTTGAAAGCGGAGACTGGTCTAAAACAGGAAGCGAAACCGGGATCAAGGGTTATATTGATGCATTAAAAGAAGAGCAGGAAAAAGCTGAAAAATTGATTGAAATGTCAAACGAACAGAAAGTCAGGGTGACTGAGGTATTCAAAAAGGAGGGTGATCAAACTATTGCTCAGGTAGAAATTAAAAGTCACATCATCTCTAAAGTACAATCCATGTTCCCAGAGATATCCGTATTTACAAAGATTAGGTTTATCTTTTTTGCCAGAAAAAGACTGGATGCCTACGATGAATTTCGTGGCGCACTAGAAAAAGAAATACCAGCGTTGGTTGAGAGTACCGTTGAAACTGAAACCGATGTTCGGAAGAATCTTAGCGAGTACAAGAATAGCCTAGAAAAAGAACTTGCTATTGCAAATGCTAAGCTTTTAAAAATAAAAGAAACCCGAAAAGAAATAGTGGAGAAAGAAAAGACTATTGTTAAAGATATTGGTGTAATCAAAGATAAGTTGAAAGCTATAGATGAGGGCCAGGATAAATTGAGGAAAGGGGTTAATGCACTTCCTGATCCAGCTGAAGTAACTAAGCATATAGATATTGTTTCGAGTAAGAAAACGTTAACAGAGGACGAATGTAAAAAGAAAAATGAGCTGGAAAAAAGAGTAGATAATCTAGCTAGCAAAAAGACAGCATTGCTCGAGCAAGTTGCAGCGCTTCAAGTTGCAGCGCTTAAAGACGCAGAAATTTCAACGAGTCTGGATAAAATTAAAGCTAAAATCCCTACGCTGGTTACTCTTGCCGCACAATTAGAGGCTATTGCAGATAAAAATGAGATTCAAAACAACGCCTTTAATGCGGTTAATAAGGCATTAGAGGCTTCGAGCTCAGAGGAAGGTTATGCTGACAAAATTAATGCAGCACTTGCAGAGGCGAAAAAAGCTTTAGGGATTGTGGTTTCAGAAGTTGCGGGTGCAGCTGCCGGAGGTGCGGATGTAGCACATGGTGTTCAGCTTGTTGTGCAGGACAATGTTCTTCCAGAGACTATGGACAGAGGCGGCAAGCGTCTGAAAGAAGTAGACGTAGACGTAGCTGAAGTTGCAAAACATAGAGCAACCGTAAATGCTAAACAAAAAGAAATAGTAACAATAAAAAATGCGTTAGATGAATTAAGAAAAGATATAACGGACCTTCAAGCCAAGAGCATAGAATACGTTCAAGAGACATTCGTAGATCCAGCCGTAGAGAGTTTAAACGCACACGTGGAGCAATATGAGAGTGCTCTAGCGGAAGCTGAAACAGTAAAGACGGTTAATTCGTTTTTTGATCCGAAGGAGTTGAAACATCAGAGCGTTACAGAAGAAATGTTAAAAGGATTAAAGTCCAAATACGGAGAACTAGATCTGAAAATGCCAGAAGGGTCAGAATCTACTACCCTAGCGGCGCTTATGGGCATTTTTGAGACCGCTTTCGGTGTTGAAAAAGAGACGATGTCTAAGATACAAGCAGAGGTGACGCAGAGTCTAGGGAGCATTAAGGGGTTTCAAAGCCAATTGCAAGCGCAAATTAACGAACTTAAAGAATTGGTGGTTGGAACTCCAGGCTACAATGAAAAAATGGAAGAAATCAATCAATGTATTGCTGATATTGAAGCGGTATCTTCAAAGATTGAAGCCTCAACGAAGGCCTTAAAAGAAGCCAGCGAAAAAGCCGAAGAGAATAAGGCGAACGCCTTAGCGATTAAAGAACGCGTTGAAAAGATGGTTTCAGAGGCTAAAGCTCTGGAAGAAGAGGCGAGAAACGCCCTGCTTGCACCAGGAACAGTTCTTGGAAGGGTTAAAGAGATTTCAGAGTTTGCATCAGAGAACTGGCCAAAGGATTTGGTTCTTGAAAGTAGGACTATACCGTCTAAAGGCTATGCTATTAAGGGTATGCAGCAGTTTAGCCGTGATCTTAAAGAGGTTTATGGGGATCCTGATGCTCTTAATTCGAACTCTACAGACACTGAAGAAAAGGTTCAACAAAAGAAAGAAGAACTTCAGACCATCGAAACGTCTTTTGCAAGACAATGTATGGAAAAACATAAAGAAGATCTGGGTACCTATTTAGAGGCAGGCTCTACTCTTAAACATCATAGTAAGACTCTTGCGGTTCTTCGTGATGAATTGAAAGTGGTGCAGGCTATTTTAAAGGCTAATCCTTTATGCCAGGCTATAAGCTATGATCTCTTGTTAGACAAATTAGAGCTATTATTCTCGAAACAAGAAGTGCCGGAGGACAGCTCTAAGGAGAGCAGCCTTAATTGGAAAATGGAGCTAAAAATGGAGCTAGAAGAGGCCATTAAGCTCTTAAAAAATGAAAACATAAAGCTCAACTATGATGCGATATTTCAAAAATACGTATTAAACCAGCCTCAAAATAGAACTGTCGAATGGGTTTTGGATGAGCTTGTTATGTCGGAAGACCTTCATGCTGGCAAACTGAAGGCTACTGTAGAAGCTATGGACGCCATAGCGGCGTTCGAACGCGCGAGAGATGCGGCAGTGGCGATACAAGATCCAAAGACCAATAACATAACTGAAGTAAAAAGATTTTCAGAGGCTCTAGCGTTGGTACGAATCACATTGGACGAGGCTAAGTTAAAACTGAATGCAGCCGGAATTGAATATGAACTGGAACTCGGAGAAAAAATCGCAGTAAATATAGAAAATGCGGTAGTACAGGCAGCCGATGCGGTTGCAAGCATTTTCTCTAATGGGCAAGGAACGCTGTCTAATGAGCAGGCTTATGCATTAGCAAACCCCGCTCAAGGGCTAAAAAACGAGAAGATAGAGGCTATAAATAAGACACTTGAGGCGTTAACAAGGGATGTAGTGGAATTAAGAAAATTTGAAGAGGAATTGTCTAAGGTCATGGCGCAGCCAAATACTTCCCAGGCTATGCCTGAAATAGAAAAGATGAATGTTGAGGCAGCTAAGACTTTGGCTCAGCATAAAGACGCTTATTCCTTCATTATGGCAGCTATTGTGATGCGCAAAGCCTATGAGTTGCTTCAGGTAAAAGAAGAGCTTATGCGATTGCAAGCTGAAGCCCGTAGTCCTTCAGTAACCCCCTCTCAATTAAGTATCCTTCGGGAACAGATTGCTGAGAAGCAGAAACAAATTGCTTCTCTGGCCGACATAAAAGATAAACTTCTTAGCTTAAAGAAAGAAGCAGAGGATTCAGGCGTTAATATCCAAGCTGGTGCGCAACCGGGTCTTTTAGTAGAGGTTAATGGAAAACGATTGTATGACCAGAACTTCTTAGATTTGCTAGTGGAACTTGAACATTACACTGAATTCAAAGGGCTTGAAGCGCCGAAGGTTATGAAAGAGACGCTTGTGGGTAGAATCTTGGACAAGGCGCTTGATGAACATGCAAGGCCTAAAATGCGGGCAGAGCTTGGCACAAAAGTTGAGAAAGATTTGCTGATTAACAAGCTGAAAATGGTGGATTTGCTGAAGTCTATAACGGATTATAATAACGACACAGTCAGAGAAGCAAAGAGCGCTCTAAAAGAAACGCTAATAGGTGACGGTTCAAAGTTAAAAAGAGTTCAGAAAAACCTAGACGCTAAATTGGGCTCTAATGCGGCCATAGGCTTAAATCCAGAGTATTTTATGAAGTTAAAAGCTGAAATATGTGCTACTACTGGATATGAAGAAGGTAAGTCGCCCTATGCCGATTGGATAGCCAGCCTTAATGAGATGATTGTATCTTACGATGAGAAAGAAAAGGAATTGTTCAAGGCCAAAATTAAGGGGAAAAGGGATGTTATACTTAAAGTATTGCTATTAGAAGGGCAGTATGTTCTTAGTGACAATATTTCTAGGACTAATACTCTGATTCCAGAACCACTAGGGGTGGCGTTTCTAGATAAGCTTAATAACAGCTTCAAAGACGCGGTGGATAAGACTACAGACGAGGACAGTAAAAAAACACCATACGCGACTGCATTGGCTAATGTTGGGAAGATGAAGGCGGGTTGTGATCAATTAATTAGTGCAAACAAGAGGAAGGCGGAAGAAGAAAAAAGAGCTGCAAAAAATCTAGCAATAGAAGAAGCTCGTGTTAAACGGATCTTAGAGGCTGCTTTGAAGGTATTTGAAGATCCTAAGAACACCTCAGGAAACAGCCTTTACTCTTTTAACGTTTTGCCTAATAAGGTTGCTTTTGATGCGGCTGAACCTAGTTCCTTTGGCCTGCATATTTTTGCTGCGCCTATGGATAACCCTAAGAATGTTTATACGCACTGCTTTAGAGTCTTTGATAATGTTAATGGATCAGCAGTGGTTGGAATTGATGAGAAGACGTACAAGAGGATTGTAGCGGCTAATCAGAAGCAGAATCCAAAGCCGCTACCTGAATCTGGTCCGAATTCAAAAAATGCTGAAGACATGCTAAAGAAAGCCATGCTAGATGAAGCTAAGCAGGAAAATGGTACTACCCATGAAAACTTTCAGTTTTTCAGAAAACCTAATCCTGAAGAAGGTAATAAAGGGAAAACCAGCATGCTATTAGCATTAAGGAACTGGGTATCACCGTAGCAAGGTTAGAGCGCTTTAATATAAAAAATATCGCGAAGAAACTTGATTTTTTCGCGATACTTTCTTATAATCCAGGGAATAAAGATCTGAGCTGAAAATTGTTCATTAATCGCGCAACCTTAATATTAGGAAAATTTCTATGAGTATGCCAGAAAAAGATTTGTTGCTATTAACCCTTCAAAAAATAGGAGGCTTATTTTTTGCTAAGCCAACTGAAAAAACAAGGCCTATAGTAGCTGCAATTCGTGAGGAAGACGGTATTATTGCAAAACATCAGGCTGAAATTGAAGAATGTCGCACAGTCGTTCTTCCTGAATTTAGATCTAAGTTGGCTTTAACTCAGACTAGTCTAGCGACTATACTCTCTAATCCAAATTATGTTAATACCTATGGTGGTCAAGAGGGTTTTGATGAGCAAGTTGCTCAGTTTAAGCAGGCGATAATAACTAAAAAAGACGAAATTAGACTCATTACTAACTATATTGTGCATCTTGAAAAAGAGATAGACTCTGCTGAGAAACAAAAGGCAACATTGGTTTCCCAAAAAGTGGCGATCGATCTGGAAGCCCAAAAAAACACCTATAGAATGCCTCGATATTTTCTTCAAATTCGGGAGACACTAGGGGAATCACCATCGGGATCACCATCGGAGCCTATACAGGCACCAGCAGAATTGACTAGACCCAGCAGACCAGCCTAAGATTTCTTATTGCCTTAAAGGGCGCTTTGGCAGAAGAATGAACGCAATGAAGCAATTACCGATCGGCTACGGTGATTTCGCGCAGATCATTCGCGTATTGCTCATTAGAAAAACACACTACCTGTAATTGACGCTGACTAAAAAATCTTAGATAATGGTGATTTGAATTTTTTTGTGTGAGGTGAAATTATGACAGAATCTAATTATCCCGATGCTTTGGTGGCAGCAGAAGTGGCGCCTAACAAAACACGTTCCGTTTATCCAGAGCCTTTTGGCTCAATGATGGATCGGCGTGAAAAACGTCGCTTGGGCGATAGGTTTGGTCTTAGCAATTTTGGTGTGAATTTGACACAATTAGAACCTGGTGAAGTGTCAGCATTGTATCATGCGCATTCCAAACAGGATGAATTCATTTATGTGCTGGTGGGATATCCTACCTTAAAAAATGGTGACAATGAGATTGCATTAGCACCGGGTATGTGTGCGGGTTTTAAAGCGGGTAGTGGTAGAGCACATCAGATTATCAATCAAACCAAGGAGACTGTGTGCTTTTTGGAAGTGGGTGATCGAACCGCTGGCGATCAAGTAACTTATCCTGACGATGATATTGTTGCTGTATTCCTAGAGGGTGTTTGGATTTTTACGCATAAAGATGGTACGCCGTATTGATAAAGGTTTAACCCTTATTACAGGAGAATGAGATGAAAAAATCGCTAATCATAATAGATTACATCAATGAAATTTGTCATAAAGATGGGGCATTTGGTTGTTATCCCATGTTGGCTGAAAATAAATCGGTTGCTAACCTTAACAAGGTGATCGCCCATGCACGCAAGGAAAATTGGCTGCTCATATGGGTTATTGTAGGTTTTGATAAAAACTATCTAGAGGCCAATGCAAAATCGCCCATTTTTTCAAAAGCCAAAGAATATAAAAAACTGCAACGTGGCACTTGGGGCACTGAAATCATTGCTGATTTAGACTATCAGGAAGGTGAATTGATCATTTGTAAAAATGTGGTCAATCCATTTTATGGAACAAACCTAGATCATGTATTAAGAACGAATGGAGTAGAGGAAGTTTATATTGCTGGGGTCTCAACTGAAGTTGCAGTGCAATCGGCCGTACGCGATGCGCACGATCGTGGCTATAAAGTAAATGTAATCAGCGATTGCTGCGGCAGTAGCCACAAAGATCGTCATGATGCCTCATTGGAAATGTTAACGTATATGGCAGATGTTCTTGAGAGTAGTAGGCTTTTTTAACCCATAGGAACGACATAGTGACATTTCACTTTCGCGGATCAATAGAATGGCGTTGGATACCGATAATAGGTGTGGCAATACTACTCGGGTTGATTTTTAGGCGTTATTGGCATGTACTTTTAATAGGATTGGCGGAGAGTCCTGAAATTCCGCAATGGCCTTTAAGTGCCCCCCTAATGCCTCAATGTATTCCCGTAAAGTAGAAATCAAAAAATCATCTCTTTTTTCAAGACGTGAAATTTCTTCTTGTCTTTTCTTTAGTAAAACGGCCAATTGTTCCTGAGTCTTATTCCTCATATTACGCACAGCCCTTAGATTTAATTCTTCTTGGATAAGTTCATTGGCTCTACTCAATATTTCATTACGCCTCTTTTCAGGAAGATTATTCATTATTTCACGTAAGGTGCTCATTATATTATTCCTCCAATAAACTCAGATGTTCTGTAAATCTATATAAATGTTTTAAAGAATAACGCAAAAAAGCAGAACTGTCTACTACAAAAAATATTTCAAAAAACGTCTCATAATCCCTTGTTTTTCTCTATTTTGTGGGCTATAGTGTATGAAAGTGGGGATAAGTGGTATATTGTGGAGTATATTTAAGTGTTTCGTGGCATTACTGCAGTTAGTCTCGATGTTAAGGGCCGGTTGGCTATGCCGGCCCGACAACGGGACTTACTATTAGAATCAGATGAAAATG
>VFJV01000090.1 GCA_009885895.1 Gammaproteobacteria bacterium
ACTTCCGCGACAACCACTTTCTCACGCCGATCTCGTCATTGCGAGAAAATGAGTACTGGATGTATAATAGAAAATGTGACCGGCGGCAACAGTGACATGATTACGCTACACTAAACCAAACGAATCCAGCGCGGCAATCCAGTAAAAGACTCGTTCTATAGACTCAAAGTTAATTTTCATCATTCAACCGCTGGATTGCCACGCCTGTTCGCTGCGCTCACCGGCTCGCAATGACGGGTGCGTAGTCACAATATACGTAGTTTAGTCACTGCTCGCGCTCTTTTCAAAAAAAATGTGCTTGTTTTTATACTGCGAGCGCCCTAATCATCGGTGATGATAAACATTAGAAAAGAAATAACGACAGGATCTGTCGTAGGGGCAACCCCCTGTGGTTGCCCTGGGCAGGCACGGGGGCCTGCCCCTACGAAAGGATTCCGTTACTTCTTTAAGAGTCGGCCGTTTTAGATAAGACGTGTGCGTAGAGCGGAGCAAGCAACGGTCGGCGCCGCAATCCAGGTCGATCTGAATACGGGCATAGGCTATTGCAAACGCATGACTGTATTCATGCCCGTATTGCAGTTTTGTAACTGGATTGCTTCACAAACCGTTACTTCTCCCTTGTTTTCGCACAAGTTTAGTGAAGCGGTTTGTTCGCAATGACGGTACGTCATTGTCGCGTTAACAGAGTCGCCTTTATAGGCACGAGTAGTTACAAGAAAATTTTTTAATACACGTAGTTCTGTAGGCCTTGTTCAGGAGTTCTTCTTTTAAGATAAGGATCGCGTTTAAGAATTGTTAAGGAGCTATGATGAAATCTATATGGTATCAACCACTTACTTTAGAAAGCCTTAATCAAAGAGGCACCGGAACGATGACTGAATTCTTGGGTGTTTCCTTTATCGAGATAGGTGCGGATTATTTAAAAGCAACCATGCCGGTTAATGCACGAACCAAACAACCCATAGGTATTTTGCATGGCGGCGCTAATGTAGTGCTTGCTGAAACCCTGGCGAGCGTTGCGGCAAATGCGGTATTGAATATAGAAACACATTATGCGGTTGGTTTAGAAATTAATGCAAACCATATTCGCTCTGTCCGCGATGGCTTTGTCACTGGAACGACCCGTCCCCTACATTTTGGGCGTACCACGCAAGTATGGCAAATCGATATTTTTAATGAAAAAGGTGATCTGACTTGTACCTCGCGTATGACGGCGTCTGTTCTGGCGAGAAAATAGCTCTAAAATGCTCTGTTTTCTGGTGGATTTTTCTCAAAAATTACTATTGCCCTAAATTTCCGCTGTTTTTCAATATTATTAGCAATATAATGCCATTGTGGTATTCGCACTATTTTCAAAACAATAGGGCCGATAACACAAACCGCTCACTGCAGTTGATTTTTAGGCGGAGCCACCTAGAAAAAAGGAGTTTAGTTTATACCAGGAGGTTACGAGGGCTTTAGGCCTAGAATTCAAACGCGAGGAGATGAATTAAGTGCTGAAGGAGTGACCCATGAAAAAGATCCCAACCATAAACGATCAATTTGTTGATATCGCCGAAAGAGTTACAACGGCCTATGAAGACGCCATGCAATCGGCGAATACGGTGCTTCTCGATCTTTACTGGCAAATTGGTGAAAGCATCAGCCGTAAAATGACTTCTGCCGAGTGGACGGAAAATACGGTTGAAGCATTAGCTCAGCACCTTGCTTGTATACAGCCTGGATTACGTGGTTTTACCCACGCTAATTTACTGAGAATGCGGCAATTTTATGAGATTTATAAAAACCATGCAAAAGTTCATGTGTGGGTTAAATTGTTGCCTTGGACGCATAACCGAATTATTTTAAATCAAAGTAAAAATACTGAAGAAAGAGAATTTTATTTGCGTATGGCTTTACAAGAAAATTGGACTGAACGCGAATTAGAAAAACAAATTAAATCCAATTTATTTGAGCGCGTATTTTTATGGCCTAAAAAAGTGGTTCCTATGCTATTGCATAATCCTGCTGGACTGGGTGCGCCGCCAAGCGATGATTACCTATTAGAATTTTTAGGGGTTTCTAGTTTACAGGCTGAAACCGATCCGCATTGCGCATTGACGGATAAAATAAAATGTTTTTTCATCGATCTGGACAGTGATTTTTGTTTTATGGGGTCTAAATTTCCTTTGCAGAGTGAAACAGACGATGTGCCCCTAGACTTTTTATTTTTTCATCGCGATCTTAACGCATTATTGGCGATTAAATTTAAATTAGGAGAATTTGAATCCGGCGATTTAGAGCAATTGTCGATGCATTTAGATGTTTTGGATTGTACTATTAAAAAAGACCATGAGCAGCCTAGCATCGGTTTATTGCTCTGTGCAAGTTCAGAGCGCAACACGGTTAAATATAGGTTTAATACAAGGCTTTCGCCGGAATTGATTGCCGGCTACGAACGTCGCTTACCGTCTAAAATGGTATTGAAAATTAAACTCGGGGAATTTCATGTGGGCAATAAGGCCGATAATGCCATAGCCTAAAAATAAAGTGCGTAGAGTCTATAATTTGATTAGGCGATCGCCCCGCCGCGCCAGGCGCCGGGGCAAGCCTTAAGAACGATGGGATTAGTCCTTGTCGTAATCCCCATTATCGTCCAAGGTTTCAAACTCTACATCCAGCCCGTCTTCATTTTCATTTTGAATACGTTCGTAAATTTCCAAGCGGTGCACCGAAATGTCCTTAGGCGCGCGTATGCCCAAACGGACCTTGTTGCCATTGATCTGTGTGACCACAATATGGATATTGTCGCCTATGA
>VFJV01000087.1 GCA_009885895.1 Gammaproteobacteria bacterium
GCGGCCATAAGAACCTTCCTATCCTCGTCAGAGAATTGTAATGTTGGTTTGTTTGGGTGAAAGATATAGGCAGTAATCGCAGAGAGCATGTTAGCAAAACCATTAAAAGAACTGCGGTGTCTAGAATGCTCTAGGTGAAACACATTTTTGAACTGGTTATTGATGTATTCGGACATAATTAAGACGTCAGCATAAATTGCGCTTCCTTGGCCAAGAATATTTTGAAGAACCTCTGAATAGGTTTTCACTTTTGGATCTCGTGGCTTTCGTGGTCCATACAAAAATAGCCAAATATTAGTATCAAATAATAATTTATCTTCCGGTGTAAATATATGTTCCTTAATGTTCTCCACTTTAGGTTTCATCGTCATCTCCTGATTCTTCACGAATAGCTTGTTCAAATTTTTTAGGATTTTTGAAATAAAGTTTTGCCGTGTCCACAACATGTTTTAATAATACCAAATCGTCCTGCTGCAGCATATCGACCCTGAGTAAAGCGCGTATGTCTTCCGCTTTAAATACGCCATATAATTGCCCAATTGCTGTATTTAAAAATGCGGATGTCAGCAGGGTAATCTGTTCAAACGACAATAGCACCTTATGTTTTTCCCCTAAAGCCCTAACAAGGCGATCGTACACTTTTTGCCCATTGTCGGACGAGACACATATTGTACGCCCCACCACTTCAAAGACGGAAATCTTCAACTCTTTCTCTTTTTTCATGTTTTACCTCTAAAATATATTTTCGTTTTTTAAATGCGTAGCTAAGCTGTAGGATGCAGAATCCCCTGTGTTAATTTCAATAACAACTACCGTTCCTGGAAAAGGATCTTCAAGCGCAGAACTTAAATTAATTTTATTTTTTCTTCCCCAATAAGCCGCATCGGATACTATTTGCAAGGATCCCCCATTTAAATCAATAAATTTGGCTAGTAACTTTAACCCTAACCCGCCTGTAGAATTTTTTGTCGTATTCCCAGGTGTAAGGGCCCAATCAATTGCCTGTACTGCTGTCAACTGAAGGCTATTGAAATTATTTATTTTTTGACGCATTCCAATCCCTAAATCCACTACTGAAAAATAAATCTTTTCTTTCTTGGGATAAAATTGCCCACAACTATAAACGCCCAATTTGGTTTCTGAGTGTAATACCGCATTAGAAAATAGTTCGCCGATACTCTTTTTGAATTCTTTTCGTAGCCCATCAGACATCAAGGGCACTTCTGGTCGCGACACGAACTCTGTTTCAAGGTACTCTTCAAAAGAATCACCGTCCTTAATGCCAAAGCGCCTATAAGTAATAGTGGTTCCAAAATGATCTGGAATAGCCGAAGCCCCAAAGTGGTTTCTTAAAAATTCATTTTTGGTTAATATTGTTTTAACCTTCTCAGTGCTATTCATTAGCTTCACGGTGTTTATATTATTGGTTATTTTATAAAGCAACGCTCCAAAAGCCGCACACATATCTGCATCAAACCATTGCGTATCCTGCATATTGATTTCAATATTTTCAAAAGAGATATCTCTAACCTCTGCATAAAAAGCAAGCAACGCTTTAAACCCTGCAAGATTATGTTCAATTTTGGGAAGATCGAATAGCAAGTAGAACCTCTCTAATACTCTGTTTTTTAAAAAAGCCTAAAGAAGCACTGTACCTAGATCTAAGAAAAAATGCAAGCCATAAAAAATTAGAGTCCGCGCTATACTCATAGCACGTTAATAAGATATTGCTATGGCTGTAAGCCTCTATTTTATTTTTCTTTTTTAGGATAAAAAGACTTGACAAGACCTCTAAAAAGGATCATGATCGACATGAGCAAACTGAAATGAAAGTAGTGACCGGTTGTTCTTAGCGTCTGAAACATCACTACACAATGGGAGTTCTACTTGCAAAAGTAGAGCGCGGCCTGGCAAGTGCTGAAACACAAAACCAAGCCACTAACCAACAATCGAAGAAGGATTGAATGGCTATGAAAATTTTATCGCACATCCACGCATTCGCACAAGTAGGTCGTGTACTTTTTGTACGCAGCTTTACGCACTTTGGCTGCATATTATCCATGTATGCAATTTACCCCATACAATTCACCCCTAAAATGTGTGTCATGGCACGTTTAAGGGCCTGTATTGTGTGTATAAATACGGGTGGCTTTACACGCGCCTGTACCTAAGTGGCTTTTGTACGCGCTTTTATACGCGAGCTTAGCCACGCACCGTC
Source organism: Gammaproteobacteria bacterium (assembly GCA_009885895.1). GTDB lineage: Bacteria > Pseudomonadota > Gammaproteobacteria > UBA1113 > UBA1113 > VFKP01. The sequence goes on from VFJV01000087.1 coordinate 2,219, forward strand.
AGTGCACCTCTACGCGTAGACCGTATCAAAGCAAACACAATCGCAGGAACGATAGCGCCATCCCGTTGGCGTGTGGACGATGTAGGAGAATGACACCGCCTGCATCCGGTTGAATTAAATGGCTATGGGGTTGCATTGTCACTTCATTGCTTAGCGGCCAACTGCGGATACATACCGCAGTTGGTCATTTTCACATTATTTTTTTATCAAGGAGTATTCAATGTTAAAATTAGCGCGCCACGTAGGGGAAATTATCATCATCGGAAACGACATACGCATTGTTGTGCTGAAAATTAAGCACAGCCAAGTCTGTTTGGGCGTAGAAGCACCCAAAGATATTTCGGTGCACCGCTTAGAAATATACGATCGCATTCACA
>VFJV01000032.1 GCA_009885895.1 Gammaproteobacteria bacterium
GGTCCAATTCTTTTTGAAGGATAGCGCGGCTGTTGCCATCCAAATGGCCAAAATCCACCGCGTCATTGCATAGGTCTAAAAGCCGTTTACTGGCGGTCACCGCCATTTCCAGCGTTTTTTTCTTTGCGCTGTCTACTTCCGCATTGGCCAGTATGTCTAACACCCCACACAAGCCCGCCGAGGGCGTGCGTATATCGTGCTGCATGTTTTGTACGAATTCTGTTTTTGCTTGAGTGGCTGCTTCTGCTTCTTTGGCCTTAATTAAGTTAATTTGTGCGGTTTTTATTTCTGTTATATCGTGATAGACCCCTATGATACCCATAATCTCTCCCGATTCATTTCTGTAAGGAACTTTATTCGTAAGAATGGTTATTTTCAGGCCACTAAAGGTTTGTGTCTCCTCAATGTTCAATATTGGCTCGCCTGTTTCCATGACGCACAGATCATCTGCACGATAGCGGTCACTCTCTTCCGCGGTCCAAGGCATATCGTAGTCAGTTTTCCCTACAATGTCAGCACTTTCTTTCAGAAGTGACCGTTTTGCAAATAACTTGTTACAGCCGAGAAAAACGCAGTTCTTATCCTTCCAAAAAATATAGCAAGGCACAAGCTCTAAAACAGAATCACTTAACGATAGCGGATTATACACCATAAAAACTCCTTCTTAGGTTGCTCTAAGGATTCCTACGATAGGATGGATCCCTTGCTCACCTTGTTTTCTTAACACTAACTTCTTTTCTTCAAGGCCCGCAGAAGTAATAAGCAATTTCCCCTGCATGGCGGCTTGAATTAAAGGTTTTGAGTGATCAAACCTACTCTGCTTATTATCCAACTCAGCTGAAGTGAAATATCTATATAAAACAAAAGACAGCACTTTTGTTCTGGCAGACTCTAACAGCCTATTTTCCTCTAATAATCCTTTGGGAACGATCTCTGCTACCTTCTTAGCAACCAATTTCCTTAGTTCTTTTTGCTCTTCTTCTATCCCGCAAATAGATCTGGCATTGTCATAGGCATATAAAAGTTTCATACAGGTGTTGTTAACCCAACCTATAGGGTATTCATCCGACATTATGCCATTATCATTTTTAATATGAAAGTCGCTATTATGATCGAAAATATCCACACTCCCTTTAGTGACAACAATCCCAAATCGGACCGATAACAATTGCGCATTACGCATTTCGGGAATATATTGAGACACTCCCAAGACTATCTTATGACCATATCCGGTCACCATTTCTAAGAGAGATCCCGATAGATTCTCCTCACCGTTTAGACTCAAAAAAAATGCAATATCCCTTGGAACCAAAATTTCGCTGCTCTGTATGAAATTTGTTACAGGAGCATAGGTTAGCATGCCACGCCCGTCACCAAGATTAGAGAACATACAATGTGGGCCCATGCAGAAAAACATGGAATGCGCATTTTTTAGGCTTTCTGGCAGCACCACTTCAACTAGGATCTTTAATCGATTGGTGCGATCTTTGCTTTCTAAAGATTTTTTTCCTGCTCCTTTATTTTTCATTTCCACAGGCCTAAATCCAGCTATCTTGGTTATTTCCTCGACATTTTCCCATGTAGAATTTACAACAAACGGGGCCAACACCTCAATGTTTAAGATCCCCATGTTTTTATTATAGCAAAATAGCGCGTGATTATTTGTGTCAATATCAAATCCAGTTTTTCTAACTTCCTCACAGGTTAAGACCTCTATATTTTTACTACCGGCGATTTCACTAAGGACAAATTTTTTGAAAATCGGCCAATTTAATAAATGTTCTGCCGTTTCTACCCCACAGGCTACTTTCTCCTCGCTAACATCCCCCTCATATTCTGATGGGTTCAATATCGTAAAGAAGTATTCAGGATCTCCAAAAACCCTGTTGGAAGAATCCTCTTTACATAAACGCATGTATTCTTTTTTCAGCTCTATATAGGTGTCTAAAATTTCTTCTTTTCCAAATAAAGAATCTTTTGTAATAAAGTACCTTCCTCGCCGTAATGGATGACTCTCTTCTTCATGCCCACCAACCATTAATGGATGTACAGAAGCTTTATATTTTTTTACAAATTCAATCGTAGAGCGAAGATACACAATACCCGTTTCTTTGTGAATATAATGAAACCCAAGGCCCATCCTGGCCGGAGTAACATTGCTTGTTCCATCAAGAAGCGTCTCTTTTGCTTCAATTAAGCAAACGCTTTTCCCTTTGTTCGCCAATTCAATTGCGGCTAAGCAACCAGCGAGGCCACCACCTATAATAGCAACATCGTACAGTTTTTTTTTCATTTCTACCTGCCCTGTTAATTTATTTTTAAGCGTATCCTAGTCCCATATTGAAAAAATGCGCTATAACAACGTTTCTCAGCATACTATAATAAAAATTCAGAAAAAACAATAGCTCGCTGAGTCCAAAAACGATAGTAATTTTTACCCCTGGATTGCGTCGCTTGCTCTCTTAAAGAAGTAACAGGACCCTTTCGTAGGGGCAGGCCCCCGTGCCTGCCCAAGCAGGGCAACCACTGCTCGCAATGACGAGATCGGCGTGCGAAAGTGGTTGTCGCGGAAGTTTAGTAAAACAGTCGGCTCTTAAAGACGTAACGGGATCTTTTCGTAGGGGCAGGCCCCCGTGCCTGCCCTAGATGGGCAACCAC
>VFJV01000162.1 GCA_009885895.1 Gammaproteobacteria bacterium
CCGATCTCGTCATTGCGAGCAAATGAGTACTGGAGGTATAATAGAAAATGTGACCGACGGCAACAGTGAAATGATTACGCTACACTAAACTAAACGAATGCAGCGCGGCAATCCAGTAAAATACTCGTTTTATATACTCACAGCAGTTGGTTTTTAGGATAGGCACCGAGCTCGCGAGCACCAAGAGTGACGTATTCTGTCCTATACTAGGTCGATCTAGGTACGGACATAGTCTATTGCAAACACATGATTTTATTCATACCCGTATTGACGTTTTGCAACTGGATTGCTTTACAAACCGGTACTTGTTCCTCGTTTTCGCACAAGTTTAGTGCGCCGGTTTGTTCGCAATGACGGTGTGGCTATTTTCGCGCTAACATAATCTGCTCTATAGGCGCGAGTAGTTACAAAAACATATGAATAAGGAAAAAAGGTTGCTAAAAATTTTTATGATACCGAAAATATAAAACACGATAAAATTTTTTGGGATTGGAATTACAGCGTAAGTCCAGCATGAAAGTTCCGGAAATTATTTCGCGCACGATCCTTAGCTGTCAGCGAAAGCGTTTTCAATGAGGGGATCCATGAGGGCGACAATAGAAAATTGTGCGCGATAGGCTGCTATGACTAGACTAGGGCCCTATATTCCCATAATGCGCGCAGGCCGTCTTCTAGTGCGATTGAACTCACAATGCCCGTCGCAGCGGCTTTTTTAGGCGAGCCTAAAGCATCAAGAATATCTCCAGTGCGTTCGGGGGCATAATGAAGGGTTAAAGGCTTGGAGCAGAATTGCTTTAACAAGGCGATTAAATCATTAATGCGGATGGCCTTTCCAGTACAGACATTAAAAATGTCCGATTTATCCCGCAGCGAATTCATAAAAAACAAGCAATGAGAGACCACATCGCTAACATGCACAAAATCGCGACTCTGCTCTCCAGAGCCGAAAATCGTTAAGGGCAAGCCCGTTTTAATGCGTTCTATAAAAATAGAAATAACACCCGAATCAATAGTATCGGGGCGTTGTCTAGGACCGTATACATTAAAAAAACGCAAGCCTACGTTAGGTATGCCATAAACGCTGTTGGCGATATGGGCATGCAATTCACAGCCCAATTTATCGGCACCATAGGCGGATAAAGGGGCCGTGTTCAAATCTTCATGCAAGGCTTTTTGGCCTAGGTCGCCATACACTGCGGCGGAAGAGGCGTAGACCACGGGGATCATTTTACCGTGTAGACTATAATTTTTTTGTATGGCGTCAAATAGGCCTATGGTTGCGCTTAAATTAATTAAATGTGTTCCGAACCAATCTTCTTTACACAGCATAAGGCCTAGACGAGCGGCCAAATGAAAGCAACCGTCTACGCCTTCTAGACAGCGTTGTACTAAAGCGTGATCGCTGATACAACCCTGCATAAACGTTAAATTGTCCCGATGGAGTGTATCGGGCGGTGACGTTGCATAATCTGGATAGATATTTTGCAAATACCCAGTACTGCCATCGTCCAATACCACGACGCTATGGCCTTCTGCCAACAAAGCATCGACCAAATGAGACCCTATAAAACCAGCGCCGCCAGTGACCAAATATTTTTTCATCGCTTTAATCCTTTTTTAACCCTAAATGTTGTAATATGCCGTCTAAAATATCAAAATTCTGAAATTGTATGCGCAAGGCCCCACGGCCATTTTCGTCATATTCTACGGCAACGGGAGATCCCATTTGTTCGGCTAGGGTGCTTTCTAAACGGGCGATGTTTGGATCTTTGCGAGGGATTGTGGGTTGTTGCGATTTTTCTTGCTGAATCATGCGCTCTAATTGCCGCACGCTGAAATCTTTTTCTATACACTGTTGTGCTAAGGGATATTGGGCCTCTATAGACAAACCCGCTAATAATTTACCATGACCTTCACTTAAGGTCTTGTCAATAAGATAGTGTTGTACTCTAGTGTCTAATTTTAATAAACGCAACAGATTGCTAATGGCTGCGCGCGATTTGCCTACTAGGGCGCCAATTTCATCGTGGGTGTAAATAAATTCTTCTTGCAGACGTAAATAGGCTTTGGCTTCTTCAATTAAGTTTAAATCGCTGCGGTTAATGTTTTCAACAATAGCCGCTTGTAAAGCTTGTTCATCGCTGTATTCACCGACTAGACAACTCACCGTAGATAATTCAGCCAGTTGGCAGGCGCGCCAACGACGCTCGCCGGCAATGATTTCATAGCGGTTATGGGTGAGGGTTCTAACCACGATGGGTTGTAATAAGCCCCCCATTTGACGTATGGATTGCGCTAATTCTGCTAAGGCTTCGGTATCAAAATGATGGCGGGGTTGAAATCGGCCGCGTTGTAATGTTTCAATGGGCAGTTGCCGTAATTCGACTTTTCTAGCCATGGGCTTTGGGATTAGAATTTGCGGCATCGTAGCTTTTTAAAACATCATCCACTAAGCCAAACGCTTTCACATGTCCTTTTTCCAGCCATAAGGCCTTTTTACAAAAATTTCGCACCAGTTCCGTAGAATGTGAAGAAAATACAACGATATCCGATTGTGCAACCAATTCGCTCAAGCGTTGCCTTGATTTTTGCATGAAAGAAGCGTCTCCTACGCCCATGACCTCGTCTAACAATAAAATTTCTGGAGAAAAACTCGTGGCAATGCTAAAAGCAAGGCGCAGTTGCATACCGCTAGAATAGGTGCGCACCGGCAAGGCCAAATAATCTTCTAGCTCGCTAAATTCAGCGATGCCTTTTTTCTTGGCATTAATATCGTTGCGCGACATACCACGTAATAAGCCACTTAACAGAATATTTTCATACCCTGTAGATTCGCTATTAATGCCTAGATTTAAATCCAGTAAGGAGGAAATTCGCCCCTGAACGTTTACTTTTCCCATAGAAGGGGTATAGATTTTCGAAAGCACGCGCAATAAGGTGCTTTTACCCGCACCATTGTGACCAATTAAAGCGAGGGTATCGCCAGAAGATAGTTCCAGGCAAACATTTTCTAAAGCGCGTATAAAGTGAACGCTATTTTCTTGCTGTTGAACAGAGCGTCCTGTGATGAGCGATATCAGACTTTTTTTCAATGAGAGGGTATTGGCACCATAAATGGGAAAATCTAAAGACACCTGAGATAAACTAATGGTTGACATACTATTATACCCAAAACGCAATGCGATGGCGGCTTCTGGCTAAAACCACGATCATCAAAGCTAAGCCTGCCAGTGCTAATACCAAGCAATAGACTATTGTCAGCGTAGATGGAATTTGCCCTAACAAAGGCGCGCGTATTAATTGTGTTAGCTGAAAGAAGGGGTTGAAATTCGTGAAGGCTTGAAATTTAGGCGATAACATAGAATGTTGCCACAAGATGGGCGTTATTAAAAAACAAATTTGCACTACACTGGCGACGATGGGTTTCATATCGCGAAAACGGCTGCCTAAAATAGCCAACAGGAAACCAAAAATATAGCCTATGCTGAGTAGTAACATTAAGCCGAAAAGAAGATACAATACCCCTAAGGCCGTGGGGGCGAGTTTGTAATAAATTAAAATGGGTAAAACAGGTAGAAAATTGTGCAGAAAAATAATGAAATTGCGAGTCAACAAGCGCAAAATATAAATGGAAAAAGGTAAGCAGGTTTGGCGTATGAAACCCGCGTTTTCAACAAAGGCTTCATTGGCCTCATTGATAACGGACGAAATAAAAGTCCAGGAGATTAGCCCTGTAGCCAGGTAAGGATAGTAAGAGGCTAAATCGATTTTAAATAATTTACCGTATAAAAAACCCATGCTGTAAATCATAATGGCGGTACTAAGGGTGATCCACAAAGGCCCTAGTTGAGAGCGTCTATAGCGTAATAGTATGTCTTGCCAGCCTAAGGCCCACCAAATACGCCAGGCCGCTAAACCTTGTTGTAGGTCGCTTATGGCTGGGCCCAGTTGGAATGTACGAGGGGAGGATATTGACGCTGTATTCGTGTTCAAAAAAACCTCAATTTGTGCTGGATAAGGCGTATAACGTGGGCAAGATTGTAACTTATGGAAAAGATTTTAGCAAGAGACTTTCTATACATTTCGGCAGGGGCTGGATATTATCCCGAGATTATCTTACACTGGGAAGCGGTGTAAGCTGTAGCCAGCACAGCCGGTTTTCGCATAACAATCATTAAGGTAACCCATTGTTAAAATGTCGCAAATTAACTTAAAAAATATTTCTATTGCTTTTGGTGCTGAATCGCTCTTAGATCATGTGGATTTAATCATTGAAGAAAAAGAACGTCTGTGTATATTAGGCCGTAATGGCACGGGTAAATCTACGTTGTTGAAATTGATACATGGCGAAATCAAACCCGATAGCGGTGAGTTAAGCTATCAAAGCGGGATCGCTATTGCAAAATTAGATCAAGACGTTCCTCGCGATATGAGTGGAACGGTTTATGAGGTAATAACGCAGGGTCTGGGTAAGTTAGGGCCACTGTTAGTGCACTATCAGGATCTAACCCATAAATTAGCCCACGATAGCTCTGCCGAAACATGGGATGAGTTCCAGAAGGTACAGCACATCTTAGAAAAAGAAAATGCGTGGGATTTATCCTATAAAATAGAATCCATCATCTCGCTATTGTCATTGCCAGCAGACATGGCGTTTTCAAGCCTTTCGGGGGGGTTAAAACGCCGAGTATTGTTAGGACAGGCTTTGGTTAAAAGCCCCGACATTATTCTCTTAGACGAGCCCACCAATCATCTGGAAATAGAGGCGATTGATTGGCTTGAAAAATTTTTAAAAGAGTTTGTAGGCACGGTTGTTTTTATCACACATGACAGGGCTTTTATGCAGAACATTGCAACCCGCATGGTAGAACTAGACCGCGGCAAGTTACGCAGTTATCCGGGTAACTATCAAGGCTATTTAGTTCGTAAGCAACATGAATTGGAAGTGGAGCAAACGCATAATAAAGAATTTGATAAAAAATTAAAGCAAGAAGAGGCGTGGATTCGGCAAGGGGTTAAGGCCAGACGCACGCGTAATGAGGGGCGAGTGCGCGCATTAGAAAAATTACGTGAAGATAGGCAAAGCCGGCGGGAACTTATGGGAACGGCCAAATTGCAAATACAAAAAGGGGCGCAGTCTGGGAAAATAGTTATTGAAGCAACAAACATAAGCTTTCAGTATGCAGACAAAATGATTATGAAGGACTTTTCCACAACCATTCTGCGTGGAGATAAAATTGGGCTCATTGGTCCGAATGGCGTAGGCAAAACAACCTTATTAAGAATTTTATTGGGGCAATTGCAGCCGCAAGAAGGCACGGTACGCCATGGTACAAAAATAGAAATCGCGTATTTCGATCAATTGCGTGCGGAGTTAGATGAAAATAAAACCGTAGCGGATAATGTGAGTTATGGCGATCAATACGTTACGGTGAATGGGCATTCTATACACATTATGACTTATTTACAGGATTTTCTGTTTTCCCCTCAACGGGCTCGATCGCCGGTTAGTTCTCTTTCTGGTGGAGAGCGGAATCGTTTGCTGCTGGCTAGATTATTTACCAAAGCCGCCAATTTGTTAGTGCTAGACGAACCCACCAATGACTTAGACTTAGAAACCTTAGAGTTGCTAGAGTCCTTATTGGTGGATTACACGGGAACATTGTTGCTTGTGAGCCACGATAGAAGTTTTTTAAATAATACCGTAACCAGCACTATGGTTTTCGATGGTAATGGCAGGATAGAAGAATTTGTAGGCGGCTACGATGATTGGTTGCGCCAACAAAATTCTGTAGCGGAGACTAAAAAAGCAACATCCGAAAAACGTCAAAGCACAAACGAAGATCATCAAAACCGAAAAGAAATGACGGCATTGGAACGTAAAATTGAAAAATGTGAAGCTGAGCAGAAAAAGTTGAAAAATAAGCTTACGGATCCCGAACTCTATTTACCAGAACAGGTTTTGCAATTGCAAAAATTACAGCAACAACTGCAACAGTGTGAAAAGGATCTGGCTGAATGGATAGAGAAGTGGGGGAAATTTGTTTAGGGGCGATGAACATGAACATTCTATTTATCTATAAAACCTATTATCCTGAAACTTTCGGTGGGGTAGAAGAAGCTCTGCGGGTGTTGATGGCGGGATTGGCCCAAAAAGGGCATCGCTGCACGTTGTTGGTAACGACACATAAAAAAGAAGCCTATAGTCGCCAAGAAGGGTTGGTGACGATTCATTATTGTCCTGCAAATATAGTGATTTCTTCCTGTCCTTTTAGTTTAAGCTTTTTGAAAAAATTTCGCGAATTAAGTTTAAAGCACGATATCGTTAATTTCCATTTTCCTTGGCCTTTTGCTGATTTGGCGGCGCTTCTTATGCGGCTTCATAAACCGTATGTTGTGACCTATCATTCTGACATCGTGAAACAAAAAGTGTTGAAAATTGTATACAATCCGTTAATGCATTTATTTTTGCGCCGAGCTTACCGTATTATAGCCACATCCGAACCCTATCAAAGGTCCAGCAGCGTATTACGTCATTATTCAGCGCAGACACAAGTGATCCCTTTAGGCTTACAAGAAGGCTTAGGGCAAGCGCATTTTTCAAAAGAACAAGCCTACTGGCAGGCGAAAGTGGGGCAAAATTTTTTCTTATTCTTAGGGGTGTTGCGTTATTATAAAGGGCTGTCTTACTTGTTAGAGGCAATTGAGAATACCGCCTTAGCGTTGGTGATTGCGGGTCGAGGCCCTGAAGAGGCTCTGCTAAAAGCCATCGCCCGCGAAAAAAAACTAGATAAGGTGATATTCGTAGGCTCGGTGAATGAGGCTGATAAAGCGGCTCTATTTTCATTGTGTAAGGCGGTGGTGGTTCCAGCCTCTGAGCGTTCAGAAGCCTATTGTTTGACTTTGGTTGAAGGGTTGCGTGCAGGCAAACCCTTAATTTCAACTGAATTAGGTACGGGAACTTCTTTTGTGAATCAAGCCAATGAGACGGGTTTGGTGGTACCTGCTAAAGATGCGTTTGCTTTACGCAAGGCGCTGTTGCGCTTAGAGCAAGACGAAGCGCTGTGTATTCAATTTGCTAAGGCGGCAAGAAAACGCTTTGAGGACTATTTTTGCAGCGACAAAATGGTAGAGGCGTATGAAAAAGCCTTTGAAGAGGGGAAGAAGTGAGTTGAAGCGGCTATTTTTTTCTAGGCGGTCAATATAAAACGATAATTCTACGAAATTGACTCATAATCTAGTCAATTTTAGTTAGTTAGTACTGGAATTCAGGCTGTTTTTGGGTTATCATACTTTTCCCCCATTTTTTACCCTGCGGATGTTAGGCTTTTTAGAAAACACGGAATACCCCATTGAACTTGAGGATAATGAAGCATGAAAATTTTGGTTTTGGGTGTGACAGGGATGATGGGTAATGCGCTATTCCGTTTTTTAACCCTCAATCCAGATCTGGATGTTTATGGAACAGCACGTGCCGAGGGCGCTCGCCGTTATTTTTCTAATGAGCTGTTAGAAAAATTAGTTACTGATGTGAGTATAGACAGCATGGATTGTTTAATGCAGTGGCTTGCTGAAGAGCGGCCCAAAGTAGTTATTAATTGTATTGGTGTTATCAAACAAAGAAAAAAAGCAAAAAATCCTTTAAATGTGCTGCGCATAAACACATTATTACCACATAGTTTGGCGATTCTTTGCCAAGCAGTAGGGGCACGCCTCATACACATTAGTACGGATTGTGTTTTCTCGGGAAGAAAAGGGCATTACTTAGAAACAGATATTCCTGATGCTGAGGACCTTTATGGGCGTTCAAAATTATTGGGCGAGGTAGATTATCCTCATGCCATCACATTACGCACTTCGATTATCGGGCATGAGTTAGTGGGGAAAAATAGCTTAATAGGCTGGTTTTTGGCGCAAGAAGGCCCCGTAAATGGGTTTACGCGCGCGTTTTTTTCGGGCCTACCTACAGTAGAGTTGGCTAGAGTGATTCAAGATGTTGTTTTGCCGCGGCCAGATATGTGTGGTTTATACCATGTGGCAGCAGAATCGATTAACAAATACGATCTGTTAAAAATGGTGGCAAAAGTATATGGGAAAAATATTGAAATAATGCCTGATGATTCTTTCGTTATAGATCGTTCCCTTAACATGGATCATTTTAAGGGTGAAACGGGATATGTTGCGCCCGTGTGGCCTGAGTTAATAAGAAAGATGCATGCCTTTAAATAAATTTGCAGAGATAAATAATGTTTGAAAACAGAGTATTGATGATTACGGGCGGGACGGGTTCTTTTGGAAATGCTGTTCTTAAACGATTCTTAAGTACAAATATTAAAGAAATTCGTATCTTTAGCCGAGATGAAAAAAAACAAGAAGACATGCGTCTTTTGTTTGATCATCCAAAGCTGAAATTTTATATTGGTGATGTGCGCAACTATGGAAGTGTTTTGCAGGCAATGAAAGGAGTGAATTATGTATTTCATGCCGCGGCATTAAAACAAGTCCCTTCTTGTGAATTTTATCCTATGGAAGCGGTGCAAACTAATATTCTAGGTGCTGAAAATGTAATGAATGCGGCAATTGCTAATCAAGTGGAGTGCGCTATTTTACTAAGCACAGATAAAGCGGTATATCCGATTAATGCTATGGGCCTATCTAAAGCGATGATGGAAAAATTAATGATCGCCAAGGCACGTATGTGCTCTGCAGGTGAAACAGTGTTATGTGCAACCCGCTATGGTAATGTGATGGCATCGCGCGGCTCAGTAATCCCCCTATTTATACGTCAGCTAAAAGAGGGTAAACCGCTCACGATCACAGAGCCTACAATGACACGGTTTATGATGTCCCTAGAAGAGTCGGTCGATCTGGTTTTATATGCATTTTCGAATGGCCGCCAGGGAGATATTTTTGTGCAGAAGGCGCCTGCCACAAGCATTAAAAATTTAGCGGAAGCGTTACAGGATTTGTTTGGGGAAAAAAGCCATATTCAGTGTATTGGAGTGCGCCATGGTGAAAAATTATATGAGTCTTTGGTCTCTTCTGAAGAAATGGCGAGAGCAGAAAATACGGGTCGATACTACCGTATTCCCGCTGACAATCGTGAACTAAGTTATGCAAAGTATTTTGTTGAGGGGGATCTGAAGATGAATGCTATAGAAGATTATACCTCTCATAATACAGAGCAACTCGCAGTGGAAGATGTAAAAAGCTTATTATTAAGTTTAGATTTAATTCAGGAAGAGTTGAATGCTTAAAGTTATGACTATTGTAGGCACACGGCCAGAACTTATCAAGATGAGTCGTGTTATGGCAGAATTTGATAAACATACAGATCATGTTTTGGTGCACACGGGTCAAAATTTTGACTATGAACTCAATCGAATCTTTTTTGATGAGCTAGATATTCGCGCTCCTGACTATTTTTTGGATGCGGTTGGGAAAAGCCCTATGCAAACAGTTGCGCGCATTCTTGAAACTGTAGATGACATATTGGAAAAAGAAAATCCAGATGCGGTGCTGATTTATGGTGACACCAACTCAGGGTTAGCTGTTATTGCAGCCAAGCGTAGAAAAATACCCGTATTTCATATGGAAGCGGGGAACCGTTGTTTTGATCAACGTGTGCCTGAAGAATTAAATAGGAAGGTATTAGATCACCTTAGCGATATCAATTTGGTATTAACAGAACATTCACGACGATATTTAATCTCCGAAGGTCTTCCTGCAGAGCAGATCATTAAGACGGGCTCCCATATGCCGGAAGTGCTCTCTTATTGCATGCCTAAAATTAAAGGGTCGGATATACTTGGGCGGCTCTCATTGGAAGAAAAACGTTATTTTATTTTAAGTGTACATCGTGAAGAAAATGTGGATGTGGAAGAAAATTTGCGTATATTGCTAGGGGCGATGCAGCAGTTAGTGCTTAAATACGATGTGCCTATTATTGTTTCCACCCACCCGCGCACTCGGAAAAAGTTAGAGAAGATGCAAATTGAAGGCTTAGATCCACGCATTCAATTTTTAAAGCCATTTGGTTTTTTGGATTATATCCGTTTACAGATGGGTGCACTGTGTGTGCTTTCTGACAGCGGGACGATCACCGAAGAAGCTTCGCTTTTAGATTTACCTGCTGTTACTCTGCGTGATGTACATGAGCGGCCTGAAGGTATGGACGAAGGTACTTTGATTATGACGGGAATAAACTTGAACAATATACTAGATTCTGTACATGTTATTATAGAGCAGAATCGCGCATCTGATACAGATCGAACAAAAAGGGTTGTGCTCGATTATGCGGTGGAGCAAGTATCTAAAAAAATAGTAAATATTGTATTTAGTTATGTTCATTATATTAATAGGGTTATTTGGCATAAAGGAGGAACTTCAGATGCATGATAGCGCGGAATTCTTAACGGATAACTCAAATAAAAAACAGTCTCAGGCTAAATTAAAGCGGCATCATTATTTTGATGAACCCACTGAATTGTTGTCTGTGGTGAAGGACAATGTGAAAGTGACAGAGGTGGTTGCGGATATAGGCTGTGGTATAGTTCCAATGAATTATTTCCGACCCAAGGTAAATATTCTTATTGAACCCTGGCATGAATATGCTGATATTTTGTCCTATCGTCATGCAGATGACAAAAGTGTTATTGTTTTTAGAATGGGAGCACTCCCCGCATTACAGAGCTTAGCCGATAATTCAGTAGACAGCATATTTCTATTGGATGTAATTGAGCATTTAGAGAAGGAAGAAGGCTTAGCGGTTATTAAAGAAAGCGAGCGGGTTGCTAGAGAGCAAATCGTTTTATTTACACCATTGGGTTTTATGGCGCAACATATGGACGTGGGAGAGCCCGATGGCTGGGGATTATCGGGCGGGGTAATGCAAGAACATCGCTCTGGGTGGCTGCCCGAAGACTTTTCGCCACAATGGGATTTTTATATCTGCGAGGCCTATCATAAAGTGGATTATAAAAATGAACTATTAGAAAAACCTTTCGGCGCTTTTTTTGCGATATGTAATTTTGAGCCTAAAGCAAGGAAAGTGCCCGCTAAAATATCAGATATTCGGCGCCCATTACCATCAGAATTGGCCTTAGAATTGGCTTTAGAATTGGCCTTACAGGAAAAACATAAGGGTGTTTTTACGACACGAATTCTTCGCGCATTAAAGAACAAGTGCAAACTTAGCATAGGGCGATGAAATGAAAGTTCTACAAGTTAACGGATATGAGTCACCCGGTCGTAGATTTCATGGTCTAGCTGTGACACCATTGCTCGAAAAACAGGGCGTGCAATCAAAGCATTTAGTCTGGGAAAAAGACAGTAAAAATCCAGAGGTTTTAACATTTGGTGGGAAATGGACGCGCATGACTAGCCGAATTATTAATCGAGTGGAACGGCTAGCATCAGTACAATCTATGTTATACCCACATGCGATGCAGATGATGCGCATGCCTGAGTTCAAAGAAGCGGATTTAATTCATCTGCATATTATTCACTCGGGCTATTTTAGTCTGTCCCATTTACCGAAGATTACCGCATTAAAGCCTACAGTTTGGACTTTGCATGATCCTTGGGCGATGACAGGGCATTGTATTCACCCTAGAAAGTGTGATAAATGGCGTACAATGTGCGATCAATGCCCTGACTTGGCAGCACTATTCCCATTGCTCCGAGATAATACAAAGTATCTATTTAAATATAAGCAGCGCGCGTATAAAAATTCTAATTTTGAGCTTATTGTTGCCTCCGATTGGATGAGAAAAATGGTTTTAGCATCGCCTCTGTTTGAAAATGTTCCTGTGCATTACATCCCCTTTGGGCTGGATTTAGCATTATTCTCCCCTGTAACATCTAAAAATGTGCGTAAAAAATTTGGCATAGAAGAAGACACCGTAGTGTTATGTTTTCGTGCAACAGCAGATCCCTATAAGGGCGCGCATTATATTATTGAAGCCCTAAAAAATGTTAAAAAAGGCTCAAAAATATGTTTGCTGACCTTAGGCGGCAAGGGATTATTAGAGCCTTTCCGTGATCGTTTTCAAGTAATAGAGTTGGGTTGGGTAAACGATGAAATGTTGGTTCGGGATGCATTCCTTGCCTCAGATATTTTCCTCATGCCGTCTATTGCAGAATCATTTGGCCTTATGGCAATAGAGGCGATGGCTTGTGCGAAGCCTGTTATTGTTTTTGAAGGTACTGCATTACCGAGCATTACCTTTGCACCGCAAGTGGGGCTATCTGTGCCCATGGGCGATATAAGCGCGTTTGTAGAGGCCGTACAACATTTAATAGACAATCCCGCTGAGCGCCAAGCGCGGGGACAAAAAGGGCGTGAGATAGCTGAGTTACATTACGATCAAAATCTTCATGTAAAAAGACTCGTTGATGTATATACAAAAGTAGTTGGAAAATGAAAATTTTACTTTTAACCGATATGCCGCCTTGTCGAAGGTATACAGCTGGTTTGGTGTTAGAGCGATTAGTGCGTTTTTTACCTAAAGAAGAAGTTGCAATTTGCGCTGTGATCAATCGTTCTTTGATAAAAGAAGTGGAAATCCCATCAGATTTAGCAGACATTCCCACCTTGGTTCTTCAAAAACCGGTTGAGTCTTTCCCCAGAATTCTTCCCTCTGGGCTTTTATGTGTTGTAAAATTTATATTTGAACTAATACAAGGAATGCGTGTACGGCTGCAGTTACTTCCTAGAATAGCACGATTTGCTAGAGAACAGCATATTGAGAAAATATGGATTATTTTGGAAGGGCAAACGATGATCCGGATGGCACGGCCATTGAGTGCTTTACTTAAAGTACCACTGTACACTCAAGTATGGGATCCATTTGAGTGGTGGTTACGCGCTAATAGAGTGGATCGCTATACACAAAAACGGTTATTAACTGAATATGATGAGATTATTCGTTATAGTGCTTCGTGTGCAACGGCCTCTTGGGCAATGTCAGACGCATACTCTAAGAAATATGGCGTTAAAAATCTGCCCGTTATTGCCAGTTTACCTGAAGAATACGCCCCAAAATTACTAAAAGCGGTTGACAATGGCCAGCAATTTATCATTGGTATGGCAGGGCAGTTCTATGCAGTAGATGCTTGGGAAGCGCTTATTAGTGCTTTAGACAACGCAAATTGGCGAGTGGGTGGGAAAGATATTTTTATTCGCGTCATTGGTGGATATTCAAAGAATTTGACTACACAACCAAAGCACTTTGAAGATTTAGGCTGGAAAAGCCAAGAAGAGACTTTGTCTATTTTAGCGAATACAGATTTACTCTATATGCCATATTGGTTTTCTGATGAGTTTCATTTAGAGTCAAGCAATAGTTTCCCATCAAAGTTAGTTTCCTATTTTTGCGTAGGACGCCCTGTTTATTGTCATGCTCCTTTATATGCTTCTCCTACAAAATATATTCTTAATAAAAAAGCGGGGTATATATGCCCCTCTCTAGATGCAGAGGTTATATTAAAAACATTAGAACACGTGATATTAGATAAGGGCGCCTATCAGAAAATGGGAACTCGTGGAAAAGAGTGCTTTCTACAAGATTTCACGCTAGAACGAATGCGAACTACATTTTATCAATTCTTGGATATTCATCAAAGCGATGATACAAAATAAACTTAAGGAGATTTGAGTGAACACGAATATAGATGTAAAGGAAGTTACTGCCGCAGGCCATTTTATATGGGGAGATACTTGCCGCATTGTTGCAATTATTTTAGTTGTATTGATCCATTCTTCAGCGCCCATTTTTTATACCTATGGCATAATCTCAACAAAACTGTTTCTGGGGGTTAATCTATTAGATTCATTCTCACGAGTAGCTGTCCCACTATTTATACTGTTGTCAGGGGCTTTACTGCTAAATACGGGTAAGGATTTAATTCTGATAAAAAGAGTCAGTCGAGTGGCTGTTCCTTTATTTTGTTGGAGTGTGTTCTATGCAATTATATTGAGTTATAATGGCGCAGGGAGTTTCTGGTCTTTGTTTAAAAATATTTTTTACGGCCCTATTATGTTTCATCTGGGTTTTGTTTATATGATTATAGGTGTTTACTTAGCGTTGCCGTTTTCACGTACTATATACAACAGCTTAATTGTTAATTCTAACTGGGCTATTTATTTTTTTGCGCTATGGTTTTTAATTAACTCTGTAACTATTTATTATCCTATTCCATTAGTCTCAAGCTTGCAGCTTTCTAATTGTCTAAATTATACAGGATTATTCATGTTAGGGGGTTATTTATCAAAGGCTGAAATCCAAAACAGAATAAAAGTACCCGCGGCATTTTTAACTTATATCTTGGCTAGTTTAAGCACGTTTTTTTTAACCTGGTATTTTACAGCTAAGACTAAGGTGCCCACCGAGACGGCTTATCAATATCTGAGTCCCAATGTGGTTATTTCTGCGGCCGCACTATTTGTGATATTTCCTAAAATAACAATACCGCAGTGTTTTCACAAGACTTTAATGTATCTCTCGCCATTGGTTTTTCCTGTTTACTTGATGCATCCTTTTGTGATGAGTCTCTTGCGGAATGGTTTTTTCTCTTTCTCTATTACTCCATATACCTTTTATCCGGGGATAGGGGTTTTTCTCTTAGCTATAACCACGCTAATTATCTCTTTTGGTTTGGCAAGTCTGACTCGGCTAATTCCTTTTTCTGAGAAATTTATAGGATAAACAATTTTTGTGGGGTGGTCATGGAACATGAAATTAAAATAAGAAAAATATTATTGCACGCTCCTAATGTGCACATAGGCGGCGGCCTCACGTTGTTAAAAGAAATTTTGAGTACAAATTCCGAATGCATTTCTTCGGCACAGCTTGATTTCAGGGTAAAAGAAAAAATAAGCTTACCTGCAGAAATAAAAGTGTATTATGTTAAACGCACTATTTTCTCACGGTTTTTAGCTGAGTGGCGGCTGTATCGTGAGGTTATGCCTAATACCACGGTGCTTTGCTTTCATGGATTACCGCCGCTATTTCGATTGCAAAAAAAAGTAATTGTTTTTGTACAAAACCGAATATTGTGTGAAAAAGGGCTTCTTAGCCAATTCCCATTTAAAACAAGGATCCGTCTTTGCGTGGAGCGTTTATGGTTACGCAAATTAAGCCCGATGGTTAGATACATTGTTCAGACGGAGTCGATGGCCAGGCAACTTAAAAAAAGGCTTAATAACAACATTAATGTTACAATATTCCCTTTTTTACCAAGGTATAAAAAAAATAGTACATTCCGAATGCAAACTAAAAAATTTGACTTTATTTATGTGGCAAGTGGAGATGCGCATAAAAACCATGTGAATTTACTTAAGGCCTGGTGTTTGTTGGCAGAGCAGGGCGTTAAACCCTCATTGGCATTAACTGTGGATGAAATGGAATATGCAGAACTTTCGTTTAAAATTAAACGGCATAGAGAAGAGTTTGATCTGCATGTTATTAATTTTGGGAAAATAGAATCTTATGAAGATCTAAGCAATTTATATCAGCAATCATCCGCACTTATTTTCCCATCATTGACGGAGTCCTTTGGATTGCCACTGCTTGAAGCCCTAGATCATAACTTACCTATTTTGGCGCCAGAACTTGACTATGTTCGAGATGTTGTTGAACCTTTTACTACATTTGACGCGTATTCTCCTGTATCTATTGCTAGGGCAGTGCGGCGTTTTTTGGGGATACAAGAGGAAATAGTCACAATGAACTCTGGTGATGACTTTTTGAAAGAGGTCCTAAAATGAAGATTCTGCTATGGAGCCAATATTTTTATCCTGAAAATTTTCATATCAATAGTATTGCAGAAGCCTTATCTAAGAAAGGTTTGGAATTAACTGTTTTAACAGGAAAACCCAATTACCCTGAAGGTAAAATTGTGGATGGTTATAATGGCTGGGGAGTGCAATATGACTCATTTCATGATGCCACAGTCATTCGAGTGCCCTTAATTCCAAGGGGAAAAGGATCGGCAATAAGGTTACTTATGAATTACATGTCTTTTATTTTGTCAGGGTGTTTTATTGCTGCATTCGCTCTACGGCGCAGATCTTTTGATATTATCTTTGTTTATGGTTTATCGCCTATTTTACAAGCGTTACCCGCTATTTTTATAGCCAGGTTAAAACGAGTGCCATTGGTGCTTTGGGTTCAGGATTTATGGCCAGAATCTTTGCGTGCTACGGGATTTATTAAAAATAAATTTTTACTCTCTATTGTTCGTTGCTTTGTGCGCTTTATCTATAACAAGGCAGACATTATTCTCATTCAATCAGAAGGGTTTAGAGAGGCAGTTGAAAGCTTAGTTAAAGATAAGGATAAAGAGAAAATAAAGTTTTTCCCGAATTCAAGCGCAATCGTGGAGCAGTCACTATCTTCTCGTCATGAAGAAAGCAAAGTCGCTGTAGATATTCGGCAACATTTTTCTATAGTGTTTACCGGAAATCTTGGCAAGGCACAATCTTGTGAAACTTTACTGGAAGCTGCTGAATTATTAAAGGAAAACGAAAAAATTTATTTTTATCTTGTGGGCTATGGTAGTCAGTATCAATGGATAGAAGAAACCATAAAAAATAAGTGCCTTAAAAATGTTGTTCTGACGGGGCGCTTGCCATTTGAGGCGATGCCTGAAATTCTCAAGGCTGCTTCCGTTTTACTGGTCTCTTTGGCAGATGATCCTACTCTTTCAGCGACTATTCCGAGTAAAATACAATCGTATTTAGCTGCGGGTAAGCCTATTATTGCTTCTTTAAATGGCCTCGCGGCACAGCTCATTAAAGATGCTGGTGCAGGATTAGTGGTTTCAGCAAGAGATGCGCGAGCTCTGGCGGATGCGGTAAATAAAATGTATCATATGTCTGAAAGCGAACGTCGCCGTTTTGGCGAAAATGGCCGTTCTTATTTTGACAGCCACTTCTTACTGTCTGAAAAAGTTGAAGAGTTGATCAATGTTTTCAAGGAAACTTTTAGAGTCGCATAAGATATTATATTGAAAGAAAAGTGATTGAATCAGTCCTTCGTTATCTCTGGAGATTCTATCTGCTTTATTACAGTGCTCTCTCTATTGGCTGGAGTAAAGGCAAAGGTACATAGCAAAGACATTACCAATATTGCTGGGTAAACATATCTGTATCCAGGAAAAGGTATAAAAGCTATCAATACAAGGAGTCGTGTTGCCGGAATTAGTAGCATAAACAGCAGACCATTATCATATTGCATCGTTAAGCGAAATAACACGCAAAATAGGCCAAAATATAATATGAGCGCGGGTTTCCAAAAAAACCAAAAATTCTGATGGCTCATACTACGGCTATAATAAAAAGAAATTTTTCCTCTTATAGTGTTTGATAAGATGGCCTTATTTTCTCCTGCAAGTAATTTAAATTGCTCTTTGACGTTATCATATCCTAGCGTTGGCGGAGCTAAAAAAGGAACTTGTCCATAACCTATATACCATAATATTTTTGTGATACATAGTTCATGGTCAATTAATACTGAAGGGTTCTTTTTTAGAATTCTAAAGATTGTCGCAAACAAATCCCGTTGAAAATTTTTATGATCTTCAGGACGTAATAAACTTTCTTTTGAAAATGGATCTATAAGGTATGGATCTGCCATGTAACATGTATAGTTTTTCCAAATGCTTCTGGGAGCAATTTTATAAAAAAGATCCGTGTCTGATGCTTCCAGCTGTACGCCACTATGTATTGCTGCACGGAAGAAGTTAAAAATATAAAAATTGTCTAGGAACAGATAAAATTGAGGTAAATTGTTTGCCTCACTAATTTTTTGTGTATGCTGCATTGTTTGTTTTTCAGTGGAAAGCATAACGGTTATTTTTGGAATAAATAAGACCGAAGCAGAAAATAGAATACAAACCATAATCGAAATTAACCGTTTTCCATGTAAAAATAAGAATACACAGAGCAATAAAATAGAAAAAGTGGCTGTGGGCATCATATCAACACGCATTAAACTTGAAAATACAGCCGCTATAATCACAATAAAAAAAGATAGATAATTTAATTTGCCCAGTTTAAGATGACGGGTAATAGAAAGTAGTGCCCAGACTAAGAAAAGGATTCCAATCGTGCTTAAGGCATCAGAACCTAAATTATTAAAAAATATGGGATACTGTGGCAATATTGCCAAAACAATAGTACAACTTTGCGCTACCCATCGTGAAATACCTCTATAGCGTAGTTCTTTTAAAATAAGTGACACCCCCATCGCAGCGAATACATTTTGAAAAAGAATGAGCCAGCCAGGGCTGCTTGAGATATAGGTAAATAAACGCATAAAAAGTGCCATTGTTCTATCATAAGGGGTGTATATCTCATGTAAAGCGGCGTTAGACCAATATAAGGATCCATCCCAGGCCGTGCTTGCAGGCCAAAAAGAAAGCCATACAATAGTAGTTGATAAAAATAAAGGGAACGCAAAACAAGCTACTTCACGCCATGTAATGACGATTGTTTGATGAAGACTTTTACTTTTTATGAGCTGAATATGCGCAATTATCGTGAATATGGCAAAAATAAAGATAAAGACACCTATCTGGATAAAAATTGAGAAAGGAGGCGCAGATGGAGGTATATTTGAACTTGAGTCGCCAATAGACCTGAAATATGAGTTTAAATCTAGTGAGAGGTAGATAACCAGAGAGAAGAAGAGAATAAGGAACCAGTGGAATTTCGACAATTGCTTGCTAAAGGATAGAAGTAGGTTTATTTTTATCATCTTTAATTTCCAGAATAAAGAACTCTATAGATAGATAGAAGGCTAAAAAACCCTATTAATCTTATAAAATTGCTTAAGACCCTCATTTCAATGCTCATTTTTGTTACAAGAACGAGCAAATCAGGGGCTTTTTCCTGAGGTTTTATTCAGAATTTGCGTTCTTAGCAGAAATTATCATGTCAAGGAGGGGCTTGTCAAATTAAAGCAGGAATGTACAGCGGCTCCCGGCTAAGCGAAAGCAAAAAGAAATGCAAGGATAGAAAAACGATATGCGCAAAAGTACTTTGGCCTATTTTTAGCCAATCCTTATAGAGTTTTGTGGGGGTATTTATTTAGACATGGACTAAAAGCTTCGCCAAAAGCTTAAGATGAATCCTCAGATAAACCTTCTCTTAACCACGCCTTATGCCCATAAGCCAAAGCATTCCAGAGTTCTTCAA
>VFJV01000010.1 GCA_009885895.1 Gammaproteobacteria bacterium
CCGTTATGCTTTATCCTATAATGAATTTTATCAAAAAAATCATATAGTTATGTACAATTATATAAAATTTTGACCCCAAGAGGGCTATTTAAGTTGAAAAATGAATCATTCTTAGTTATAATGATTCTATATGACTCTCTAGGAGAATACACCCATGAACCACAAAATTCAGATTTCTGTAGACGATGAACTGAATGCCCTTATAAAAAACGGTGCCAGTAAAATGGGCTTATCCATTAGTTCATATGCACGATTAGTCTTGCTCAGTGTTTTCTTGCCTCAAAAAAATACTGGATTATTAAATCTAGCTATGCAAGATATTAAAACGGGTAAAGTTTATCCTATTACCCTTGAAGCTTTTAAAGCGCAAATTGATAAATTATGACTTTATCTTTGCAACAAACGGCTACATTTAAGCGTTGCTTAAAAAAATATCGCCATGATAGAAAGCTCCTTGACGAATTAGAAAAGATTGTCGAATTGTTGGTGAATGAAAAGCCGATTCCTCACAAATATCGTGATCATGCTTTGCCAGGAAATTATAAAGGAATAAGAGAGCTACATCTAAGACCAGATGATTTGCTGCTTTATATTAAAGTGGAAGAAGAAAAAATCACGCTTATGGCCTTGGGTAGCCATTCTGAAATTTTTTAAGCAGGAGAAGGGGCTCACTGCCGCCCAATCCAAAAACAAAGATTCATTGGTTTTTTAGCTCGATTTAAGGTAAACTTTGCAGATTAAAAAACTATTAAATCAGGATAAAGCATGCGTAGCCATTATTGCGGGCAAATAAATGAACACTTAATAGGCCATTCGGTCCAGGTTTGCGGCTGGGTACACCGGCGACGCGACCATGGTGGCATTATTTTCATCGATTTGCGCGATCGCAGCGGTTTGGTACAAGTCTTATTTGAGCCAGAAATTGGGTCATTATTTAAACAAGCTGAAAGCCTGCGCAGTGAATTTGTCCTACAAGTCACGGCCAAAGTGCGAGCCAGACCCGATAATATGGTCAATGCTAATTTAGATAGCGGTAAAATTGAGCTGATTGCCGAGGCTTTAAGTATTTTAAGCGAGGCTGAAACGCCGCCATTTCCCTTGGACGATCCCAATGTAGGAGAAGATACGCGCTTAAAATATCGATACATAGACATACGCCGTCCAGAAATATTCAAGCGTTTGAAGTTGCGCACTGAAATCACCCGATTTACCCGACGCTATTTTGACGAATTGGGTTTTATGGACATTGAAACCCCTATGCTCATGAAAGCAACCCCAGAAGGCGCGCGCGATTATTTAGTGCCGAGCCGTACACACCCAGGGCATTTCTTTGCCTTGCCTCAATCACCACAATTGTTTAAGCAATTATTGATGTTAGCCGGTTGCGATCGTTATTATCAAATTGTGCGTTGTTTTAGAGATGAAGACCTACGCGCGGATCGGCAACCCGAATTCACCCAATTGGATATAGAAGCCTCTTTTATCAATGAAACAAGTATCCAAAATTGGACAGAAAAATGGATAGTGGCATTATTTAAAACGGTATTAAATATAGACTTACCGCAGCCTTTTCCACATTTAAGCTACGCCGAAGCAATGCGTCGATTTGCCAGCGATAAACCGGATCTGCGCATTCCCTTAGAATTGGTTGATATAGCCGATTTAGTCACAGATTGCGACTTTAAAGTATTCAGCGAGTCGGCTAAGGATCCACAGCAGCGCGTGGTCGCCTTGCGTTTACCCAATGGCAGTCGTTTATCGCGCAAACAATTGGATGATTATGGCCCTTTTGTAGGGCAGCATGGTTTGAAAGGCTTGGCTTATATGAAAATAAATGCCATAGACGCTGGCTTAGAAGGCGTGCAATCGCCTATAGCCAAATTCTTATCGCCTGAAATTTTGGCAAGCCTCTTAAAGCGTACTGAAGCACAAAATAACGACATACTCTTTTTTGCGGCGGCTAAAGAAAAACACGTTAACGACGCTATGGGTGCCTTGCGCATACAATTGGGCCACGATCTAAACTTATTCACCTGTGATTGGGCACCGTTATGGGTGGTAGATTTCCCCATGTTTGAGATGAACGATAAAAACGAATTGCAACCCTTGCACCATCCTTTCACATCGCCTAAAACGGATTCCATCGCGGCTTTGAAGGCCGATCCTTTAACGATGGTATCCAGAGCCTACGATATGGTATTGAACGGCTTTGAATTAGGTGGCGGTTCTATACGCATACACAGCAAAGAAATGCAAAAAACGGTTTTTGAGTTATTGTCTTTAACCGAAGAAAAAACCAAAGAAAAATTTGGGTTTTTCTTGGAAGCTTTAAAATATGGCTGTCCGCCCCACGGCGGTATTGCTTTTGGTATGGATAGAATCGCCATGCTGATGGCCGGTTGTACTTCCATACGTGAAGTCATCGCTTTTCCAAAAACACAAAGTGCCAGTTGTCCCTTAACGGATGCACCGTCTGTGGCAGACAAAGCACAATTAGATGAATTACACATTGCAGTTTCTAAACCAATTAATACGAGGAATTAAGTATGGCAGGCCACAGTAAATGGGCGAACATTAAACATAGAAAATCCAAAGAAGATTCTAGAAAGGCTAAGGTATTTACCAAGCTCATTCGTGAATTGACCATTGCTGCGCGCATGGGTGGCGGCGATGTGAGTAGCAATCCGCGCCTGCGTTTGGCGATGGATAAAGCGTTTTCACAAAATATGCCTAAAGATACCATACAAAGAGCCGTTAAACGCGGCTGCGGTACGGAAGACACGGATAACTTAGAAGAAATTTTCTATGAAGGTTATGGCCCTAATGGCGTTGCTGTTATGGTGGAATGCTTAAGCGACAACCGGAATCGTACGGTGTCGAATGTGCGTCATGCATTTTCTAAATGCGGTGGTAATTTAGGCACAGACGGTTCAGTCGCCTATTTGTTTAATAAGCTTGGGCTTATTGTATTTTCTAAAGACAGTGATGAAGACACTATTATGGGTTTAGCCTTAGAAGCAGGCGCAGTGGATGTAACTATCGATACTGAAGGCAATATACAAGTTTTTACTGAGCCCGAAGAATTTTTAAACATCAAAGCATTCTTTCTTAAAGAAGGGCTTCATCCCGAAACAGCGGAAGTATCCTTGTTACCGAACGTTGAAGTCACGCTAGATCGCGATGATGCTGAAAAAATGATTCGTCTATTGGATATGTTAGAAGAATTGGATGATGTACAAGAAGTGTATTCCAATGCCAACATTCCTGAAGATGTTTTGTCTCAATTAGAGTAAGGATGGCTTTTTGACACTGCGTATAGTCGGCATTGATCCAGGCTCTCGCGTCACGGGTTACGGTGTCATTGAATGCGCGGCCAATCAATACCACTACTTGGGCAGTGGTTGCATACGCACGGTAGCGGACGATTGGGTCATGCGCTTACAACAAATTTATCAGGGTGTGCGTGACATTATCGCGCAATACCAGCCCAATGAATTTGCCATTGAACAGGTGTTCATGCATAAAAATGCAGGTTCAGCGTTAAAGCTAGGGCAAGCGCGCGGTGCTGCAATTGTAGCTGTGAATTTGCCTGTGCATGAATATGCGGCAAGACAAATTAAACAATCCATAGTCGGTTATGGTGCTGCGGAAAAAATACAGGTACAACATATGGTAAAACAAGTCTTAAGCATACAAGGCAACATCGCTAGCGATGCCGCCGATGCCTTAGCCATTGCCATCTGCCATGCGAATCATCGCGAGTGGAAATTAAGAGGGTTAAAATGATAGGTCGTTTACGTGGAATTCTATTGGAAATTAAGCCGCCAGATATTTTAATCGACGTGCAGGGTGTTGCTTACGATGTCAAGGCGCCGTTGTCTACGTGTTATAGATTGCCTGAAGTAGGGCAGGAAATCATTTTATTAACGCATTTAGCCGTGCGTGAAGATGCACATACCTTGTTTGGCTTTATAGACAAACATGAGCGTTCCTTATTTCGCAGTTTGATTAAAGTCAATGGCATAGGGCCTAAATTAGCTTTAACCGTATTATCCAGCATCGACAGCCACGATTTTGTTAACGCCATACGCAATGAAGATCTAACACGTTTGGTTCGGCTTCCGGGTATAGGCAAAAAAACAGCAGAACGTTTGTTGATTGAAATGGCGGATAAGCTAGATGACTGGGAAATCGATTTGGGCCAGCAGCTGCAATTGAATGATACCAAACCTAGAGCGGTTATAGACGAAGCGCAAGCAGCCTTGGTTTCTTTGGGCTTTAAACCCCAAGAAGCCATGAAAATATTAAAGCAAATTCCGCCAGAAGGCTTAAGTGCGGAAGAATTGTTGCGTAAAGCCTTGCAGGCATTGTCGTAGGTTATAAAGAAGGGCAATTGTATCTATACTGTAGACGTATTGAATCGCTCAGCACTGTCATTGCGAGCTCCGCGCTAAGCAATTCACTGTAAATTTAAATAAGCATCATAGGAATAAAAAATGTTAGATGAAGATCGTTTTGTCACGGCTAGCCAAAAAATCGAAGATGTACGTTTCGATCGCGCTATAAGGCCGCGCTATTTAAAAGATTACACTGGACAAGAAGCGGTAAAAGCACAGCTGTCTATCTTCATCGATGCCGCTAAAAAAAGAAATGAAGCCTTAGATCACGTACTCATTTTTGGTCCACCGGGTTTAGGTAAAACAACTTTAGCGCATATCATCGCTTGCGAAATGGGCGCTGAATTAAGGCAAACCTCGGGGCCAGTGCTCGAGAAAGCAGGTGATCTAGCCGCATTGCTGACAAACCTTAAAGCCAACGATGTTTTATTCATCGATGAAATTCACCGTTTAAGCGCCACCGTTGAAGAAATTTTATATCCGGCTATGGAAGATTATCAATTAGATTTAATGATTGGTGAAGGTCCGGCTGCACGCTCTATTAAATTGGATTTACCTCCTTTTACTTTAGTGGGTGCAACCACTCGCGCGGGATTATTAACCTCGCCCTTGCGCGATCGTTTTGGTATAGTCAATCGCTTACAATTTTACACGCCTTCCGAACTTACGGATATTCTATTACGCTCGGCGCATATATTGAATGTTCCACTTGACCCCGCTGCCGCCAGTGAAATTGCAAAACGCTCACGCGGAACCCCACGTATTGCCAATCGCTTATTGCGCCGTGCACGTGATTATGCAGAAGTACGTGGCGATGGGATGATAACGCAACTTATCGCCAATGAAGCTTTACATCTATTAGAAGTGGATAAAAAAGGCTTTGATGTTTTAGACCGACGATTTTTATCGGACTTATTGCATAAATTTAATGGCGGCCCGGTGGGCTTAGACACCTTAGCGGCGTCTTTAAGTGAAGAAAAAAGCACCATCGAAGATGTGATTGAACCTTACTTAATTCAGCAAGGCTTTATTACCCGGACTGCGCGCGGCAGAGTTGCAACGGATTTAGTGTATCAGCATTTTGGTTTGAAAAATCCTAATGTGGCCCATTTATTGCAGTCTATAGAAACAGAGTAGGGTAGGGGATGCTCTTAGCCCTTACCCTTCGCGATGGATATAAAAACCGCCACCACAAACAGCACTAAAAATGCATAAAAAATAATTCTGGCAATCCCTAAATGAACCGTCGCTAGCAGAAGCGCTTAAACAGCTTAGAAAAGAAAACGTTCGTTTAAAAATGGAGCGCGATATCTTAAAAAAAGCCGCGGTGTGTGTGCCACAGAGGCACAAGAAAGTATGATATGGACATCGTACTGAGTGTAAAGCGATAAGGAAGATGTGTGTATTTTCTGGTCAACGTCAATTACAGGTAGTGTGTTTTTCTAATGATGCAATACCACCGGTAAAGATAATTGACGTTTGATAGTTAGCAGTCGCAGAGCCCAAGTTTGGGATTAAGCCAGTCCAGTCTACCACCTTAGAGCCGAGCCAAGGTCAAAACTTGCAGGTGGATGTTAAAAACCTGCAACCAGGTTGAAATTGCGACACAAGCCCTTTAAACTGGTATAATTCCTGACTTATTTATTGGAATAAGGATGGGGAAATGTCTGGCAACAGCGAAGTGATTATTTTGGATTTTGAAACAACAGGATTATCTGCGGACTATGAACGCATTATTGAAATTGGTGCTGCTATTGTTAAGGGGAACAAGATCACACAGACCTTTACGACGTTGTGTAACCCCGGCATTAGATTACCTCATTTTATAACTGACTTAACAGGCATTAGCAACGGCATGCTTAATGGCAAACCTGAACCTGAAAAAGTTATGCCAAAGCTCAAAATATTTATAGGAGATAGACCAATCATTGCACATAATGCATCATTTGATGCCCAATTTCTGCATTCAGAAATGCGCCGAGCTAAGCTTGCAGTAGATAATCCTATGCTTTGTACTATGCTGCTTTCAAGAAGGCTTATTCAAGATGCAAAAGATCATAAATTGGGTACGTTAAAGCAACATATTAAGTACAAAACCAAGGTAGGGCATCAAGACCATAGAGCATTGGATGACGTTAAGGTAACAGCAGCACTGTGGATTTATCTACGTAATTTGGTTGAAGAAAAAACACAATCAAAACAGTTTGATATTAGTCTTTATAAAAAAATAGTTAAAATGCCAAAAAAGCATGTTGAAAGTAGGCTGGAAAAAATAGCGGCAACAAGTTGAGGCTCTACGTCTCTTTGGACAGGGTTCAAATGAGCAGCCGCCCATGTTAAAAAGCCTTTTTTTGACGCAATCAATATGACAAGTTTAAGGAGTAAAAGTTATGTATTCTACCCAAGATTCTACCCAGCGGTATTGGAATGTGATGTCGCTAGCAGAGTGTTTTCAAGTATTACGTAAAAAGCCGCTTTAGGCATTTGGGGAAGCGGATTGGATAGCGGCAGTGTTGAATATTGACCGACTATTATATGCAAAACTGCCAGTAGGGTTGCAAAGTAGAGAGACATCCATCCAGAAATCTCCTGAAAAAAAGCAAGGGCACTCTAAAAGTGAAACGCGTTTTTTTCTGGGCCTTCTGGCGATGAATTTGTTTCTCCTAAGACCCAAGATTTAAATAATTGGAAGAGTGCGGTATCAGCGCATACTCGAAATTACCCGGACCGCGCGCGGTCGAGTTGCAACGGATTTAGTGTATCAGCATTTTGGTTTGAAAAACCCTAATGCGGCCCATTTTGTTGCAGGCTATAGAAACAGAGTAGGGGAGGGTAGGAGATGCTCTTAGCCCTTATCCTTCGCGATGGATATAAAAACCGTCACTACAAACAGCACTAAAAAAACACAAAAAATAACCCTGGCAATCCCTAAAACAGGTTGTACCGTTATGCCCGTAAAGCCTAGAATAGCGGCTATAATAACGGCAATTAGAAAAACCAGGATCCATTTCATTAACATGGGGTTATCTCGTTTAATTTATACACAAAATTAGGTGTTACCCTGTTTTTATGGTACACCCGTAGGGAAAATAAAGCAATGCAACGCACACTAGGTTAAAATCTTTAAGCCCTTGTGTTAAATCTATAGTTTTAAAAGTACCGCCCCAAAGATGGTTGAAGATAGCCATGTTCATAACATCGACCCAATATTTTCAGTTATTTTTATGCTAAAATGTCACCTAATTAGGCGATATGAAATTTCTTTCAAGAGTTGTCTATGGCTTAGTGGGTATTGCTGCTATCTATATGGCAATATTCGCGCTTAAGATAAACAAAAAGAGTGCTTAGATCTGAATAATTAAATTTAAATCCCAATTTAAGCATTCTCTGGGGAGTTACATGTTGCCCTTTTAGCAATAGCTCCTCACCCATTTGCCCAAAAAATGTTTTTATTACCCAATTAGGGGTTTTAATAATGAGAGGCCTCTTCATAGCAGCGGCTAGTGCTTTAGCAAATTCTTTTTGTGAAACACAGCTCGGCGAGCAAAGATTGACTGGACCTATAACTTTAGCGTGGTTTAATAAAAAATGAATCCCTGCTATTAGATCGTCAATATGTATCCAAGTAAATGGTTGCTGGCCATTTCCTAAAATGCTCCCTAAACCTAGAGAATAAGGAAGCTCTAATTTTTTTAATATACCCTCCCTGCATTTTAATACGACTGCAAACCGCATAAAAGTGGCGGGTATACCCGCTTCAATCGCAGGTTTCAGCGCGCCTTCCCATGCTTGTGCAACGTCACTGAGAAAATCAGTGGGCTGTTCGAATGGAATCGGAGATGTCTCTATAAATGGTAGGATTACGGATGCATTACTGCTATTGTTTTGTAATCCATAAATACCAATGGCACTGGCATTATAGATATGCGGTTTTTTTTGCTGATAGGATAAAGCCCACTTTACGACTTGATTTGCAGCATTGACTCGGCTTGCTTTAATGCGTTCTTTTTTGGCTTTGGTCCAAAAGCTGTCACCAATATTTTCCCCGGCGAGATTAATGACAGCATCAATATCATCTGGCCTAAGGTTTCCTAGTTGATCCCATGTTAATGCCTTAACATTCTTAGAAAAAGTTTTATATATTTTTGCAATATCTCTACCCACTAAGAAAACAATATGTTTCTGTTTTAACAAAGTAGGAACTAAATTACGGCCAACAAAGCCGGTTGCACCTGTAATGACTATTTTCAAACTGTCTTTCCTTTAGAGAAATTGAATGCTAAGGAACGTGTACGAAACAACTCTTACAAGTTCAATAAATAGGCACTAGCTCAGCTCGCCAAGTTGAGGTAGAATAGTTGATATCTGATGCCAAGTTGCAAATGTTATTTCGCACATGTTCCTAAGGTCATAGTAATATAAATAAGCGCTAAGAAGCAATTAGCGGAAAAACGGCATGGTTCAAAAGCGCGGTTTTTTAGTGAACAGTATGAATGAAAAGACCTACCCGAAAATGGCATTATAGATGCTCGAAATATAGTGCCCCCGAAATTTGGACCAGGGAAGGGGTACGGTAAGTTATACAAAGGTCGTTACACTTATTATTTGAATCCACGGTCGCCCAATTAAACTTAGGGGTGATTATAGGAGTAATCACCCCTATATTGCAGGCGAAGCCCGAGGATTCAATTAAAGGGTTCTTTTCTCCGCCCCTGACTCGATACCGTAATATAACGTAACTTTTGAAATAAAAACGTACTGTTGGGCGGTATTTTTATTAGAAGCACCACCCTTTGTCTGTCTCCTTATGCGGGTAAAGCAATAGCCTCTTTAGAGGCTTGGCGGGCTACAAAATTAGCTTTCATATTTTCTGGGTTGAAGTATTTCGCGACGGTCTTTTTAACAGCCTCTATTTCGAAAGGTTTGCAGGAAAATACATCTAAATAGACATCTCCCGTATCGTTACAGAAATGAGCACAAATATTGCTGGTTTCAATCAGTTGCACCAGTGTAAACCCCGCTTTATTACCCGTACCAAAGTTAACCACTTGAGGTTCGCCATAAGCGACCATATCGATTTCTTTGACTAGCTCTTTGGCAAATGCACTAACGTGATCGGCATTCATGATGGCTGGTTTTTCACAGCTAGAACAGTCTAGCATTAAGTGGTATCCCCAGTATTCGTCTGACATTGTTTAGTCCTCAAAAAAAATTAAAAGTATAGGTCAATTTAAGAAAACGCCCTATTTCGAACAAATAGCGCACAATTTATAGTTAAAAAAAGTGCCTCTAGACCAAACAATTGCATAGACGGTCATCGAAGACAGCAGAGAATTTTAGTAAAATTGAGGTGCCCTGTCTATAGTTTTGGCTCGATTTATATAAAATAAAGAAAAAAATAGTTGCTATAGCGCAATAATCCGTCAATTTTGCCGGGGCTCGTCTAAGTTACTCCCAGCGTACCCTATAGGCATGCTCTTGCAGCGATAGCCTAGCAATATCACCCCGTTTAATCGGTCCCACACCAGCGGGCGTTCCCGTAAAAAGCAGATCTCCTTTACAAATAGGGAAATGCCGGCTGGCATAAACCAGTAGTTCCGCAGGATTTAGACGCATTTCGGCACTACTACCCTGCTGCCGCACTACCCCATTCAATGCAAGCTCAAATTCCAACGCGTGCGCATCAAGTGTATCTAAAGAAAGCCAAGGACCAATGGCGGCCGCATCAGGGAAGACCTTGCCTATTTCCCAAGGACCGCCCATATCTTTTGATTTTTTTTGCAGTGTGCGGTTCGTTAAGTCTAGCCCCACGGTAACATTAGAGATAGCGGCTCGCGCCTCCTTTTCAGATAGGCAATAACCACTTTTACCGATAAGAAATACCAGTTCGCATTCATAGTCTATATCGCCTTCGTTAGCCCCCTTGGGCCAATGCAGCATGCACTCTCCTTCCCACTTGCTGCAAATTTTAAGAACGCTGGGCGGCTTTAGAAATAAAACGGGGGTTTCAGGAACGCCCTCTTTCATTTCTTTGGCATGGGCAAGGTAATTTTTACCAGCACAAATTATTTTATCCATGGTATATTCCTAAAGGCATTATACATTCGTTGCTCCCAATACCGCTAAGCCTTGATTATCAAGCCACGTGAGATCTTCTGCCATAAAATAGCGTTGCAACTCTGGGATAGCCTGAAGGCTGGTATAACCGCTGATAGCAAAATAGCGTTTGCCGATAATACGAAATTCCTTAGTACTCCTAGATGGGGTTATTAATACATGTCCCTGTGGAACAAGTTTCATTAAGTGTTCAAGAAAATCAATGATAGCTTGTTTTTCTTCTATGCCATTGTCGACCCCTAAAAGATAGGGAACAAAAGCAGTGTCAAAAAAAATATTTTTCTGATCCTCTATCAATTGAGTTATTTCTCCAGTATAAAAGCGTATATTTTTATTGAATTCGAAATCTTCTGTAGGATCTTTTTCTATGGCTTGACGCACCAACAACAGCATACAATAGATATGTGAGCGTCTTAAAGCCTGAGGGTTAAAGAGCTTTAGCAGTATTTGCCTAAATTTTCCGGTAGGCAAAATTCCATAAGGCGGATATTCCGAGCTTAACGCACCCAACAATTCCCCAATGGAAGGAAAATTCTTTTTCTTATCCGGCCCTCGGTAATGATAATATTTTTTAAAGGCTTTCATCCAAGCAATAGTGACGGGATCTTTATCGTATACCGTAACGGACTTCGCCCCTGCTGTTGCAAATAAAAACCCACTGTTGCCATAGCCTGGAATAACCAATATAGCTTTATCTTCTATGTCTGCCCTAATATCATAAGCATCTTGCCACTTTCTATTACCAAATAGTTTAGACGATAAAAACCGCTCCGCCCCCATAGGGTAAATGCGCGCCTCTTGATTATCGGTTATCCGAGTAATGTGACGATCGTATAGCCATTTTTTTTCTTCTGCGCTTAAAACTGTTGTATCGAGCGACATGGGATAATCCTGTTCTTATGTGGATTTGATTGGCGTAGTATAACATCTAATGACGGGAAAAGGGATGCGTAACAGCCGAGCAACAGCGGCTCCCGGCTAAGCGAAAGCAAATAAGGAATGCAAGGATAGAAAAACGATATGCGTAAAAGTCCTTTGGCCTATTTTTAGCCAATCCTTATAGAGTTTTGTGGGGGTATTTGTTTAGACATGGACTAAAAGCTTCGCCAAAAGCTTAAGATGAATCCTCAGATAAACCTTCTCTTAACCACGCCTTATGCCCATAAGCCAAAGCATTCCAGAGTTCTTCAA
>VFJV01000030.1 GCA_009885895.1 Gammaproteobacteria bacterium
AGGGGCAGGCCCCCGTGCCTGCCCAACCAGGGCAACCACAGGGGGTTGCCCCTACGGCAGATCCTGTCGTTATTTCTTTCCTAATGTTTATCATCACCGATGCTCGCAATGACGAGATCGGCGTGCGAAAGTGGTTATTGCGGAAGTTTGGTAAAACAGTCGGCTCTTAAAGACGTAACGGGATCTTTTCGTAGGGGCAGGCCCCCGTGCCTGCCCAACCAGGGCAACCACAGGGGGTTGCCCCTACGGCAGATCCTGTCGTTATTTCTTTATTTTAGCGTATCGTTTGGAAGGACTCAGTTATCTACAAAGCCCACGAAATAAGACGAGCGGCATGCGGCAATTGCCCAGAACTATTGTCGTCCAAAGCCTATCTATTTATTTAAACATAATATATAATTGCTTTAATATGGGTTTCTTGGGCAAAATAAGGACTGCAGAGTGGTTGGCGTACGTTCTAAGCATGACGAATTCTTCAAATCAATGATGAAAGATTTGTCCTTATCGCAAGATTTTATCAAAACCCGTTTACCGGAAAAGGTGTTGCGTTTTATGGCGCTGCCCACGGTTGAAATAAAGGATTCTAGTTTTATAGACGCGCTGCTCAATGAAAGCCGAAGCGATATTTTGTTTAGCGTGCAGCGTAAAGATTCAGAGGCAAA
Organism: Gammaproteobacteria bacterium; assembly: GCA_009885895.1. Lineage (GTDB taxonomy): Bacteria > Pseudomonadota > Gammaproteobacteria > UBA1113 > UBA1113 > VFKP01. Next base: position 663 of record VFJV01000030.1, read on the forward strand.
AGCGCTTGTATACGTATTATGTGAGCATCAAAGCCGTCCTGATGCCTTAATGCCCTTTAGGGTGATGTATTACATTATGCAAATTTTAAGGCAACATGTGTTGCAACACAAGGCAAATGCATTGCCGCTGCCGTTGGTGTATCCCATAGTGGTGTACAACGGAATAAGCCCATGGTTGTACGATACGAGTTTTTTTGGACAGTTTGGCGATTTTTCTGAGCTTGCACGTGACATATTAATGCAGGCTTTTCCGCTTCTAGATGTAGGGAAGTTGGATGAGACAAGTTTAGTGTCTAAGCACCGCTCAAATCTTATGTTAGCCAGTTTGCGCAGAGCCAAAAATGAACAAGCGCTGGAAAAGAAAATGTTTTTGCTAAACGAATTATTTGCAACATTGGGTCTAAAAGCCACTAGTGAGCTTAGTACGAATGTGCTAAGCTATTTAGCGAAGAATATCAGCGCTAGGGGCCAACCCATAGAACCTTATTGGGGTATTTTGAAAAAAGGGTTTGCCCCAGAATATCAGGAGACCGTTATGAATTTAATAGAAGCCACTAAACTAGAAGCCATGCAGCAGGGGATGCAACTTGGTGAAAAGAGCAATACGTTAAAATTAGCCACTAACTTTTTGAAAACCGGGGTGGATGTAATAACGGTTTCAAAATGCACAGGCTTATCTTTGAGTGATCTAAAAAATCTTGAAATGGAAATTCAAGCACACTGAATGCGGGAAGGGGCTTTCGCGCTGCTATACACACAGCAGTTGGTTTTTAGGGTCGAAGACTCTCTCTAGCGGGCCAAGGGTAAAATATACATGACTGTTCCGAAATTGCGCGTAGGCAAATCAAGGTAGGTCAATTATTTCCGTATATTAAATTCATGCTTTAAGGTGCATGCTATATCAGCGTACACTAAGGAGCCTCCTATGGATAAAATCATTGCACCGCAACGCCGATCGCACGACAATTTTGTAAAAAATAGGCTGTTTGATATGCCTATGGCCAAAGATCTCTTTGAAGGCAATCTTCCGGCTGAAGTATTAAGTTTAATATTGCGTGGTACCCCGCTTAAAGAGGCCTCGGAAATAGCCGAATTAACGCCGAAACAGATAGCAGCGCTAAAAAAAGAAATCAAGCCGGAAGTGCTCTAGTCTATATTTTAGCCATCTGCGACTAGTAAATCTATGTTTTACAGTGTATACTAGGTTCTATATCTTGTTAGCCCGTGTTGGATTATACATTATGCTTGGTAAATTTTTAGACCCCAAAAACGATTATGCTTTTAAGCAAGTATTTGGTTCGAAAAAAAACAAGGATATCTTAATCCATTTCATCAACGATATGTTGTGCTTAAAGGGCGTAAAGCAAGTGGTGCAAGTTAAGCTGTTGAAAACAGCGCAAGATCCAGAAATTGCCTATCAAAAACAAAGCTTGCTGGACGTATTGTGTCATGACGAAACGGGTCGGCAGTTTATCATTGAAATGCAGGTGGCCCGTATGCAGGGTTTTGAAAAACGCGCGCAATACTATGCGGCTAAGGCCTATAGCCGGCAGTTGGTAGCGGGAGATGACTATACCCAGTTAAAAGAAATCATTTTCATAGCCATAACCGACTTTGTCATGTTCAAGGATAAAAAAAGCGGGCATTCAACCCATGTTATTTTAGATAAGGACACGCACGCCCGTCATCTCAAAGATTTTTCTTTTACTTTTTTGGAGCTGCCAAAATTTAATAAAAAGAGCGACGAATTAGAGACTTTAATAGAAAAATGGGCCTATTTTTTTAAGCATGCCGAAGAAACAAAGGAGGCGGATGTAGAGCGTATTGTAGGGGAAGACGAAATTATCTACAAAGCCTACGAAGCGCTCAATCGGTTTTCCTGGACGGAAATTGAGCTTAACACGTACGAACAACAAGAAAAGCGAGAACGAGATGCGCGAGCCATCATCAATCAAAAACTGATAGACGCTGAAGCTAAAGGGAAGCTTAAAGGGAAGGCGGAAGCTAAGGCCGAAACCGCTTATGCTATCGCACGAAAGTTGATATTGCGTGGTACACCGCTTAAAGAGGCCTCGGAAATAGCCGAATTAACGCCGAAACAGATAGCAGCGCTAAAAAAAGAACCCAAGCAGGAAGCGCTCTAAGCCCTTTGTTTTTTCCTTGCACAATCGGTTGACAAAGGCCCTAAAAAAGGCAATAATGTATAAAATCAGAGCATTTCAAGGTCAATGGCGAGTGTTGTAATCCTGCGCTATGGATGGGTTTTTTAAGGGTTAAGGCTATGATTTTCCCGTCTTTAAGGAAACCTTAACCATAAAAGCTTATAATTCGGTTAAAATGGGTCAAATACGTTGGGATAGCTGCGCTGCAGCGTCCCCTTTAAATGTGAATATGAGGGTAAAATTATGGCGGTGAATGGTGATAAAACTGTGTTGGCGTATAAAACTGAATTAGAGGCCGCGTATGCTGATGCTACAGACCCATCGAAGATGCCTGTAATGATATTATTGGAGAGTATGCGTAAAGAGGGCTTCTACAAGGAGAAGGATGTCAAGAGATTAGAGCAGGCGTGCTCTGGGGCTTTGATGGATTTCCGAGAAGCAGGAAAAAAACAAGCAGAAGCAGAAGCAGAAGCAAAAGCAGCAAAAAAAAACTTCCTACAATCTATGGGCTCACTTTTTGGTTCAGATCCTGTTCAGGCTGCGAGGGAACAGTGCGTGAAAGCAGCGAAAGAATTTGAGACGAGACTCACTGCGCTGTGTAATCAACTAGGAGATCTTCATGAACTTGAGAAGTTAGGCTCCTCGTCTCCTTCGCCGGTGTCGTCGCTGCAGCCGGATCAGGTATCTGGGCAGGCACGCAGCCCGTCGTCGCCGTCGCCGAGCCCGTCGCCGAGCCCGTCGCCGAGCCCGTCGCCGTCGCCGTCGCCGAGCCCGTCGCTGTCGCCGAGTCCGTCGCCGAGTCCGTCGCCGAGCCCGTCGCCGAGCCCGTCGCCGA
>VFJV01000062.1 GCA_009885895.1 Gammaproteobacteria bacterium
AATAGCCCGGTGTACGAGCAGTTTTATGCTTTAGCAGGATAGTTGCGTCTAGGACAAATGCGCCTAAAGGCCTAAACAGCTTTAAGAACTTTTTGCGACACAACCCGCTTTGTGCGGGCCTTCTTGTGGGCTGCCATTCTAATAGTCCTTATTATTTGAAGAGGTAAGTTGTTCTATTATAAACCAATTTCTTGCTCGATGATTGTTCTTAATATGGACTACCCGCTAAAGGCTGTGTACACCGGTTTTGAACCATGCCAAACTCTATAAAAATTGGCTAAAAATAGGCCAAAGGACTTTTGCGCATATCGTTTTTCTATCCTTGCCTCCCTTGCTTGCCTTCGTTTAGCCGAGAGCCGCTGGTTTTTTAAGCAAAACATTGCTTTTAAAGTCACGCTTTGGTATACTAGGAACCATTAATGTCATAACGAGGTCAATATTATGAGCTGTTCAACCCATTTTATACAAAATACACTGGGAGTCGCGCTATATCAACAGGTTATCCAAAGCAACCGCGATTCTGTGCAAGGGCTCCTGCAATCAGAATTGCGTAAACGCGCCATTGAGCACCTCAAAACAGCCAACACCCCGCTCGCACGTGGTTTTCGTGCTGAATATGGATCCACAGGGGGAGTCCTGAATGCTTCAAGTTGGGAAGGCTACTTAAATAAGCAGTCCCGTAATGGCGTTTGGGGCAGCTACATTGAACTTGCCGCGCTGGGCGAATTATTTAATGTGGATGTCACTGTGAGCAGTATTAACGATAAAAGATATGAAGCCGAACCTTTTTGCGTACATCGCGCCTCCAGCGACACAGACATTAGGCCACTAGTACACCTTTATAATCAATCTAATGTGCACTGGTTTGTGCCTCCGGGAACACGTGGCGATGGCAATTGCCTGTATAACGCCTTTGCTCAATCCCTCTATGCAGCACTTAAACCAGAAGTTGCTCTTGAGCCCAAAGCAGTTGCTCCTGCTGCATCTACCCTCTTGATACCTGAGACAGTTAAATCGGATAGCAAGGCATCTTTGTCTAAACCACCTGCTTTTTTCAACACGGGTGCTGAAAAGCAGGCTGAAAAAGAAAAAGCCACTCAGCTTCAAAAAAGCATTCTTCAGGCTATTGCTTTACAAAGAACGCCGGAGCAAATGGTTGAAGATTTTAACGCGGAAAAACAACGCATACAAAAATTATCGCCTGAGGAACAACAGCAAATTGCAGACGATCACCGTTTTGCCCTAGAAATCGCCATGGAGGAAGTAAGCGACTCACGGGAAAAACAGACGGATCGCACGGCTATATTGCGCTGTTTGCTGCCAAAAGAAAGCTATCGCGCTGCCAGTAAACCAATGGCAGCAGCCTCGGCTTAAACTCATACCGACAATAAAAATCCAAGTGCAGGCTTAATATGCACCTCATAGCAGTTGATTTTTAGGGTAAAAGACTAGCTCGTGAGCCCCAGGAGTGACGTATTCTGTCATATACTAGGGCGAGCGCGTAGGCAACACCCCCTAAAAATCAAATGCGAAGAGGGGTTCCCTCTCAATTTAATAATGTGATTCTACGCCGCCTCTTGCTAAGATGGAATTGGTCATTTTATATCCTCATATTGGTAATCTTCACATTGAAGTAGTGTGATTTTATATGATGCAACAGACCCTAGGTAGTGTCATTTTTTATGATGCAATGCGCTATCTGTTGTATTTAACTCCATGTCTCCCCCCATTTTTCAGCGAATCATCCGTGTTATTTTTCCGCTCTTAAATAATATGCAATATAGATTATTATATTTATGTTATTATTGAATTGCACGTTCTCAATGCTGTACTTTAAACAACTCAAAAAAATTCTTCGTCGTCTGCGCGGCGACTGTGTCTACGCTCAATTCTTGCAATTCGGCCAATTTTTCCCCTACGTAATGCACAAAGTCGGGATAATTGGCCTTTCCTCGATGCGGTACTGGCGTTAAATAAGGTGAATCGGTTTCAACCAACAAATGGCTTAAGGGCAGCTGGCGGGCAATATCTTGCAAAACCACGGCATTTTTAAAGGTGAGCACCCCTGAAAAAGAAACATAAAACCCCATGTCTATGGCCGCTTTGGCCATCGTTAAATCCCCCGCAAAACAATGCAATACCCCACCCACTTTGGCTGCATTTTCTTCCCGTAAAATACTGATAGTATCCTCGTTGGCATCGCGGCTATGGACTATGAGTGGCTTTTGCATGGTAATGGCGGCTTGTATATGCCGCCTAAAACGCGCCCTTTGCCAATCTAAATCGCCCTGGCTACGATAATAATCTAAACCCGTTTCGCCTATGGCCACCACTTTCGGACGACTTGCCCATTCACACAAAGTGTCTACACTGATTTCCGTCTTTAATTCGGTATTCGGATGAATGCCTATGCTGCACCAGACAAAAGGATAGGCTACAGCTGCCGCGCAGACTGCGTCTAGATTGTCCTCATCTATGCACACATCTAAAAAATGACGTACGCCTACGCTATTGGCGCGTGCAAAGAAATTTTCACATTTTCCATCGAAAGGCGTTAAATCCAATTGGTCCAAATGACAGTGGCTGTCTGCCCAAATTATCGTGTTTTCCATAAAAAGCTCTATAAGGTATCGGTAGGATGCTGCGAGTGTAGCATATCCGCTAAATAGCCTTCTATTTTACTGCGCAACGGCGCAGCTTCATCCAATGCAAATTGCACTCCTATGCCCGCAGGTAAACCACGTTGGGCCGATTCTGGCGTGATCCAAACCACACGGCCTGTGATATTGTGCTTATCGCTGCCATCAGGCACTTGCACCGATAAAGCCACCGCATCGCCTAAGGAGAACTTCTCTAGCGTGCGCACAAATAAACCCCCATTTTGTATAAACGGCATGTAGTGTTTATACAGTGCTACTTTATCTTGAAAGGAAATTGAAAAGTGATTGGGTTGATTGATTGCGCTGTATTCAATGTCTGTAATATTAATGCTCATAGCGGCTCCAAAATGCGAATACCGTTAGCTTAGCAAAAAAATAATTATAACGCAAAAAAAAGGCCCAGCATAAAGCTCGCCTTTCAAAAGAATTAGAGCTTATGCTATTTCTTAAGGCGCCTAAAAGAAATGCCGTTAGCCTTTTCTTGTTGTTCTAAAGCGCACTCCATCTTGCCTAGAATATCCTTGTATGCACCAGAAGCAGCTGCTGCGTATTCATCACGAATAATACGGGAAATGTGCAAGTCATGATACATTTTCATGGCTTGCCACACTGCGCTCGTGTTATTCTGTGTAACTCAGTTAGCACCTAAGCTCCATCGTACAGGGAATATATTATTGCCCAGCTATTCGCTTGCTCACAATGACCGGTCAAAAAGAACGCGTAATCTCGAATTATTTAAAATTTTAGCGTAACCACTCGCGCCTATAGAGCAGATTATGTTAGCGCGAAAATAGCGTCAAAGGGAGCGAGTAGTTACGTTTTAGCTTATACTCTACTCTTCAGCTAAAGCCAACAACCTGCATTCTAAGGCCAGCTGGAAATTGAGATTAAAATTCTGCAGACTTTCAGCGTACAAATCCCATAGGGATTGACAGTGTGCTAAGGCTTTATTCAAGGAAAAACGCGCAGCCAATTGTTCTATTAGCTGTGTTTTAGTATCATAAATAGAAAACACATGATCTTGCGTCACGCTATAACGCACCACGTCTAGGAAAAAGTACGCCGTGGCACGTAATTCTTGCTCTTTTAAAATCCCCGCCCATTTTTGGGCTACCAATATGGCATTTTGCTGTTGTAATGCCACCGCCACGCAATCGTCTAACCAAGCATCTGATTGTTGCGTCTTTTCTTGTGTTAACGCCCGTGCTGCCGCTAAAGGCAAATCTCGCTCTGAGCGCAACGCCTGATGCAAGTCATTTTCCGTCTTGTCGCTAAATTGCATTTTCAACCAAGCCAACGATTGTGCCGTTGGCGCGCGTAATACTATGGTTTGACAACGGCTCAGTATGGTTTTAGGCAAGCTTAAATGCTGTGTGGCGACTAGCAGAAAATGTACGCATGCTTTGGGCTCTTCTAGTGACTTCAATAAAGCATTGGCCGCTGCCGTATTTAAAGCGTCTGCGGGCGAGATCAAAATCACTTGCGCCGCCTGACTATGCGCTGTTTTGCTTAAACGCGCAATAAGTTCACGAATGGCATCGATTTTAATGACTTTTTCGTCTTCCGCTTTAATGAGCCTGAAAAAATCGGGATGATGTCCTGCTTGCAACCAATGGCAACTTTGACAGTGCCCACAAGCGCTGTGTTCTTTAGGAGTATGACATAACAAGAAAGCAGCCCAATGTTGGGCTAAATCCATGCCGCCTAGATCGGCCGCTCCCGCGAGCAATAACGCTTGTGGCCACAGCAATCTATTGGATGGGAGTTGTTGTAAATACGGCTTTAACCAGGGATATAACATATGATGTTTAATTTCCTGTGTTGCGTAAGGAAGGGCGGCTCGCGAGCCGCCCTTATAAATAGCAGGTTACGCTATATCTCGCATCGTCAAACGTATACGTCCTTGCCTATCAATTTCCAAGACTTTAACTTGCACCATTTGACCTTCAGATAAAACATCGGTGACATTCTCTACGCGTTCATTGGTAATTTGTGAAATATGCACCAAACCTTCTTTACCCGGAAGAATCGCTACAAAAGCACCAAAATCGGCAATCTTAACCACTTTGCCTTCGTAATTCTGACCGATTTCAACTTCAGCCGTCAGCAATTCGATGCGACGTTTCGCCTCTTTGGCCGCTTCACCGCTGACGGAGGCTATTTTCACGATACCAGCATCGTCAATATCGATGGTTACACCCAATTCTTCAATCAAACCACGAATGGTTACCCCACCCTTACCAATAACGTCTTTAATTTTATCAATAGGAATTTGCAAGGTCGTCATGCGCGGTGCGTAATCGGACATTTCAGTGCGCGGTGAAGTTAACACCTTAGCCATTTCACCTAAAATATGCAGTCGACCGTCTTTGGCTTGAGCCAAAGCCACGCGCATAATTTCTTCAGTGATGCCCGTTATTTTAATGTCCATTTGCAAGGCTGTAACACCCGCGGACGTTCCCGCTACTTTAAAGTCCATATCACCCAGATGATCTTCATCACCCAAAATATCGCTTAGTACGGCAAATTGCTCGCCTTCTTTCACCAAACCCATGGCAATACCCGCTACAGGCGCTTTAATAGGCACGCCGGCATCCATTAAGGACAAGCTACCACCACAAACGCTGGCCATAGAACTAGAACCATTGGATTCGGTAATCTCCGACACCACACGCAATACGTAAGGATAGGTCTGCGGATCGGGTAATACGGCATTTAAAGCGCGACGCGCTAAATTACCATGCCCAATTTCGCGACGTTTAGGAGAGCTCATCATGCCCACTTCGCCTACGGAATACGGAGGAAAATTATAATGCAACATAAAGCTTTCTTTACGCAGCCCGCCTAAATCATCTATTAACTGCGCATCTTTACCCGTACCAAAAGTGGTGACGACTATAGCCTGCGTTTCACCGCGGGTAAACAAGGCCGAACCATGTGTGCGCGGTAAGAAACCCGTTTGTATGGAGATAGGACGTATGGCATTCAATGCACGCGCATCGATACGCGGACCACCCGCCAATACTTTTTCACGCACCGAACGGCTTTCTAGATCGCCAA
>VFJV01000164.1 GCA_009885895.1 Gammaproteobacteria bacterium
ATATACTTATAGCAGTTGATTTTTAGGGTAGAAGACTAGTCCTCGAGCCTCAGGAGTGACGTATTCTGTCATATACTAGGGCGAGATGGGCGAAGGCAACAGAGAACTGCGAAGAGTATAGAAATAGGCAGCGCATGTTTCGAGCCAGATTCATAATAGCCACTACGCCCGATTTCTAGCAACGGGCACCTCAGCTCAAAAGGAAATGCCTCTTTATGCCCTTTAATCCAGGCGTACTTTAGAGGTGATCGTTCCCTTTGAGACTATTTCGAGCGCTCGAAAATAACCGTACCGTTATTGCGAGCGACCGTTTTAGATAAAACGCGTGCGTAGAAACAGAGTAAGCAACGGTCGGCGTGGCAATCTAGGTCGATCTAGATACGGACATAGTATATTGCAAACACATGATTTTATTCATACCCGTATTGACGTTTTGCAACTGGATTGCTTCACAATCATTCTTCATAGGCTAGCATAAGCAGGCTAGCATAAGCATTACCGGCACCGCACAGCTAGGCGGCAAAGCGGCGGACTCTGCCCGCGACGAGGCGGACTGTATGGCTTGTATGGGATGATTGGTCATCCAATACTTATACCGTATTTTTGCAAATATTCGTCTAACCCCATATTTTCCCATTAAAATCAATGGGTTAAAAACCCGCCCAAATAATAACCCATTGAATATAAACAATTTTAGGTGGGGTTCGCCGAATACTTACGTATTTTTTTACGCCGTGTCGCGCATTTTTAGCTACTTTATTGAAAATAATTGCATTATTTTACTGTTCAAGGGCCGGGGTTCGTCGAATATTTACTTTTTACAAAATATAAACAAAAAATTATTAAAAAGATGTTTGTTTTAACCTACCCCTAATATAACCTTAATGTTCGTTAGTTATAATGCTTTTGAGAGATGATTTTGAAATCATCCAGAATATAAACAATAGCGAAATAAAAGAGAGTGAGGGTAAGCATATGTCAGAGTCAGAAAAAACAGTGGGAGCAATTGTCGGTGCCGGGCAAAATCTAAAAGGCATAACTACCCCCCATACCAACAATAATGAAGTTAGATCGCAGCTGCTGGAAATTTTCAAAGAAGAAAGAAAATTTTTAGCCTTTTTGGAAGACTTATCCGAACTATTACAAAAACCAGAAATTCTATCTTTACTGCCTGAAGATACAGATGCGTTTATATTCAGTTTCAATGCAGATCTAGAGTCTTTAATTAAGAAGCAAAGACTCCAGGTAGAAAGTATAGCTGAATGTGTGAAGATTGGATTTAACAGAGATGAGTGGATTGATTGTATCAAGAAGCAGAATGAGGATGCGGATCTTCGTGAAGAGGTGATTCAGTTCAATGTAAAGTTATTATCTTTACAAAATATTTTTGCCAAAGTGGAGTCAAAAAAAATTGAAGTGGCAATAGACAAAAAAGCACTTGACGATATGGCTCATCACTGTGGGTTTTGTTGTGAGGCGACTGTCAACTTTTTCAGAGCTAGAGTCAATGTGGGTCAACATGAAGATAGTATCCGTTCTATAGAAAGTGAAATTTTAGACTTAGAGCCTGAAATCGAAGGGCCTAGAGGAAAAGAAGATGAAACGGCGCAATTAAAAGAAAATAAAAATAAAATAGAGGAATTAAAAAAGAAGAAAAGTTATTATGAGGGCTGTTTAAAAAAAGCACAAGATGTGATGGCAGAGAATAAAGCTGCTGCGGTAGAGAAATTGAACGAACTCAAAATCTATTTTGGAGAAGATCCTGGCCATATGGACAGTAGCTATTCTGCTTTTGAAAAAAAACGCGATATATCTCAAAGTGTGCCTGATCTTACTAGAAGGTCAGAACTTGCTCAATTGGGTGCTCAATATATTACACGTAAAGCCCTCATTCTTGAAAATTGTGTAGGAATTTTCTTGGGTAACTCTAAAGAAGATGAAATCGCAGGATTTACCATAAGCAAAATTCTAACCGATGTTAAAAACGATGCTTCTAGATTTAATGATCTTGTGAAGGAAAGAGATCTCCGTATGAAGGAAAGAGATCTCCGTAAAGAAAATAAAACAAGGGTTTTAGTGCGCGCTTCTTCCATAGTGAGCGCGCTGCAAAGCCTGGTACCCAATCCTAGTCAAGTTTTAGATGACAGTCTCGAGGTTGGCGATATTTATTGTGAACCATCTAAAGAGACAGTGGTTTTGGACATAGATTCTAAAGTGCTCCATACTCCTAAATACAAATTACAGTTTAAAGAGCTGGCAAAGGAAACAGCCAAACTGGTTGCCCTTCTTAAGAGCCTAGATGGCATGCTGAAATCAGAGAAATTTGATGCAATAACAGAGGAAGAGAGTAAGAATTTTATTATTTTCTTACGCGCAACCATACGCTCCTGCTTGCAAGACTTGGAAGGTGTATCGGACATAGAGGGTATAAATGCATTTATGAAAAAAGAAGAAAATTCTTTTTCTGAGGGGCATTTTGATCAATTGAATGCCTTCTATGGCAGCAGCGATTTCGCGAGTCAGCACGCTAATAAAATTTTTAAGTTATCTAAGCAGCTCGTTATTTTAGAAGCGCTGCTTAGACCAAAAAAAGAAAAATTAACCCAAGAATTTATGGGGAATCTTGAGGAACTTAGGCGGTTTATTCGTCCCAACCCATATCAGTCCTTAACAAATGCTATGCGTAGCATTCAAGGCGCAAAAAACCAAAACGACAGCGCGCTATCAGGAGTAGCGATTAATCTATCCAATGCATCTAGTCAACTATCAGCCGATAAATATTCTGAGGCGCTGAAATTGTTTTTAGACGCAATAAAAAGTCAAGGAGATAATTTTTTTACTGACAATGCCGATATTTTTGGTGGAGCAACGCGTTCCGAAAAGTTGAAAGTATTCTTTAGTTCCGAGATTAAGGTGGATTCCATACAACGAGGAATCATTCAAAATACGTTGGGCCCAATTCTAAATCATGCTCTAGAGCGAGACTCTGATGCGGATATGTTTCTAGAGGCGATGGACGCGATTTCTGCTGTACAAGAAACGAGTGAAGGTTTAACGGCACTTAAGGGGTGTATCCCGCCTAATCCATATAAACCTTTAGCAGATATTTTAGTTCAGATTAAGACTGAAACCAAAGCAGCTTCAGAAGGCACCATTCTTAAGCTATCGCAGTTAATCGGGGAAGAAGCAAAAGCTTATTTTGAGTCATTGCCCTTGTTTTTGGATGCGATAAAAAAGAAAGGAGATAATTTCTTTACCGACAATGCCGATATTTTTGGTGGAGCAGAGCGTGCCGAAAAGTTGAAAGTATTCTTTAGTTCCGAGATTGAGGTGGATTCCATACAACGAGGAATCATTCAAAATACGTTGGGCCCAATTCTAAATCATGCTCTAGAGCGAGACTCTGATGCGGATATGTTTCTAGAGACGATATCTGCAATTAATGCTATGGGTGCCACAGCAAGAGCGTATCTTTGCAATGAGCAATTAGAGCTGCAAGCGTTTCAATATTTTTCGCGCGTTATAGGGGTTATGAGCGAGGTGCAAAAAGATAATTCTATTGTTAAACAGATGCAAGAACGCCTTTCTCTTTATAACGAATTTAAAAAAGATAACGAGCTGGAACTAGACACTTTAAAAAATATGTATAGGTCTCCCGCTGTTTCGGATAATTCATTGCAAGCTTTATTCCGAGGAAAAGGCATTTTTAAAAAGGATCCGCTCAATCAGTATATAAGACAAAAGCAAAAAGAAAATAAGAAAGTAGTGGCGGCAGTGAATTTTTTGAAAATTGTTTCCGACTTTTCGCGCAAAGCAGAACCTTATAAGGTTGGCGTGGGGGAAGGAGATGCTAATAGAATAAAAAGCATAAATAAAAATATTAAACGAAAAGATGTTATTTCTAAAATTCTTGAGTTTAAATTTCCTGGCGATAGAAAGTCAGGTGGCTTTTCGTCTGAGATGGATAGACTGAATCGGTTGACAAAGCTGGAATTGCTTCGAGAAATGACTTTGCTAGCAGAAGAGGCACTAATCTGTATTATACCAACGCTGGAAGATTTTTCAAAAACACAAGCTTTTGTTGGCATTGCCGGCCAGCATCCAGATAACGAGCTATCTTGTATTCTTGCACGTAAAAAACAAGCAGAGGTGCCAAAGATAGAGAATGCGAAAAAGGGAGAACCTAAAAAAGAAGAGATTGAGAAAGAAGAGCGTGAGAAAGAAGAGCGTGAAGAAGGCAAGCTTTATTTTAAATTTATTGAGTCAGAGGTAGAGGTTTCATTTATAGAAAATGGTGGGATTGTGCAAGTTAAATTCCCCATAGAACATATTTCCGCCTATCGTTTAGCTGAATTAGGAGTGCGTGCGGCAGAAGCGATGTCAGCATCGAACCCAAGGCGCGAAGAAATTTTACGCTCAGCAAAAGAGATATTTTCTTTAACTTCAGAGTCAGATCCAGCGCACAAGGGGGTTGTGCAACAAGCAGAAAATATAATTGCTTCAGCTAAAGAAAGGGCCAAGGCAAAAGGTCTCAAGAAAGAAGAGGAGCCTAAGAAAGAAGAGCTTGAAAAAGAAGGTACTAAGACAGTAGATGCGACTATTCTTGAGAGCTCACGTCGACACCCTGAAAATAAAGCAGACGGAATAAAAAAAGAAAATGTGACTGAGGTTTTAGATTTGAGAAAAGCTCTTGACAGTATTAAAGGTTTTTGTGAAGAAAAAACCGGCTCTAAGGAGGGCCCCAAGACTAATCAAACTGAGCTAGGTAATGTGCTTGATATTTGTAATCAGATTGCGGATAACGCTTATATTCCAAAGGGCCTAAAAGAAAGTTACATTCTTGCCGTCAATGCTGCACTTTCTGTAATGAATAATGCTTCGGCTTCTCAAGACGCTAGAGATAAGGCCCTTAATGACTATTCTAGCCAAGTAACAAAATTGACGAAACTATGTGATAGCGATAGGTTCTGGGCTGGAGCACAAAAATCAATTGCACTGACTACGGGTATAGCGGGTGTGAGCACGACAGTTATACTAGGTTTAGCGACAGCAGCCGTAGTTGCGGGTGTATTGACTGGTCCAATAGGAATTCTAGTAGCAGGGACAGCAATAGGAGCTATATTTTTAGCTTACTCTGCATTGTCTTATTCTTATTCGCGTCGTAATGAAGAAAAGGTTAAGAGCCTTTCAGGAAATACACAAGATCCAAGCGGCTCTAATAACAAGAAGGGACTAATAGGAAAAGTACATGGCCGAACAGCTTTTTTTGAATCAATAAGGACAGGTATAAAATCGGGGATAGGCGAAAGCCAGTCATCGGCACCCTCTAACGGAAAATAAAAAGAGTATTCTTCGTAGAGGCCGACCTGTGTCTGCTTTAGATAGGGCGGGCGCGGGGGCCCGCCTTCACGATAGATTAAAGCGTTACTCTCATGACTTTGCCATGATGCAAGGCCAGAAAGCAGCGTCTATTGGACATGGCGATGCTTTTGGTAAAGCGCTCTGTCATCACGTCTAGATCGGAATCAAAGCAACGTACATGAACTTCTGCCAAACGTGCTCCAGCATCGTTTTTATGATGCTTATTTAAAGTACCATCCGGATTTCAAGAAGAACCAGCTGCTCGGCATAAGCTGACGGGATAGGCCGTTTAAACACGACGGGTATATATCCTTAAGGCCAATAAAGTGATAATAGAAACCACAGCAGCCGCTATAAAGGGCGTAGCCTAAGGTCTTTGTGTGTATTCAATGAGTGCAATCACGACTATAGGCGTTAAATCACCAAACAGCACAAACGCTATATTATAAGATAAAGCCACACCCGTTAAACGGATCGGTGTTGGAAATAAATCCGTTAAAATCATGAGCGGTAAAGATAGCAGTGCGCCTTGAGCAATGGCAAATAGGGGTAAGGCGATAAGTGCTGCCCAAATGCCTATAGTGGCGTAAGTAGGCAAAAGCCCTAAACCCAAAGAGGCGAGGCCCATTAAAAACCATGGTTAAAATTAAAACGGCTTTTCGGCCTATCTCGTCCCCCAGATGGCTGAATATAATTCCACCTAGGGGGCGCGCCCTATATCCTAAAACAAAAACAGAATAACTCGCCATAATCGCCAAAAATTCATTTTGACTAGGGAAAAATTGCTCGGCAAAATAAATCACAAATAACCCATAGAGGGTAAAATCATAGAATTCAAGCATACCCCCCAAGGAAGCTAAGGTAATGATTTTTCTTTGTTCTGATGTTAAAGACAGCGTGTATGCTTCTTAATGTTTTCTTTTAGGGATAGTATAATGCGGCGGAAAGATAAAATGCTTATCCATGCGCCAAAATTGATAGGATTGTGTCTCAGTAAAATGGCAACGCTCATAGAGTCTTAAGGCTCTTTTATTTTCTGCCGCAACGAGAATATGAAATTGTTTTTGACCCTCTGCAATGAGGGTATTTAAGGCTAACCGGAGTAGTTGCAAACCAAAGCCAAAATTTTGTTTTTCGGGGATAATGCTGACATCGTGAAAACAAGCGGAATGACCACTATCGATACGCACATGCAAGGCACCGATGACATGGCCGTGGTGCTGGGCTAGAAAACAACGTCTATTGGGCATGCCTATGGTTTTGCTAAAACGCTCTTCCATCAAGTCCAGTTCAGAGCCAAAACAACGCGCATGGACTTCGGCAAAGCGGAATGCATCTTCCTTTTCCCCCTGAACCAATTCAATGGGATCGGAGGCGCAGATTTCTTCCGCCGCAATATTATCTCGCCTTAAAATATATTCCTTATGAGTTATTTTTGCGCCTAACTGAGTAAAGGTGTTTGTTAAGGAGGTGTCTTTTGTCCCCGTGGATAACAACAACGCAGTATACTGCAATGTCTGGAGTCGATCCCGCGCATAGTCAAACAATTCTTCAAATAAACTTTGGTTTCGAA
Organism: Gammaproteobacteria bacterium; assembly: GCA_009885895.1. Lineage (GTDB taxonomy): Bacteria > Pseudomonadota > Gammaproteobacteria > UBA1113 > UBA1113 > VFKP01. The sequence goes on from VFJV01000164.1 coordinate 6,935, forward strand.
AATCAGGATGTATGGCAAATGAGACTTCAAAGAGGGATTCTTCAAAGCTAAATGTGCTCAAATAGCCAATCATTTTGTCATATTGATATAAGCAATAATCGCCGGGGGCCTCGCGCTTTGATTTAAGCACATCCCAGTAGATCATGGGAATAGATCGGTCTGCAGTCTTACAATGCTCAACCAATATTTTAAGGTCGGCTATTAATTTTTCACTAAAGCCATTGTGTTCCTGTAATGTAATCATACGGTGTCCTAGTGTAGTGAAGATGGTGCTGAGTCTGGCGATGGATGAAAAATACGGTAAACATCAATTTTATCGAAGGCATAACTTTGATTGCAAAATTCACAATTCACCACTAAGGCGGTGGTACTGTTAAAGACATCCATGGCTTCTTTTTCACCAAAAGTGATGAGCGCTGTTTCACTTTTTTCTTTAGAGCAAGAACATTTGAATTCAACGGGGGTTTCTATGAACCATTGCATGTTTTCGCCGTGAAATAAGCGATGCATTAAGGTCATAGGTGGCACCGTTAATAATTCGGGCTGCGTTAGTGTATCGGCTAAACAGGTGACGTGTTGCCACATGTCTGCCGTCATACTATTGTCGGGTAAGGTTTGCAACATTAGGCCAACGATGCGTTCATGGGTTGAGGCAAAATAAAATTTTGTGGGCAGTTGTTCGGATTGTTGAAAATAGCTTTCCAAACAGGCCGCTAAAGTATCGTATTCTAAGGGCACAATGCCGTTATACGTTTCCTGCGTAGCCGATTGTGTAATGCTGATTAAACATTGGGCTTCAGAAAATAAGGTCGTGACGGAAGAAAGATCAATGTCTTCGTCCCATTTGGCAAGCCCACGCAAATGAAACAAATGGTCGCATTGTGCTAGCAGTAATTTTATAGGTCCTGGCCCTTCGATTTGCAAGGTAGTACGGCCCTCGTGCTTTAAGGCACTGGAAATGAGGGCGCTGGCTGCTAAGGCTTCACCAATGAGCATCCGTATCGTCATAGGATAGGGGTGTATAGATTGGATTGCTTTATAAGCATGGTCTAAATGGATCCACTGCCCGCGTAAGTGTAGGTCTTTAAAGATAAAACGTTGCAGACAGTCTTTAGGTAGCGATAAAGAGGTTGTCATATTATTTTGTTCCAAATATTCTATCACCCGCATCGCCTAAGCCGGGTAAAATATACCCCTGTTCGTTTAACTGCCGGTCTAAGGAGGCGGTGTAGATCGTAACATCCGGATGTGCCGATGCCACAACCTGAACCCCTTCGGGTGCTGCGACCAAACATACTAAGGTGATATGGCGTATACCACGTTCTTTTAGTAGGCTAATGGCCTTAGTGGTGGAGCCTCCTGTGGCCAACATAGGGTCGCAAATAAAATAAGCACTGTTTTCACTGTTGCGCGGAATTTTAAAATAATATTGTTTGGGTTGCAAGCTTTCTTCATCGCGATATAAGCCTATGTGGCCAATTCTAGCCTCAGGGATGAGTTGTAAAAAACTTTCGGTCATTCCTAGGCCTGCACGTAGAATAGGCACGATGACGGGATATCGGTCTTTGAGCATGGGCGTGAGCATGGTTTCTAAGGGGGTAGTAATGGAAACTTGGTTTAACTCAAGGTTTTGGGTTGCCTCATAAGCAATCAATAGTGTTACCTCGGACACCAATTCGCGAAAAATTTTTGCTGGCGTTGTTTTATCGCGTAACAAGGATAATTTATGAGCAATTAAAGGGTGTTTTACACAATAGAAAAGGGGAAATTGGGGCAGTGGTGCGACTAAGGGCATGTTGATTATCCTACTGTTTTGGGGCAGTATATCATATTGCTGGTATAGACCAAAACAAGGGTTCCTAGTCAGACATTGTGCAACTTAGGCCTAGAACGGCGGATATTTCCCTTTTTAATTCAAAAAAGGGAAATAATACCTTGACGCAGGCTGGAGAGCTTGGTATAAATGGCGTCTCTTGTTTGTAGACAAAGCGGGTGCTTAGCTCAGTTGGTAGAGCATCGCCTTTACACGGCGAGGGTCGGGGGTTCGAGACCCTCAGCACCCACCAGTTACAGCAAAAGAGTTTATTTGCGGAGTGGTAGTTCAGTTGGTTAGAATACCGGCCTGTCACGCCGGGGGTCGCGGGTTC